>CAYWXF010000082.1:0-8100 GCA_964462025.1 uncultured Pseudomonas sp. | reverse complement strand
CCCAGGGTGATTTGATTTGCCTTGATATTAAATTTTTCCGCAATCCTGGTTTTCAGGTAGTAGCCGTTGGCATCCGGATAACGCGCTAATCCGGCTAACTGATCCTGCAGCGCTTGTTTAACTTTTTCACTCAGGCCGAGCGGATTCTCGTTGGAGGCTAACTTCACAATATTGCGAATACCGAGCTCACGCTCCAGCTCTTCAATGGGCTTACCAGCCTGATAAGGGCTTAGGTTACGGACGCCTTCATTGGCCAGGCTCTTCGCATCAAAAATAGTCATAATTCACTCTTGTTTAGCCGTTTGATTTTTCGAAATCTTTCATAAAATCGAGTAATGCCTTCACGCCGTCAAGCGGCATGGCATTGTAAATACTCGCGCGCATTCCACCGACAAAGCGGTGGCCTTTCAGGCCCACCAGCCCGCTTTTCGCTGCCTGCTGCAGAAACTCACCGTCCTGCCTGTCATCGGCAAGCAAAAAGGGCACGTTCATGCGCGAGCGGAAATCAGGATGAACCGGATTGGAATAATAATCAGAGCTATCAATGTAGTCGTACAGTAAAGCGGCTTTCTCGCGGTTAATTGCGCCCATAGCCTCGACGCCGCCTTTGCGCTTTAACCATTCAAAAACCAGCCCCGACAGGTACCAGGCAAAGGTATTAGGGGTATTGTACATGGAGCGTTCTCTGGCCTGTACGCTGTAGTCCATAATGGTCGAGGTGTTGCCCTGCGGCCGCCCCAACAGGTCATCACGCACAATAGCTATAGCGAAACCCGAAGGCCCAATATTCTTCTGCGCGCCAGCATAAATAATGCCAAAGCGACTTACATCAAGAGGTTCGGACAGGATGTTTGACGACAGATCGGCGACCAGCGGTGCGCTGATACCTTCCGGGATCTGATGCAAGGCAATGCCATCGACGGTTTCATTGGGGCAATAATGGAAATAAGCCGGGTTTTCAGAGAGCTTCCAGGATGCAGGGGACTGTATCGCTTTACCGCGGGAGGTCTGTTCGGTACCGCCAACAACGTTAACCCGGGCCACGTATTTGCCCGCTTCGCGAACCGCAAAGTCGGACCAGATGCCTGAGTTGAGGTAATCGACAGTGTCATCCGGACCGGCAATATTCTGCGGAACCGCACTAAACTGACCGCGACCACCGCCATGCATGAATAGTACCTGGTAGTTGGCCGGAATCGCCATCAGCTCACGCAGATCCTGCTCGGCCTGAGCGGCCATCTGCATAAAAGCAGGATCGCGGTGGCTAACTTCCATCACCGAAATCCCGCTGTTGCGCCAGCTTCTGAACTCTTCCTGCGCCTGCTGCATGACCTCTGCCGGCAACATTGCCGGCCCCGCGGAAAAATTAAACGGGGCAGTCATCGGCTGTTATTCCTTGTCGTCAGCTTCGTCAGCGGCAGGTAAATCAGGTGCCAGGTCATCATCAAGTAATTCATCGACCGATTCGACTTCTTCCAGCTCATCGATTTCATCGATCCGCTGCATGCCGACAACTTTTTCGTCGGCACCGGTACGAATCAGCCGCACGCCCTGGGTGTTACGCCCGACCACGGATACTTCGCTGACCCGGGTGCGCACCAGTGTGCCTTTATTGCTGATCAGCATGATCTGGTTGGCGTCGATGACTTCCATTGCCCCAACTACGCTGCCATTGCGCTCGCTGACCTTGATCGATACCACGCCTTTGGTGGCACGGCTCTTCGCCGGGTAATCAGTTATTGGGGTACGTTTGCCGAAGCCGTTTTCAGTCACGGTCAGAATGGTTGGCACTTCATCTTCAATCGTCCGCGGCACAATCAGTGATACCACTTTCTGATCATCGGCCAGCCGGATACCGCGAACACCTGTGGCGGTACGGCCCATGGAACGAACCTGATCTTCGCTGAAACGAACCACTTTGCCGCCATCAGAGAACAACATAATTTCGTCACCGGCACTGGTCAGATCAACCCCAATCAGTTCGTCATCAGGTACCAGATTCAGGGCGATGATACCGCCATTACGTGGCCGTGAGTAATCTACCAGTGGGGTCTTCTTGATGGTGCCGTTGCGGGTTGCCATCACCACAAATTTATCTTCCGGATAGTCCCGGGTCGGCAGAATCGCGGTGATCCGTTCATCGGCCTCAAGCGGCAGCAGGTTTACAATCGGGCGCCCACGCGAGGTACGGGTTGCCAACGGCAGTTGGTAAACCTTCATCCAGTAAATACGCCCGCGGGTCGAGAAACACAAAATCGTATCGTGGGTATTGGCTACCCATAACCGCTCGATAAAGTCTTCTTCTTTCATCCGCGTCGCCGACTTGCCTTTACCGCCACGGCGCTGAGCTTCATATTCAGTTAACGGCTGGTATTTCACGTAGCCGTGATGCGACAGGGTCACCACCACATCTTCTTCGTTAATCAGATCTTCCATGCTGATGTCGTGGGCGGCCGCCGTGATTTCGGTGCGGCGCTCATCACCGTATTCAGCTTTGATTTTTTCCAGCTCTTCGCGAATCACTTCCATCAGCCGCTCTGAGCTATTCAGAATGTGCAGCAGCTCTTCGATTTGCTGCAGCAGACTCTTGTATTCATCAAGAATTTTTTCATGTTCCAGACCTGTCAGCTTGTGCAGGCGCAGGTCCAGAATTGCCTGAGCCTGATCTTCGGTCAGGTAGTATTCACCGTCACGGATACCATACTTTGGATCCAGGTGATCAGGACGTGCAGCATCAACACCGGCGCGTTCCAGCATCGCTGAAACATCACCCAACACCCACGAGCGAGCCGTCAGACCAGCTTTGGCGTCGGCGGCAGTCTGCGAGCGGCGGATCAGTTCAATAATTTCATCAATATTCGCCAGCGCAATCGCCAAACCTTCTAATATATGAGCGCGTTCACGGGCTTTGCGCAGTTCATATACTGAGCGCCGGGTGACCACTTCACGGCGGTGCAGAATAAAGCACTCAAGCATATACTGCAGGTTAAACAGACGCGGCTGGTTTTTATCCAGCGCGACCATATTAATACCGAAAACGACCTGCATTTGGGTGTTTGCGTACAGATGATTCAGCACCACCTCAGCAACTTCACCGCGCTTGAGTTCAATAACGATGCGCATGCCATCTTTGTCAGATTCATCACGCAGGCCACTGATACCTTCAAGACGTTTTTCTTTAACCAACTCGGCAATCTTTTCAATCAGGCGGGCTTTGTTCACCTGATACGGAATCTCATTGACGATGATGGCTTCGCGGCCATTGCTGTCCGTTTCGATTTCGGCTTTGGCGCGCAAATGAATGCGGCCACGGCCGGTTTTGTATGCTTCAACAATGCCGGCCCGGCCGGAAATACTTGCGGCAGTCGGGAAATCCGGGCCGGGAATATATTCCATTAATTCTTCGACAGTGATAGTCGGGTTGTCGATCATTGCCAGACAGCCGTTTACCACTTCAGTCAGGTTGTGCGGCGGTATATTAGTCGCCATACCTACTGCGATACCCGACGAGCCGTTAACCAGCAGGTTAGGTACGCGGGTTGGCAAGACATCAGGAATTTGTTCGGTACCATCGTAGTTTGGTACGAAGTCGACGGTTTCTTTATCGAGGTCGGACAACAGCTCGCTGGCAATTTTCGCCATACGGATTTCGGTATAACGCATTGCCGCCGCCGAGTCGCCGTCAACGGAACCAAAGTTACCCTGACCATCCACCAGCATGTAGCGTAACGAGAACGGCTGGGCCATACGCACAATGGTGTCGTATACGGCGCTGTCACCGTGCGGGTGATACTTACCGATTACATCACCAACGATACGCGCTGATTTTTTATAAGGCTTGTTATAGTCGTTGCGCAGCTCATTCATCGCGAACAGCACGCGCCGATGAACCGGTTTGAGTCCATCACGAACGTCCGGTAGCGCCCGGCCGACAATTACACTCATGGCGTAATCGAGGTACGAACTCTTTAACTCATCTTCAATATTTACCGGACTGACTTCTCTGGCGAGATCACTCATAGCTATATCCCTAAACGAACTAACTTTCTTATAATTTTATAGATAGCAGCATTGTACCCGTAGCCATGCCCTACCGCATCCTTTTTTCCGGCGCTTTTTTTACACCGCCAGGTTGAGTACACTGTACCTAGTTTTCAGCCAGAGCAGAAGTACTATGACCCTATCTTCGAACGTTGACCCCGCCGAAATCGAGAAATTCAGTGCCCTCGCCTCACGTTGGTGGGATCCCGAAGGTGAATTTAAGCCGCTGCATAAAATTAACCCACTGCGGGTTGGCTATATTCAGCAACACTGTGATGGCGTGTTTGATCTTGAGGTGCTTGATATTGGTTGTGGCGGTGGCTTGCTGTCCGAAGCCCTGGCCCAGGCCGGCGCGCGGGTAACCGGCATTGATCTGGCGGAACAGTCATTACAGGTAGCACGGCTGCATGCCCGCGAAGAGAGCAAGCTGGATATTGACTATCAGTGTGTAGCAGCAGAAGAATTCGCCGCGCAGCATCCGGAACAATTTGACGTAGTGACTTGCCTGGAAATGCTCGAACATGTGCCGGATCCGTCAGCAATAGTCGCAGCGGCTACGCAGGCCCTGAAGCCCGGCGGGAAAATCTTTTTCTCTACCCTGAACCGCAATATGAAATCCTGGTTACTGGGTATTGTTGCGGCCGAGTATGTGTTGCGCTGGGTCCCCCAGGGCACCCACCAACATAAAAAGTTTATTCAACCAGCTGAACTGTTGCGGATGACTGATGAAGCCGGGCTGAATCCAATACATATGACCGGTATGCATTATTCACCGCTGCGGGGCTTCTATCTCGACGATCGTAACGTCGACGTGAACTATATCGTGGTGTTAGAGAAACCATGCTAGCACCTGCGGCCATTTTATTTGATCTTGACGGTACCCTGTTGGATACGGCGCCAGATCTTGGCGCGGCACTGAATACCGTATTGCGCCGTGAACAACGCCCGGAAGTAACTGCCGAGGCGTACACGCCGCTGGCTTCCCATGGTTCGACGGGCTTACTACGCCACGCCTACGGCGATGAATTCGAGGCCCGTCGCGACGAGTTGCGCGAAGCTTTCCTGGCGGCTTATGCCAACGACATTATGGTGAATACCCGCTTATATCAGGGGGTAGATGAATTACTTAAAGCGCTCGCTGAGCGCGAAATCGCCGTAGGTATAGTAACCAATAAGCCACTGGCGCTGACCCGTCAGTTGCTGCCTCACTTCCCTGATCTGTCAGCGCTTAAAGCCGTGGTATGCGGCGACACCTTGCCGGTTGCCAAGCCACACCCGGAGCCCCTGCTCCATGCTGCCGAACTGCTCGGGGTAGAGCCGCGCCAGTGCTGGTATGTTGGTGATGCGGAGCGTGATATTGAAGCCGGACTGGCGGCACAAATGTTTACGATACTGGCCCGCTATGGCTATCTGACCAAAGAAGAGCAACGCGCCGACTGGGGCGCCGATGCGCATATTGAACAGCCACTACAGTTGCTTGATTTGCTGAAAAACTAAGCCTATGGGTTACAGGCCTTGATAGTAATGGCTTAGAGCATTGCAGTCTGACAAAACATAGTTAAAGAGCAAAAAATCATAAGAAATTATTTGCTGTGGCTAAAGGTGCATACCGACAAGCGTTTTAGCTAAATCACCTGATAAAAATCCGTTATTTTTACCTGGACGGTCCACTTTCCTGCTTGATCCTGTCGCCAATAGTGCATAGGATACAGCTACATCAGCCAACCCAAGATATTGTGTAAAATTCACACTAAAAACCCACTCTCTACACAACATCTTGTGGCGACATAAAACAAACATAACGATAATTTCTATGGGTGAGCCGCATGAACCAACAGCTTTTCGTGACTAAACGCAGTGGTAAACGTGAACCGCTGGATTTAGAGAAAATTCACCGCGTAATCAGCTGGGCCGCCGAAGGCCTGAATAATGTTTCTGTCTCGCAGGTTGAGATTAAGTCGCGAATTCAGTTTTATGATGGAATCAAGACTGAAGACATTCATGAAACCATCATTAAGGCAGCCGCCGATCTGATTTCCGAAGAAGCCCCGGATTACCAGTATCTGGCTGCCCGGCTGGCGGTGTTCCATCTACGCAAACTGGCTTATGGCAAGTTCGAGCCACCGCACCTGTATGATCAGGTGCAGAGCATGGTCGAAGCTGGCCGCTATGATAAGCACCTGCTGACCGACTACAGCAAAGAAGAATTCGAAGAAATGAACGAGTTCATGGATCACGGGCGGGACCTGAATTTTTCTTATGCCGCGATTAAGCAGTTGGAAGGCAAATACCTGGTGCAGAACCGGGTAACCGGTGAAATCTACGAAAGTGCACAATTTTTGTATGTGTTAGTGGCCGCGTGTCTGTTTGCGAACTATCCGAAAGATACCCGGATGAGCTACGTAAAACGCTTCTATGACGCCACTTCGCTGTTCAAGATTTCACTGCCAACGCCGATTATGTCCGGTGTTCGTACGCCAACCCGCCAGTTCAGCTCCTGTGTACTTATTGAAGCGGGTGACAGCCTGGATTCAATCAATGCGACCGCGAGCGCCATTGTTAAGTATGTTTCCCAGCGTGCTGGTATCGGCATCAATGCCGGCCGCATTCGCGCTCTGGGCAGCCCTATTCGTGGCGGCGAAGCCTTCCACACCGGCTGTATTCCGTTCTACAAATATTTCCAGACCGCGGTCAAGAGCTGCTCACAAGGCGGCGTGCGCGGTGGCGCAGCTACCCTGTTCTTCCCGCTCTGGCACCTTGAGGTCGAAAGCCTGCTAGTGTTGAAAAACAACCGCGGTGTTGAAGAGAACCGTGTCCGCCACCTGGATTACGGAGTACAGTTTAACCGACTGATGTATCAGCGTCTGGTTAAAGACGATTTTATTACTTTGTTCAGTCCATCTGATGTACCGGGCCTGTATGACGCGTTTTTCGCTGATCAGGCTGAGTTCGAACGGCTCTACACCCAGTATGAACAAGATGACTCGATCCGTAAGAAACGCATCAAGGCGATCGAGCTCTTTAGTTTGTTTATGCAGGAGCGCGCCAGTACCGGCCGTATCTACCTGCAGAACATCGATCACTGTAATACCCACAGCCCGTTTGATCCTAAGGTCGCGCCAATCCGTCAGAGTAACCTCTGCCTTGAGATTGCGTTGCCAACCAAACCGCTGTCACATGTAAACGATGAAGAAGGCGAGATCGCCCTTTGTACCTTATCGGCATTTAACTTAGGTGCTATCAATTCGCTTGATGATCTTGAAGAAATGGCCGATCTTGCGGTCCGAGCCCTCGACAGCCTGCTTGATTATCAGGAATACCCTGTGCCAGCCGCCCGCAATGCCACTATGGGTCGTCGCACCCTGGGCATAGGCGTTATTAACTTTGCTTACTACCTGGCCAAAAATGGCGTCCGTTATTCCGATGGCTCGGCCAATGGCCTGGTCCACCGCACATTTGAAGCCATTCAGTACTATCTGATGAAAGCGTCAGTGAACCTGGCCAAAGAAATGGGTGCCTGTCCTAAGTTCAACGAAACGACTTATTCCCAGGGTATTATGCCTGTCGATACCTACAAGAAGGATCTGGATGCAGTCTGCAACGAGCCGTTGCAGCTGGACTGGGATCAGTTGCGTAAAGATATCAAGCAATACGGTATGCGTAACTCCACCCTGTCGGCATTGATGCCATCAGAAACCTCGTCACAGATTTCTAACGCGACCAATGGTATTGAGCCACCGCGCGGCCATATCAGTATCAAAGCATCCAAAGATGGCGTAACCAAGCAGGTAGTGCCTGATTACGAAAACCTCAAAGACGCCTATGAGTTGCTCTGGACCATTCCGAATAACAAGGGCTACCTGGAGCTGGTTGGTATCATGCAGAAGTTTGTTGACCAGACTATTTCTGCCAACACCAATTATGACCCGAATAAATTCGATGCCGGTAAGGTCCCGATGAAGCAGCTGCTGCAAGACCTGCTTTATGCATACAAACTGGGTATCAAAACCATGTATTACCATAACACCCGCGATGGAGCTGCAGATAATCAAGTCGATT
>CAYWXF010000081.1:0-8152 GCA_964462025.1 uncultured Pseudomonas sp. | reverse complement strand
CGGTGGCGGCAATAATGGTGGCCAGTGACAGGGAACCCTCACCGATAGCGCCAAAATAACCAACAAAGCGCGCATCCGGCTCTTTATCCAGCTGTTTTGAAGTGGTGCCTGATGCGACCAGCCCATGGAAACCAGAAATCGCGCCGCAGGCAATGGTTACAAACAGCAGCGGGATCATTGACGGCGTGCCCTCGGGGGGATTGGTATTGAACGCCGGAGCTACCAGCTCAGGGCCACTTATCAGCACCGCCGCGTAGACCAGGATGAGACCAATAAACAATTGTAAGCCGTTAATATAGTCCCGTGGCTGCAGCAGTACCCAAACCGGCAACAGCGACGCAATAGCCGCATAACCGAATAAGACTAATATCCACTGGGCATTATCACTGATACCCATGAAGGTTTCCGGGAGTGCCAGCGGAACCCCGGGGCCGCTCCAGATCAACGCATAAAGCGCGATAACCCCGAGGATTGAAATCGTGCCCAGATTCATCCATTTGCGGAAGATAATCTGGCCGATGATCAGGGCAACGAAAATAGCGCCCCACACCGGTAATACTGAGCTGGGGAAACTGATAAGCAGCCCCGATATGGCGGTGGCAAAAACAGCGTTGACCATCAGCAGTACCAGAAAAATGACGATCATAAACAGGCTCTGGGATTTTTTACCTACCACATCACCGGTCAGGGCACCGATAGAGCGTGCTTTATTGCGGTTACTGGCCCAGATAGCGCCGGCATCATGTACGCCAGCGAAGAATATGGTACCGAATATGACCCACAGAAACGCCGGCACCCAACCCCATATAACTGCAATTGCAGGGCCAATAATGGGCGCTGCGCCGGCCACCGAAGTAAAATGATGTCCCCACAGAACAAACTTGTTGGTAGGGACAAAATCGACGCCGTCTTCAAACTCATGGGCGGGGGTGCGGAAGTTGGGATCAAGCTTAAATATTTTCTCAGCTATGAATTTTGAATAAAACACATAACCCAGAAACATCGCGCCTAAACCCAGCAACATCAGTAGAATAGCGTTCATGGAATGACCCTTTTAGTTTATTATGGGGTAATCGTAACTCGTTATCGTACCGCATAATTAGTAAAGCCTGACATGCGACTAAAGTCTAGGCACACCGGATAAGGACCTCTATGTTTCGCTGGTTTGAAAATCGCCTGAATCCATTTCCTGACGGCAAGCCTGAGCAACCGCCCGAAGGCCTGATACGTTTCTGCCTGCACTACAGTCGCGGCGCCTGGCCTTATATACTCTCGGCCGGCGCATTGATGATGCTGATCGCCATTACCGAAGTGTGGTTATTCAGTTTTATTGGCAATATTGTCGACTGGCTGGCAGCTCAGAGTCGCGAAACCTTTCTCGAAGAAGAATTCTGGTCATTGACCGGTATGGCCGCCGTTGTGTTAATTGGTTTGCCGTTATTGGTTATTCTGCACTCACTGGTGACCTTTCAGTCACTGTTGGGTAACTATCCGATGCGGATCCGCTGGTTGGTACATCAGTATTTGCTGAACCAGTCAGTTACCTTCTATCAGGATGAGTTTGCCGGTCGTATTGCCACAAAAGTAATGCAGACCGCTCTGGCCGTACGCGAGTGCGTGATCAAGCTGTTTGATGTGCTTAATTACGTCACGGTTTACTTTATTGGTACTGTGGTTATCGTTGGTGCGGCCGACTGGCGTCTGGCTATTCCGTTAATGGTCTGGCTGGTGTTTTATGTGCTATTACTGCGCTATTTCGTACCCCGCCTGGGAGCCGTGGCAGAACAACAGGCCGATGCCCGCTCGGTGATGACCGGACGCATCGTTGACAGTTATACCAATATTCAGACGGTTAAACTATTCTCGCATGCCAAGCGTGAAAGCCGTTTTGCCAGAGAAGGGATGTCTGATTTCCTGGGTACGGTACATCGGCAGATGCGCCTGGTCACCAAGCTTTATACCTGCCTGTACCTAATCAATTCGCTACTGCTCTTCAGTGTTGGCTTTCTAGCCATAAAGCTGTGGCTGGAAGCCGCCATCACCGTAGGCGCAATCGCCGTCGCTTTAAGCCTGGTTTTGCGGCTGTGGGGTATGAGTCAGTGGATTATGTGGGAGATTTCGTCACTGTTTGAAAACATTGGCACGGTTCAGGATGGTATTAAAACCGTTTCAGTTCCGCAGAAAATTCAGGATGCCCCGGATGCTAAGCCGCTGGTCGTTAACCGGGGCGAGGTGCATTTCGATCATGTTGATTTTCATTATAGTGCTGATAAACCGGTATTGCGCGACTTTGATTTGCGTATTGCTGCCGGCGAGAAGATTGGTCTGGTAGGGCGCTCAGGCGCCGGCAAATCGACCTTAGTGAATGTACTATTGCGGTTCTATGAGGTATCGGGTGGCGCTATCCGCATCGACGGGCAAAACATTGCGGAAGTAACCCAGGATAGCCTGCGCGAGCAGATTGGCATGGTCACTCAGGACACTTCACTGCTGCATCGTTCAATTCGGGGGAATATTGCCTACGGCCGTGAGGACGCAACTCAGGAGATGATCGAAGAGGCGGCGCAACGTGCTGAAGCAGACACCTTTATCAGTGATTTGAGTGATGCTAAAGGGCGCACGGGCTACGATACCCACGTTGGTGAACGGGGTGTCAAGTTATCGGGTGGCCAGCGGCAGCGCATAGCCATTGCCCGGGTTATGCTGAAGGATGCACCCATCTTAATTCTTGACGAAGCGACCTCGGCACTTGATTCTGAAGTTGAAGCGGCTATCCAGGAAAACCTGTATCGTCTGATGGAGGGCAAAACCGTTATTGCTATCGCGCACCGGCTGTCCACTATTGCTGCTATGGATCGGCTGATTGTGATGGACGAAGGGCGTATCATTGAGCAGGGTAGCCACGACGAACTACTGGCCAGAAAAGGGCTCTATGCGCAACTCTGGCAACGCCAATCAGGCGGTTTTTTGCAGGACTAGCGACGAAGAGGAAGTAAGCCAATGGCGCTATCGCGCTTTCAGAAGTTATGGGTAGCTGAATTAGTTCGGCAACATGAACTAACACATGGTGCGCTGGATGACGCCCGGGTGCTTCCCCTTGTGCGCCGCGAGCCGTCGCTGCAGGCACGTGTGCTCAAACGTGCCCGGTTGCTTGCTGAGGATACGCCGCCAGAAACAGCCCTTATCACGCCTGATTTTTCACTATGGCGCAGCACCAGGCGTTGGCTGTCTGTGTTGCTGCTCATTCTGGCGGTAGCCGGCGGCTATGGTATTGCCACTGCAGCCTTGCAGGGTGATCAACCGGTTTCCCTGCTACAGGCACTGGTTACCCTGCTTGGCCTGCATATTATTATGGTATTCCTGTGGCTGTTATCCTTAGTTGCAGGTAGCGATAAATCCGGGATTGGTGGGCTGGCGGTGGATTTAGCGCAGCGCCTGAGCAAGCGCTCTGCGCACGCGCACGCCTTGCGCAGCGCGGTGCAGGTTGCCCGCTCACAGCAATTATTGAAGCCGCTGATGGCCGTAATTACGCACAGTTTCTGGACGGCGCTATTAATCGCGGCCTGGATAACATTGCTGACCAAGCTCACAGTGAACACCTACGCCTTCACCTGGGCGACTACAATTCTCGACACAGAGAGTGTGAAAGTACTGGCGCAGTGGCTGAACTGGCTACCGTCTTTAGTTAATTATACGACGCCGTCAGTTGAATCATTGCTCACTAATCCGTCCCCTGAACTTTATCAGCAGGCTGGTAATTGGCTGCTGGTTTGCCTCGCTATCTACGGCATTGGTGTGCGTCTGTTATTACTGCTTATCGCCGCAGGCGTGTTCTTCTGGCGCTGGTATCGCATGCGACTGGAACTGGATAAACCCGGTATGGCGTATGCGGTGCGCGGTTTGTCCGGTAACGAACATTCGGAAACCCTGGTCGATCCGGATAATGCGAAAGCGGATAGCTGGCTGAGTAGTGTACGTAAGCGAACGGTGGCGCTGGTGAAAGGAAAAGGCGCGGTGTTGCTGAGTCTTGATTTTGAGCCGGGCCCTGAGCAACTAGAACAATTTATCAGCCAGTATGCTGATCTCAGCTATCTGGGCGTGGCCGGGTCGGGCGCTGAAAAACAGCGGCTGGTAAAACAACTCAGCGCTAATCCTGCGGCGCTGGTGATCGTCCGGATCGATGCTAACTTGTCGCCTGATCGCGGCAGCCTTCGCTTCCTGGAACAACTGAAAAGCTGTGGCGAACAGCTTGCCGTCTGGCTGGTGTTCGAGAAAGGCAGCACGGCTCAGCATCAACGCCACTGGCAGGATGCACTGGTTGCGGCCCGGATACCGGTGGCGGAAGCTGAACTTGAAGTCCGCGAGTTGCTGACCAATGCAGGACAAAAACAGGGTGACCGGATATGACTACGAGGGAGCCAGTAAAGATTGCGGTAGTAGGGCATACCAATGTTGGTAAAACGTCGCTGCTAAGAACGTTGCTGCAGCAGACCGATTTTGGCGTGGTTGCTGCCAGCCCCAGCAGCACGCGCGAAGTGATCAGTTCCGGCATTAAAATAGCAGGCCGCCCGGTGCTGGAGTTTTTCGATACGCCGGGCCTCGAAGCCGGCACCGATCTCTACGATCTGTTTGCGCAGGAGTTTCAACCTGAATACCGCCATGACGGGCCGGCGCAGGTGCAGGCGTTTTTGCATAGTCACCACGCCGCCGGCGAGTTTGAGCAGGAAGCCAAGGTACTGCGTCAGTTAATGCGCAGTGACGCGGCTTTTTATGTCATTGATGTGAGAGATCCGGTGCTGGCCAAGTTTCAGGACGAACTGACCATTCTGATGCGCTGTGGCAAACCTTTAGTGGCAGTGCTCAATTT
Organism: uncultured Pseudomonas sp.; assembly: GCA_964462025.1. Lineage (GTDB taxonomy): Bacteria > Pseudomonadota > Gammaproteobacteria > Enterobacterales > Alteromonadaceae > Pseudidiomarina. Next base: position 3,285 of record CAYWXF010000081.1, on the reverse strand, counting down.
TACCGATGCCGCGAAAGCCTATACCAGTGAGTGGAAGCAGGCGCTGGCGCGGGTCAACTTGCATACCCTGGTTGAGTTTGACACCTTCAGCCCGCCGCCTGGTGCCGAGCAAGAGCTATTCAACAGTCTGGTCGCTGTGTTGCCTTCAGCGCGCGCCGAATTAGACGCCGTGGCAGCGGAGCGTCGCAAGCAACGCGGACAGCGACGAGTTGAAGCCTATTCCCAGCTGGCTGAGTTACTGATTGACGTTGCGGCCTATCGCAGGCTGGTAAATAACGCCGACAAGCAGACTTTGGCCGTTGCGGCGACCAGCATGCAACAGGAAGTAAAACAGCGTGAGCAGAGTTGCCTGTCGGAGATTATCGCGTTATACGCTTTCCGGCTTGATACGGCAGTATTGGCTGAACTGAATATCGAGGCCGGGTACTGGCAGGACGATCTGTTTTCCGCCCATACCTTAAAGGATTTTGGTCTGAAGGCGGGCCTGGGTGCCGGAACTGGCGCGGCAGCAGGTGCCGGGGTGGATCTGATGGTTGGCGGTCTGAGTTTAGGGGCGGCCACGGCGATTGGTGCCTTGGTGGGCGGCGTCTATCAGGGCTGGCAGAATTACGGTTCAAGGCTTAAGGCGCGTTTTACCGGCGGTCAGGAACTCATGGTGGAAGACGCTATTGTTGCTTTACTTGCCACCCGCCAGAGCTTTCTTATCGAGCAACTGGCCAGGCGTGGCCACGCGGCATCGGGCCAGCTAGTGATTGGCGCTGCTGATGAAGAGCAAAATCAATTTGTTTGCTGGCAACCGGGCAAAGAGCCGGCGGCGCTGAGTGAAGCGCGCAAACATCCGGAATGGTCGGCCATGGTACCCGGTGCCTTTGAACCATCCACCGCACGCCAGCGGCAGATCAGCACCCTGCAGAAAGCGCTGATGGAGCGGGCTGATCAGCTGTAATCTTTCAGCACCACTGGCTCGATTAACAGGCTGTCGCTGCCGTCAGAAATCCAGATCTGCCCTTCATTAATGGTGTACTGCAGGGTCATGGCGCGGCTGACTAGTTTTCCCATCGCCTTGACTGACGGCTCCGGTATTTCAATAACCTGTAAATTCTTGTAGCGGGCCAGTTGTTGCTGGTTTTGTTGCCACCAGACCGGCACACTGCGCCCGCCGTAACATACCAACTGCACCTGCCGCGCCCGGCCACTGGCTTTGCGTAGCCACTTCTCATCAACCTGACCAAATTCAATCCAACGATTAATCACGCCACTGTAATCCCGATCCCAAAGCTCAGGCTCATCTTCGTCGGAACTCAACCCTTTGGTAAACGCCAGCGTTGGTGAACTGTTCATAGCGAATGCCAGCAGGCGAACCATAAGCCTTTCGTCGGTTTCGGAGGGGTGTTGCGCAACGGTCAGCTGGTGATCCTGGTAGTAATTGCGATCCATATCAGCAATTTGTGCAACGACTTTGAACACCGTGGATTTTAAGGCCATTCTTAAGCTCAAAAGGGGGGACTAACTTGATATTACCACAAGCTGGTTTAGTATCATTTATAACTGAATGAAAAATTGAATGAAAAACTTCACATTAAAAGAGGATGGTGATTATGCGTTATTCACTGATTACGCTTGCAGTACTCGGTCTGTTGGCCGGCTGTGGTCCGAATCCGGGTGTCGATCAGCAACAACAGCAGAATGGCCAGGCTTCGGAGGTGGTGGAGCACCCGGATAAAAGTGAATCCGAACGCCTGAACGCCTGGTTTGATATTCAGTATCAGCAACTGCTGCAGTTAAGCCCGATGACCATCACCCGGCTTGGCGGCAAAGATCGTTATGGTGAAATAGATGATTTCAGCCGCGAGGCTCAACAGCGAGAGCTGAGCATGAGAGAAGCCTCGGTAAATGAACTTAAACAGCAGTTCAATTATGATGAATTAACGCCCGAGGCACGCGAGTCTTATGACATCTGGGTATACCAGTATAAGTTGCAGAAACGGGCCGATGAATTCCAGCACATGGATTATGTTTTCGATCAGATGCGCGGGCCGCATTCGTACCTGCCGCAGTTTTTAATTAACTTTCATAAAGTTGAAACCGAAGCTGATATGGAGGCCTATAACTCGAGAATCGAAGGTATTGCGCGCGCCATGGGGCAATTTCTCGAGCGAGCGAAGCAACAAACCGAGCAGGGAATCCGCCCGCCACGTTTCGCTTATGAAAAAGTTATCAAAGTTTCTGAGAATCTGCTCACAGGTTCCCCGTTTGAAGACAGTGATCAAGCCTCGACGCTCATGGCTGACGCGTCAATGAAAATTGACCAGTTGCTCGCTGATGGAGTAATCGACAGCGAGCGTGCCGATGAACTGCGGCAGGCGACCAGCACTGCGTTAACCGAGCATTTTCAACCCGCCTACCGGGAAGTGATTGGCTGGCTGGAAAGCGATATTGAAAATACGCCGGAAATAGCTACCGGTGTGCATCGTTTTGAAAACGGCAATGTCTATTACCAGGCGCGCCTGGAAGCCTCGACGACCACAGATTTAACTGCGGAAGAGATTCATCAGATTGGTCTTGATGAAGTGGCCCGGATCACGGATGAGATGAACGAGATCCGTGAACGCGTCGGGTTTGATGGTGATTTGCAGGAATTCTTCCATTTTATCCGTACCGATGAGCGTTTCTTCTATCCGGATACCGATGAAGGACGCGAGGCTTATCTCGAACAGACCAGGGAATACCTGGATTTTATCAACCAGCGATTACCTGACTACTTTGGTGTGTTGCCACGGGCCGAACTGGTAGTCAAACGCGTTGAAGCATTCCGCGAGCAAGACGGCGCGCCGGCGCATTATTCTGCTGGCACCCCTGATGGCGAACGTCCTGGCGTTTATTACGTGCACCTGTCGGATATGGACGCGGTGCCGAAGAATGAGATGGAAGCCATTGCTTATCATGAGGGTAACCCGGGTCACCATATGCAGATTTCTATTGCCCAGGAGCTTGAAACGCTCCCCAGATTCCGAACTCAGGCACGATTTACCGTGTACTCAGAAGGGTGGGCGCTGTATTCGGAAAAACTGGCCAAAGAAATGGGCGCCTATGAGGATGATTACTCCGACTTTGGCCGCTTAACTACCGAACTGTGGCGGGCGGTAAGGCTGGTGGTCGACACCGGCCTGCATGCTAAAGGCTGGACCGAACAAGAGGCAGTCGATTATTTCAAAGAACATAGCCCCATTGCGGAAGAAGCGATTCGGGCCGAAGTTCAGCGTTACCTGGTAATGCCTGGACAAG
>CAYWXF010000080.1:0-8197 GCA_964462025.1 uncultured Pseudomonas sp. | reverse complement strand
GAGCCGAAAAGAGAAGATCAAAATTCGGTCACATAATGGTAAACTACTGACCTTAAACTGATATACACGGCAGCGACGCCCGCGTCGCTGCCACTTCAGCTGAGGAATGTAGCTTCATGAATATGGCCGCGAACGATCTTATTGCCCTGGCGTTTTATCTGATTGTCTGGATTGGCTATACTCAGTTTGCCCGGCTCAGAGCCCGCAGTACGCATAGCCTGTCGAATATTCTACGGCAGTTGCGGGTAGACTGGATGACCACATTGTCGCGCAAAGAACATCAGATTGCCGATGCCGCGCTGCTGGGTAACGTAGAGCGAACGGTTACCTTTTTCGCCTCATCAACGGTACTGGTACTGGCTGGTGTGCTGACCGTGCTGTCAGCCGCTGATAAAGTAGTCACGGTGCTGCACTCGCTGCCTTTTACTGCCGACACCTCTCCCGAAAAAGTCCAGTTTAAGCTGGCTGGCCTGGCGCTTATCTTTGTATTCGCATTCTTCAAGTTTACCTGGGCTATCCGTCAGTTTGGCTTTGTCTCGGTGCTGGTTGGCGTGGCGCCGCAGTATCGTAGTACCGAATTTACCGACGAGCAGCGCGATGTGTTCGCGCGCCAGGCCGCCAAGGTGTTTGACCAGGCCGGACATGAATACAATAACGGGCTACGCGCCTACTATTTTGCGCTGGCATTTATGTGCTGGTTCCTGCACCCGATCGCCTTTATGGTGGCGACTACTATCGTACTGGGCGTGCTGTACCGGCGCGAATTCCGCTCGACCGTATTGCGCGCCTTGCTGGCGACCAAAGGTCTGGAGCCTGGCCCCATTAAAAAAGAAGGAGCTTCTGAGTGACGTTTGACGATCTTGATGTGCTCGACTGGACCACCCAAAAGGTGTCAGCCCCGCCATCCTGGCCGGAGCCGGGCGATAGTGGCAAGCTGGATGATGGCACTCGGGTTGAGTTCTGGGATTACGGCGTATTTGCGCTGACGCCAGCGCAGCCGGCGGGTAAAGATGTGGTGATTTCATGCGCTATCCACGGTAATGAAACAGCGCCGATTGAGATGGTGCGCGACATGCTGCACGATATTTTCAGCGGCAAGCTGCAGTTACGTCAGCGTACGTTGTTTCTGATTGGAAACCCGCAAGCCATTATGATTGGTAAACGCTTTGTCGATTACAATATGAACCGGCTGTTCAGTGGCGCCCATAAAAGTGGCGATACCCCGGAGCACAAACGTGCCGCGGCTATCGAAAGCTATGTGACCAGATTTTATAATGAAGCGCCGGCGGATAGTAAGCGGCAGCGACTGCACTACGACCTGCACACGGCTATCCGGGATTCAAAATATGAGAAATTCGCGGTCTATCCGTTTACCCATGGCGGACCTTACAAAAAAGAACAGCTGACATTTTTGGCCGAGTGCGGGGTTAGCACCATCTTATTAAACCAGGCGCCGACCACGACTTTTTCGTACTACAGCGTGCGCAGCCACGGCGCAGACGCTTTCACCGTGGAACTTGGTAAAGTACGGCCATTTGGTGAGAACGACATGAGCCGCTTTGCCGATGCCGATCGAATGTTCCGCAAGCTGATTAGCCAGGATGAACTGGATTTACCTGAATTTGATGCCGCCCGGCATAGGATTTTTGACGTATACCGTACAATTAATCGCACTCAGGAAGGCTTCCGACTAAACTTTCCGGGTGATGTGGCCAACTTTACCGAGTTTGAACAGGGTCACCTGCTGGCGGTCGATGAGACCATTGAGTATCACGTCGAGCAGCCGGGCGAGCGAATCATCTTCCCGAACGCGGATGTCGCCATCGGCCAGCGGGCATTACTGACTGTGGTGGAGCTGCCGTTAGAGCAGCTGGAACTGGTCTGACTTAGCGTACTGAAACAGATTTTAAGGCGCGGCTCATTTGCATGTCGGTTGACGTAAAGGTAAAGTGAGCGCAATTTTACAACCCGAAATTCCCAATGAACTCCGAGAACGAGAAAGCTATGGCGAAGGATAAACAACACCAGCTCGAGATCGTGACGCAACCATCGTTTTTAGATGCCAGCGCACTGAAGATTCCGATGCTGCAGATCCTCAAAGAGGACGGCACTGTTCATAAAGGCGCAGACGCACCTGAGATGGACAAAGACTTAGCATTGAAGATTTTCGACACTATGCAGTTTATCCGTATTCTGGATGAGCGCATGATTGCTGCCCAGCGGCAGGGACGGATCAGCTTTTACCTGTCCTCTCTGGGTGAAGAAGCGGCCAGTATCGGTTCTGCCGCGGCGCTGGATGATGGCGACATGATCATGGGCCAGTACCGTGAGCAGGGCGCCTTAGCCTATCGCGGTTTCACCGTTGAGCAGTTTATGGATCAGTTATTCTCAAACGAACGCGATCTGGGTAAAGGCCGCCAGATGCCAGTGCATTATGGCTGTGCCGACCTGAACTTTATGACCATAGCGTCACCGCTGGCCACGCAAATTCCGCAGGCGACTGGTTATGCTTATGGCCAGAAGATGGATAAAACCGGCACCTGTACGATCTGTTACTTTGGTGAAGGCGCCGCCTCTGAAGGCGACTTCCATGCCGCGCTGAACATGGCCGCGGTTTATAAAGTGCCGGTTATCTTCTTCTGCCGCAACAACGGCTACGCCATTTCTACGCCGTCGCAGGGCGAGCAGTATGCTGGTGACGGCATCGCGCCACGCGGTATCGGCTATGGCATGAAAACTATCCGGGTTGACGGTAACGACGTGCTGGCGGTTTATAAAGCGACTCAGCTGGCTCGTAAACTGGCCGTTGAAGAGAACGAGCCGGTACTCATTGAAGGTATGTCTTATCGTATGGCTGGCCACTCGACGTCTGATGACCCGACCGGCTACCGTACCCGCGAAGAAGAAGCGGCCTGGCGTGCCAAAGATCCGGTAGCCCGCTTCCAGACCTGGTTAATCAAGAAGAAATGGTTAACCGAGAAAGACGCAGAAGAAATTTTTGCCGAGAAGAAAGCCGCCGTGCTGGCAGCACTGAAAGAAGCTGAGAAGCACCCGGCACCACACATCGATGAACTGATTACTGACGTTTACGATACCCCGCCCAAACAGTTGCAGAAGCAACTGCAGGAGCTGAAAGAACACATCCGCAAATATCCGGATGCGTATCCAAAAACCGCATCGCGGCTGGAAGGGGGTAACGACTAATGGCAAAGATGAACTTATTACAGGCCATCAATAACGCGCTTGATATCGCGATGGCCAAGCACGACAACGTGTACAGTTTTGGTGAAGATACCGGCGCTTTCGGCGGCGTATTCCGTGCTACTTCAGGCTTAACTGAGAAGTATGGCCGGCATCGTAACTTTAATACCCCGCTGGTGGAGCAGGGTATTCTTGGTTTTGCCAACGGTTTGGCCTCGCAGGGCAGCTATGCTGTGGCGGAAATTCAGTTCGGCGACTATATTTTCCCGGCCTTTGACCAGATCGTGAATGAATCGGCGAAGTTCCGCTACCGTTCAGGTAACGAGTTCAACGTCGGTGGCCTGACCATACGTACCCCGTACGGCGGCGGTATCGCTGGTGGCCATTATCATTCGCAGTCGCCGGAAGCTTACTTCGCTCACACCCCGGGCCTGAAAATTGTCATGCCACGTAACCCGTACATGGCAAAAGGCCTGTTGCTGAGCGCGATTTTTGATAAAAACCCCGTGCTGTTCATGGAGCCCAAGCGCCTGTACCGCGCCTCGACCGGTGAAGTGCCGGAAGAAGAGTACCAGCTGGAGCTGGGTAAAGCGGACGTGGTAAAAGAAGGCAAAGACATCACCGTACTAGCCTGGGGCGCGCAAGTTGAAATCGCTGAGAAAGCCGCTGAAAAAGCAGCTGAGGACGGCATCGACTGCGAAGTCATCGACCTGGTGAGCATCCTGCCATGGGATATCGACACTGTGGCTGAATCCGTGATGAAGACCGGCCGCCTGGTGGTTACCCAAGAAGCGCCGCTGACCAACGGTTTTGCCAGTGAAATCGCTGCATCTATTCAGGATCGCTGCTTCTTATACCTGGAATCACCGATTGCCCGCGTCTGCGGCCTGGATACCCCGTATCCGCTGTGTCACGAGAAAGAGTACTTTGTTGATCACCTGAAAGTCTACGAAGCCATTAAAGCTTCGATGACTTATTAAGAGGGCCGTTACGCATGAGTAAAGATTTTATTTTACCCGATATCGGCGAAGGCATCGTTGAGTGTGAAATCGTAGAATGGCTGGTCAAAGAAGGCGATACCATTAAGGAAGATCAGCCAGTTGTCGATGTAATGACCGACAAAGCACTGGTTCAGATCCCGGCCAAAGAAGATGGCGTGGTGACCAAGCTGTATTATAAGCAGGGCGACATTGCCAAGGTGCACGAGCCGCTGTTCGCGGTCGAGCCCGCCGACGGCGACGACTCCGGCGTGACTGAAGCCAAGCCGGAAACCAAAGCCCCGGCACCCTCATCATCAGCTGAAGAAAAAAATAGCCAGCCTAAGGCTGAAACCGGTTCATCAGTAACCGACTTCATCCTGCCGGATATCGGCGAAGGTATCGTTGAATGCGAAATCGTTGAATGGCAGGTGCAGGAAGGCGATGTGGTCGAAGAAGATCAGCCTGTGGTTGATGTCATGACCGACAAAGCCCTGGTGCAGATTCCCGCCAAAGAAACCGGTGTAATTGAAAAGCTGTATTACCAGAAAGGTGATATAGCCAAAGTTCATGAACCGCTGTTCGCTATCCGCACTGAAGGCGGCGAAGACACCAGCAAGCAGGAAAAAGCTCCGTCTACCGCGGCTCAGCCTGAGCAAACGGTGTCTGAGCCGGTACGGCAGGGCAAGGCGATTGCCAGCCCGGCAGTTCGCCGTCGTGCCCGTGAGCTGGATATTGATATCAGCAAGGTGCAGGGATCAGGCGCGAAAGGGCGCGTGATGAAAGAAGACGTGCAGAAATTCGCTGATGGCGGCGCGCAACAGGCGCCGGCCGGTAAAGCCGACACCGCAGCCCAGACCCGTGGCGAAGCCAAAGGCTTTGTGGCTGGTGGTAAGCGCACTGAAGCGATTCGCGGTGTGAAAGCGGCGATGGCGAAGGCGATGATGAAGTCGGTCAGCACCATTCCGCACTTCACCTATGCTGACGAGTTTGATCTGACTGCTGTCATGGCTCTGCAGAAGCAGTTAAAAGAGCGCTATAAAGATGAAGGCGTGCGCATCACCATGATGCCATTCTTTATCAAGGCGCTGTCACTGGCGATCAAAGAGTTCCCGATCATGAACGCTCAGGTGAATGATGACTGCACTGAGCTGACGTACTTTGATGATCACAATATCGGCATGGCCGTGGATACTAAAATCGGCCTGCTGGTACCTAACATCAAACAGGTACAGAACAAGAGCATTATCGATATTGCCAATGAAGTGACTCGCCTGACCAACGCGGCCCGTGAAGGCCGGGTAGCGCAGGAAGACATGAAAGGCGGTACCATCAGCATCTCGAATATCGGGGTGATTGGCGGCACTGTGGCAACGCCTATTATCAATAAGCCGGAAGCGGCTATTGTGGCACTTGGAAAGGTACAGGAACTACCGCGTTTTGATGCGAACGGCAACGTGGTTGCCCGCAAGATCATGACGGCCAGCTGGTCTGGCGATCACCGTATTATTGATGGCGGCACTATTGCCCGCTTTAATAAGCGGTGGCAGGAGTTTCTGGAAGATCCAACGTCAATGCTGGTACATATGGTGTAATCCGCCTCGCGCGGATTACCTTTTTGCCACCATGCGGCGCACCAGACCTGGTGCGAAGCGTTGCAGAAAGGGCGCGAGCTTCGACAGGCCGGAACCGACAACGACTTCAGCTTTACCGTCGGCGATGGCCTTAAGCGAAATGCGCGCACATGCTTCTGGTGAAATACCACCGGCATTGTCCGGGTCTTCATGACCCAGGGCGGTGCCATCTCCCGTCAGCGAGTTGTGCGCAACCTGCGTATTAATAAACCCCGGTAATACCGAAGTTACAATAATTCCCTGATCCGCAGTTTCTGCCCGCAGACAGTCCATAAAGCCCAGTACGCCAAATTTGGCCCCTGCGTAGCCGCTACGGAGTTTTGTTCCGACTTTGCCAGCTACACTGGATACCGTCACAATTTGTCCTGAGCGGCGCTCCAGCATGCCTGGCAGCACCAGTTTGGTCAGGGCGACTACCGCAAAGTAATCAATTTCCATTAATTGGCGGTACACTTTCAGGTCCGTATCGATCACGCGACTGCGCTGGGATACGCCAGCGTTGTTGATCAGGATATCAATAACCTGACCGTCAAGCGCCTTGCGGGCTGTTTCAACGGCTTGTTCCGGGTGAGCTAAATCGAGGGGCAGAACACGGTGATCATCACGGTTAGCCAGACTGCGGCGAACCTCTTCCAGCACTTCAGGGCGGCGCGAGGTCAGAATCAACTTAGCGCCAGCCTCGGCGAGCTGGTGGGCAAGCGCCAGGCCAATGCCTGACGATGCCCCGGTTAACCAGACGGTTTTGCCCGCAAACATATTAGCCAGCTGCCGGATACATGTAGTTAGACTGGAAGCCTAACGGAATGCCGATCATCCAGTAGATGATCAGGAAGGCTGACCAGATTACCAGTAAGCTGATTGAGAACGGTAACATCAACGCGACCAGTGAACCGATACCGGTGTTCTTCACATAGCGCTGGCAGTACAGCACCACTAACGGGAAGTAAGGCAGCAGCGGGGTGATGATGTTACTGATGGAGTCACCGACCCGGTACGCAGCCTGGGTTAAATCAGGCGAGTAGCCCATCTGCATCAGCATAGGTACGAAGATAGGCGAAATCAGTGCCCACTTGGCTGAAGCTGAACCTACAAACAGGTTAATAAAGGCAACCAGGATAATCATACCAACCATGGTGACACCGCCTGACAGTGCCAGTGAACTCAGGAAGCCCGCGCCTTTAATCGACAGCAGGGTACCCAGGTTGGAATCACCGAAGGCTTTGATGAACATCGCACAGAAGAATGCCATGACCATGTAGTAGGCCATGCCTTCCATAGATTTGGTCATAGCCCCGACAACATCCTGTGAGTTGGTAAAGGTACCGGCCACATAGCCGTGCACAATGCCCGGAATAGCAAACAACAGGAAGATCAGCGGTACAATCATCTGCATCAGCGGCGCGCCGAACGAAGCCAGCTCACCAGTCTGTGGATCGGCCAGCGGGGTGTTGTCCTGAATGGTCCAGAAGAACAGTAGCGCCAAGCCAACAACCATAGTCAGTACGGCACTATAAAAGGCCTTACGGTCGCGCGGGGTTACCTCTTCAATCACCGGGATATCGTCTTTATCGCCATCTACCGGCGTGTTTTTAAGGCGCGGCTCAATGATCTTATCGGTCAGATACCAACCCACCAGCACCACGATAATGGATGAAGCTGAAGTGAAGAAATAGTTGTTCAGCGGGTTAAGCTGAATCGCCGGATCCAAAATCTGCGCGGCACTTTGGGTAAAGCCTTGCAGTAACGGGTCGATGGCTGAAGGTACGAAGTTGGCGCTGAAACCACCGGATACACCAGCAAAGGCTGCGGCAATACCCGCCAGCGGATGGCGACCAGCGGCGTAGAAAATCACACCACCGAGAGGGATGACCAGCACGTAACCGGCGTCGACCGCGGTATGACTGACAATGGCCACCAGAATCAGTACCGGCGTGAGCAGTACTTTGGGGGTCACGTTGAGCATCAGCTTAATGGCAACATTGATGAAGCCACTGCGCTCGGCCACACCAACACCCAACATGGCAACCAGTACCACGCCTAATGGCGCGAAGCCCATAAAGGTGTTGACCATACTGGCCAGGAAGGCGGCCATTTCGCTACCGCTGAGCAGGTTATTTACGCCGACGTTTTCGCCAGTGAGCGGATGAACTGCATCAAATTCGATGCCGGAGAGCATGAAACTAAATGCCCAGACGATAAGTAACAAGCCGAAGAACATCACGGCCGGGTCGGGTAGTTTATTACCGACCTTCTCGACTTTGTCGAGTATTCGGTTGAGCATACCGGTAGATTCGGACATAACTTAGCCTTTTTCTATTGTTATTATGGTTACGACGAAAGTATCATACCCAATAACTGGACAACAACAAGAGCCAATATGATTTG
>CAYWXF010000079.1:7761-8321 GCA_964462025.1 uncultured Pseudomonas sp. | reverse complement strand
ACAACTGCTCCCGCTGTTTTGCCAGATCCCGGTGGAACCACCACCAGGCCAGGCCTCCGGTTAGGATATTTGCCACCACACCGCCGACAAACAAGCCGGGGATATCAGCAATTATAGCGCCGAGCCAGCTGAGCGGAACAAACATCACAAAGAGCCGGACAATACTTAAAGCCAAAGCTGACATCGGCTGATGCAAGGCATTGAAACTCGAATTGGTCAGAATAATAATGCCTTGCATGCCATAACCCAGCGGCATGATGTAAATGAATAAGCGGATCAGTCCGGCCACTTCCGCATCATCAGTAAATATCGCCGCAATATAGGGGGCTGACACCACCAGAATCCCGTAAATCACCAGTTGCGCCACAATGACACCGCGAATAGCGGTTTTGTATGCTTCCGTCACGCGCCTGAAGTCGCTGGCGCCAAAGTTCTGGCTAATCAGCGGTGGCAGCGACATTGACAGCGCCAGGATGATCACGCTGGCCAGAGATTCCAGCCGTGTTCCCACCCCGAACGCCGCCACGGCTTTCGCTCCGTAACCGGCAATAATGGCGGTT
>CAYWXF010000079.1:0-7751 GCA_964462025.1 uncultured Pseudomonas sp. | reverse complement strand
GGTTAGCACCGCCATCGCCAGCGGCGTCAGCATGTTGGCACTGGCGGCCGGTAAACCAATTTTCAGAATTTGCCGGGCCGACCGCAGCCAGCTGGCACCCACGGGTGCCACCAGCGTCAGTAATTTTTTATAGTTCAGATACCACAGCACCAGCACCACGCCGATGGTCCACGACAGTACGCTGGCCAGGGCCGCGCCTTGTATTCCCAGCGCCGGCACCGGGCCCAGGCCAAAAATAAAGATGGGGTCGAATATGGCATTAAGCAAGCCGCCTGACGCCATGATCAGCGATGGCGTGCGGGTATCACCCGCCGCCCGCAGTACGGCGTTACCAACCATAGGGATAACCAGCAGCACCGCGCCGAAAAACCACAACGTCATGTAGTCATCGATGTAGGTCATCAGCCGCGGCTGGGCGCGCAGCGCCATAAAAATCGGCTCCATGAACAGGTAACCAAGCAGCGATAAGGCGGCCACCAGCAAGGCCGATACCGTGAGTGCCGTAGTACCGTCAAAGCGCGCGTGATCCTCCTGGCCACTGCCCCGCTTGCGGGCAATCACCGCTGAGGTACCTATACCAAGGCCGATACTCAGGCTCACCACTGTAAAGGTGACCGGGAAGGTAAAACTGACCGCGGCCAGGGGGTCGGTGCCCAGCAGGCCGATAAAGAAGGTATCCACCACATTGAAACTAATCAGTGTGACGATGCCGATAATCATCGGCCAGGTCATCCGCCATAACGTAGCAGGAATGGGATCATGCAATAATGTTTTTGCCCTGACGACTGAGGCCATTAATGGTTCCGGTTGCTTAACTGAAATAAGATGAAAATAGAATCTGAACGCTTCATACGAAGCTGTGTAGTGTATCGGATTAACCGCGCTTCTGCCATGTCGCCGCAGATTGCAGCCGTGGACAAAAATTACCAGTAATTATATGATATGGCTTTCCTCTTTCACTCACAGGATAGAGCCGTGAAATATCAGTTATCCGACCGCGTTAATGCCATTCAACCATCACCAACCCTGGCCGTATCACAAAAAGCTGCTGAGCTTTTACTCGCCGGACACGATGTGATTGGTTTAGGCGTGGGTGAACCCGACTTTGACACCCCTGACTTTGTCAAAGACGCTGCCAAAGCAGCTATTGATGCCGGCCAGACTAAATATACTGCGGTCGACGGTATTATTGAATTAAAACAAGCCGTAATTAATAAGTTTAAACGCGACAACAACCTCGATTATTCGCTGCCGGAAATTTTGATTTCTTCCGGTGGTAAGCACAGCATATTTAATCTGCTCAGCGCCTGGTTAAACCCAGGCGATGAAGTAGTGATTCCGGCCCCTTACTGGGTGTCTTACCCGGATATGGTGAAGCTGGTGGGTGGTGAACCCGTTATCGTCGCAGCCGGCATTGACCAGCGTTATAAAATTACCGCAGCCCAACTGGACGCAGCGATCACGCCGAAAACCCGGCTGCTGTTCCTGAACAGCCCGTCCAACCCCACAGGTACGGCCTATAGTAAAGCTGAGCTCAGTGAACTCGCTGAGGTGCTGCGTAACCATCCGCAGGTGCTCATCGCCAGCGATGATATGTATGAGCACATTCTGTGGACTGACGAGTCCTTTTACAATCTGGCGATGGTGGCCCCCGACCTGCACGATCGTATTATGCTGCTGTCGGGCGTATCCAAAGCCTACGCCATGACTGGCTGGCGCATTGGCTACGCGGCCGGCCCTAAGCCACTCATTGCCGCGATGAAGAAGATTCAGTCACAAAGCACCTCAAACGCGGCAAGTATCAGCCAACACGCCGCGCTGGCAGCCCTGGAAGGTGATCAGAGTTGTATCGGCACTATGGTCACTGCGTTTAAAGAGCGTCATGACTACCTGGTTGATGCCCTGAATCAAATCCCCGGCATGAAATGTATCCCTGGCGACGGTACCTTCTACACCTTTGCTAATATCGAAGGCCTGATGGCAGCGAAAGACTGCAGCACCGATATTGCACTGTGTGAACTCATGCTAAATGAAGCCAAAGTTGCACTGGTACCGGGAACCGCTTTTGGTGCCCCCGGACACTGCCGTTTTTCTTTCGCGACCGATTTGGCAACCCTCAAAGAAGCTGTTCGCCGGATAACGGACTTCGCCTCTTAGGCGTTGTTCGTTATCGTTCGCCCTTACCAGCCCGCCCCAACATATCAGACCAGTAGAAAGTGCCTGAAATCGTGTTATTTTCAGGCAGTTCTGATAAGAAATACACAAGCCCGCATAAAATCCGTTAAGCCCGTTCAGAAAGAATATACGGTTCGTCGCATTCGTCGCAAAAAATACATAAGCAACTGATAAATAAGTTATTTTTATTTTTAAGTTATTTTTTAAGCAATCTCTTAAACAGCCGCTACCAAGCGGTTTTCATAGCAACACACATAGTTTCCCACAAGGTTATCCACAGATTTAGTGGATAAGATCGCCAACCCGTTGTAACACCTGATGTCTGCGTTGCTGTGGATAACCAGACACTGCCATTTGCTATTCCGAATGTTATAGCTGAGCCTGTTCGGGTTGCTTGACAAAGAACTTTTCATCGGGGCTGCGCACAAAACGCGCAAACGCGCATTTTTACTATTGACAGCTTGCGCAACCCCCTTTAACATTCGCTCCCGTTGTCGGATGTGTTCCCCAGTAGCTCAGTTGGTTAGAGCGGTGGACTGTTAATCCATGTGTCGTAGGTTCGAATCCTACCTGGGGAGCCAGACATCCTTTCAACAACCTCCCTTTGCAATTCCCCAGTAGCTCAGTTGGTTAGAGCGGTGGACTGTTAATCCATGTGTCGTAGGTTCGAATCCTACCTGGGGAGCCATCTTCATTAGCGTCGGCTTTATTAACCTCGTTGTAATAATTCCCGGTAATCTGCGGTATCCGTTTTGCGCCATAAAGCTTTACTCAGTTCGCTAACCGGACGTTCGGCTCCATCTGCCAGCCACTGCGCTAATTCAGTCGCCACATCAGGCCACCAGCATTGCCGTGCAATACCATATTCCAGCCAGCTACTGAGTTCGGCACTATCAAGATCCCGCATCACACTGGCCAGTTGCAATTGCTCCAGGCAGCGGGCATTCGCCAGTTGCTCAAACTGTCCCGCCAGGGGTCTCACCAATAGCTTTTTACCGTGCCACAGCGCCTCACAGCTGGTCTCAAAGCCGGCATTGCTGATTACCCCACAGGCCCGGCTAAATGCCTCGGCAAAACCGTTGCGCGACGGCGGGTAATAACTAACCGCTCCGATCTGCTGCTGGCTCACCGCCGGATGAAAGACACTGAAACGATAATCCGTTAACTGCTGCAGCAAGCGATGAATGCGTGGCAAAGGTTCAAATGGCAGGTAAACCAGATAATGGTTTTCTTCGCGCTGCAATTGCGGACCGCGCTGATGAATTACCGGCGGCAGTATATGCGATCCGCCACAGCTCCAGTGCATGCCTACCGCATCAGTAACGGGCGCGAACCAGCGCAGTAACTGCCGTTGCGCCGCGCTAATGGGTAAACCATGACAAGGCTTATAAAACGCGTACTGGCGGCCAATTCCGATAATCCGCCGCTGTTGTTTACGGGCCGCCCAGGCCGTCACAGGTTCATAATCACTTACTACCAAATCATACGAGCTTAGATCCAGTTCGTTGACGTCCTGCCAGAACTGCCGCCAGTGGTTACGCCGGACCGTTTCCCGCAGAGCCACCCGGCCGTGCTCCACCGCAAACGTCAGACCCTGACGCCATTGCCAGCTACCAAAGAGCTCCATATCAAAAAATCCGTCCCGCGGCCGCCCCGACATCAGAAAATCGACCTCAACCTGCTGCAATGCCAGCGCCTCGGCAAGCGCTGCGCAACGGCTTAAGTGGCCATTACCTGTACCTTGTACGCCAATCAGAATCCGCATAACCACTACTCCTTATTAACTTGCTGTCACAGTCAGAGAAAACCAGGCAAGTAAACTTCCTAATACCGCACCAGCGGCAACATCGCCGGGGTAATGAACACCCAGCAAAACACGGGACAGGCCGATTAGCCCCGCCCACAGATAAGCCGCTTCCAGCCAGCCCGGGTAAAAACTGCTGATGATTCCGGCAAACATGAAGGCGGCGGTGGTATGTCCGGACGGAAAGCTGAACTGGTCGTGGGCTTCAATCACCGCTTTAAAGTCGTGCATAGCCTGGTAAGGCCGTGGCCGTTTCAAACTGACCTTAAGTAACCGGAAAAGCGGTACTTCGATAGCGAAGCCAAGCAACAGCGCCTGCCATAACAAATAGGGGGTGCTGGCTTCAAACCAGCTGGCAACCGAGGGGATAGCGAAATAGCAGTAGCCATCGCCGGAGCGTGACACCCACCGCACACTGCGACTTTGCGACAGCCGGGGTAAGCGGCCATTAAACCAGCAAAAACTGATCCGATCATAGCGACTCAGGTACTCAAGCCAGCGTGCCATTCGTAATCCCCCACCTGTGCGTGTTGGGCTTACCTTAGGCTGCTTAAATTTCGGGCGGGCGACAGATTTATGAACTTTGCGTGACAAAGTCGAATAACACTACAGTTAGTCGGTTGTTTCATGTCGCTAAAAATCCGATAATAGCGCTAATTCTTAACGATCGGATGGAATCTGCTATGGGTGACTACCTGCTGCTGTTAGTGGCAACGGTACTAGTCAACAATTTCGTGCTGGTGAAGTTTCTTGGCCTATGCCCCTTTATGGGCGTATCCAACAAGCTCGAGACGGCTATCGGCATGTCCGCCGCCACCACTTTTGTGCTTACCCTGGCATCGGTTTGCAGCTATCTGATCAACCAGTACATTCTGGCGCCGCTGGATTTACTCGCCCTGCAAACCTTAAGTTTTATTCTGGTTATTGCCGTGGTGGTACAGTTCACCGAAATGGTGGTGCACAAAACCAGCCCGACCTTATATCGCTTACTCGGAATTTTCCTGCCCTTAATTACCACCAATTGTGCGGTGCTGGGTGTGGCACTGCTCAATATTAATGAACAGCATAACTTCGTTGAATCCATCGTTTACGGGTTTGGCGCGGCGGTAGGCTTCTCGCTGGTACTAATTTTATTCTCGGCGATGCGTGAACGGCTGGCGGCGGCCGATGTGCCACTGCCCTTTAAGGGCGCTGCTGTGGCAATGATTACCGCTGGCCTGATGTCGCTCGCCTTCATGGGCTTTACCGGCCTGGTGACCGTCACATGAGTATAGTTACCGCGCTGCTGGCGCTGGGCGTGCTGGCCCTGATCTTTGGTCTGGTGCTGGGCTTCGCTGCCGTGCGTTTTAAAGTGGAAAGCGACCCTATTGTCGATCAGATTGATGCGCTGCTACCGCAGACCCAGTGTGGCCAGTGTGGCTATCCCGGCTGCCGGCCCTATGCTCAGGCGATAGCAAACGGCGACGACATCAACAAATGTCCGCCCGGTGGCGAGTCGACCATCCGTAATCTTGCTGATCTTATGGGCGTTGAAGCCAAACCCCTGGATGCGGCGCACGGTACTGAAGATACCAAGAAGGTTGCGGTTATCCGTGAAGATGAATGCATCGGCTGCACCAAGTGCATTCAGGCTTGTCCGGTTGATGCCATTCTTGGCGCGGCCAAGCATATGCATACCGTGCTGGCCCATGAGTGCACCGGCTGTGACCTCTGTGTTGAGCCCTGCCCGGTCGATTGTATTGATATGGTACCAGTGCCCACACGCCCGGAAAACTGGCAGTGGAATCTGCAACAGATCCCCGTACACACTGTGGAGTCATCGGATTAATGTCAGCTGAGTTAACCGATATTGAAGCTGGTCGCCTGTGGACCTTCCCCGGGGGCATCCACCCGCCGGAGCGAAAAGAACGTTCAAGTGGCACACCGCTCAGCAGCTTGCCCGCAGCGGGCGATTACCGCGTTCCGGTAAAGCAGCACAACGGTGAACCCGGTGAAGTCTGTGTTCAGGTCGGCCAGCAGGTGCTTGCCGGCGAACCTTTAACAAAACCGGGGATGGTTAACGGCTTGCCTGTGCATGCACCAACATCCGGTACCGTCACCGCAATTGGCCCGGCGCGGATAGCCCATCCTTCAGGCTTAGCCGACCTGGTTATTAGTATTCGCGCCGATGGCGAAGATAACTTCTGCGAGCTGTATCCGGTTCCCGATTATCAGCAGTTGTCCAGAACCGAGCTGCTTGATCGCCTGCGCGATGCCGGAATCGCCGGTTTAGGTGGCGCGGGCTTTCCCACTGATCGCAAACTGGCCCTGCAGCGGCCGCTGGACTATCTGATCATCAACGGCGTGGAATGTGAGCCTTATATTACCGCGGATGATCGCCTGATGCAGGAACACGCCGCGGAAATCATCCGCGGTACTGAGATCCTGCTGTATATCGCCGGCTGCTCTAAAGCGCTGATCGCGATTGAAGCAAATAAGCCGGCGGCCATTGAGGCCTTTGAGCCGCTGCTGGCCGATCATCCGACCATAACCTTGCGGGTCATTCCGGTTAAGTACCCGTCGGGCGGTGAAAAACAACTGATCCAGATCCTTACCGGGCGCGAAGTTCCAAGTCGCGGGCTGCCAATCGATATCGGTCTGGTTATGCATAACGTCGGCACAGCCTATGCCGTGCAGGATGCCATCGATCATGGCCGGCCGTTGATTCAGCGCGTGGTAACAGTCACCGGCGAAAACGTCCGCAAACCCGGCAATTACTGGGTGCGGCTTGGTACCCCGGTGGAACAGTTGCTGCAGCATTGTGACTATGCTCCCGAGCCACAGCAACGGGTGATTATGGGTGGGCCGATGATGGGCTTTACCCTGCCCGACCTGAGCGTGCCTGTGGTAAAAATCACCAACTGTATTTTACTGCCGGCTGCCAGTGAACTGGCTCCGGCCCAACAGGAAATGCCCTGTATCCGCTGTGGGGCCTGTTCAGACGTATGCCCGGCTGAGCTATTACCGCAACAGCTGCAATGGCTGGCCAAAGCAAAAGACTATGAAGGCCTTGAGCAACAGAACCTGTTTGACTGTATCGAGTGCGGAGCCTGTGCCTACGTTTGCCCCAGCGAGATCCCGCTGGTTCACTATTACCGCAAGGCCAAGGCTGAGATTCGTAATATAGCGCGTGAAAAGGCCAGTGCCGAGATTGCGCGCGAGCGCTTTGAAGCCCGACAGCAACGTCTGGAACGTGAAAAAGCAGAGCGCCTTGAGCGGCACCGACAAGCTGCCGAAGCTCGTGAGAAAGCTCAGGCTGAAGCCGTAAAAGCAGGTGGTGACAATCCTCAGGATGCGGTGCAGGCAGCCATTGCCAGGGCAAAAGCCCGGAAAGCCGCCCAGGCCGCGAAAGCCGCTGATAAGAATGATGGCAAGGATACAGGTGAATCAGAATGACCTTTAAAATAGCGGCCTCTCCTCATACCCATCAACGCCGGACCACCCGCCAGATTATGCGGCTGGTTTATCTGGCGCTCATCCCCGGCGTGGTACTGCAAAGCGTATTCTTTGGCTGGGGTGTCTGGTTCCAGCTCGTACTGGCGCTGGCGACCGCCTGGCTTGCTGAAGGCCTGTGCATGCGCCTGCGCGGGCGCCCCATGTGGTCTGCCTGGCGTGATCACACGGCCATGGTCACTGCGGTATTGCTGGCAATAAGTATCCCCTCTCTGGCGCCCTGGTGGATTATCGTCATCGGCACCACCTTTGCCATTATCGTGGTCAAACATGTGTACGG
>CAYWXF010000078.1:0-8692 GCA_964462025.1 uncultured Pseudomonas sp. | reverse complement strand
GCACCACCTGTCACGTGCTGATCCGCGAAGGCTTTGACTCGCTCGACGAAAGCAGCGAGTGCGAAGACGATATGTTAGATAAAGCCTGGGGACTTGAGCCCGACTCGCGCCTTGGCTGTCAGGCTCACATCAAAGATGAAGACCTGGTGGTCGAAATCCCCAAATACACCATCAACATGGTCAGTGAAAACCACTAATTACTGACTTTACTCCAGACGATCAGCGAAAGTGCGCCGGAATTTTGCCAGTTTCGGCGAGACCACTGCCTGGCAGTAGGCGTTGTCCGGGTTCCGCTCAATGTAGTTTTCGTGGTAATCCTCGGCGGGCCAGAATTTCTCTAATGGCTCAACTTCAGTGACGATTTCGTCGGCCCAGGTTTTGTCGGCTTGCATGTCGGCGATGATGTCGTAGGCCTGCTGGCGCTGCTCGTCGGTGTGGTAGAAAATCGCCGAGCGGTACTGGGTGCCCACATCGTTGCCCTGGCGGTTCAACTGGGTCGGGTCGTGAAGGGCGAAGAAGATCTCGTAAATTTCACGGATATTTATGGCCTGCGGGTCATACGTTAATTGCACCACTTCGGCATGGCCGGTTTCGCCTTTGCAGACTTGTTCGTAGGTTGGATTTTCTTTATGGCCGCCGGCATAGCCGGACTCGGCTTTCAGCACGCCGCGGACCTGTTTGAATGCACCTTCAATGCACCAGAAACAGCCGCCGGCAAGGGTTATCTTTTGGGTCATTCGATGTTACTCCGCTTGAGTGATCCGTTAGAATGAATGGACGTCTAAACATCTATATCATGACACGGCCGCTTCCGCCTGTCCATCAATGTACATCAGTGTACATCAGAGCCTGTTTTGCGTATAATCCGCGCGACTCGAACCTATCCCGAATCTATGTAACGGAGACCAAAAATGGCCTTAGAACGTACTTTATCTATTATCAAACCTGACGCAGTAGGCAAAAACCTGATCGGCGCTATCTACAACCGCTTTGAAACTGCGGGCTTCCGCATTGTTGCAGCGAAAATGATGCACCTGAGCACTGAACAGGCTGAAGGTTTCTACGCTGAACACAAAGAGCGTCCGTTCTTCCGTGCCTTGGTTGATTTCATGACTTCAGGTCCTGTGACTGTGCAGGTGCTGGAAGCAGAAAACGCGGTACGTAAGCATCGTGACATCATGGGCGCGACCAACCCGGCCGATGCGCTGGCAGGAACGCTGCGTGCAGACTATGCTGAAACTATCGATGAAAATGCGGTACACGGCTCTGATTCTGTTGAATCTGCGGCGCGCGAAATTGCTTACTTCTTCTCTGACGAAGAAATTTGCTCACGCACCCGCTAATTTAGGTGGAACTGAATGAACTCGATTGACAAAAAAGTGAACCTGCTCGACCTGAATCGCCAGGGTATGCGCGATTTCTTTAACGAGCTTGGCGAAAAACCATTTCGTGCCGACCAGGTGATGAAGTGGGTTTATCACTATTGCGTCGACGATTTCGATCAGATGACCAACCTGAATAAAGCTTTACGGGAAAAGCTGAAGCAGATCGCTGAAATTCGCGCACCCGAGGTGCGCGAACAACAGCAGTCTGCGGATGGCACCATCAAATTTGCGATGACCCTGTTTGATGCCCAGGACGTAGAAGCGGTCTGGATCCCGGAAAAAGATCGCGCCACCCTCTGCGTATCATCGCAGGTGGGTTGCGCCCTTGAATGCACCTTCTGCTCGACCGGGCAGCAGGGTTTTAACCGCAACCTGCGGGTAGCGGAAATCATCGGCCAGGTGTGGCGGGTGAACAAGCTGCTGGGTGCCTTCGGTGAAACCGGGGTGAAAGCAGTAACCAACGTGGTGATGATGGGCATGGGCGAACCCCTGCTGAACGTTGCCAATGTGGTACCGGCAATGGAACTGATGATGGACGACAACGCCTTTGGCTTGTCGAAGCGCCGCGTAACCTTAAGTACGTCCGGCGTGGTTCCTGCGTTAGAAAAATTGCGTGACCAGATTGACGTCGCCCTGGCGATTTCACTGCACGCACCAGATGACGAACTGCGAAACGAAATCGTCCCGATTAATAAGAAGTACCCGATCAGCGAACTGCTGGCGGCCAGCCGTCGCTATGTGGAAGTATCCAACGCGCAGACCAAGGTGACCATTGAGTATGTGATGTTGGATCACGTTAATGATTCCACCGACCAGGCCCATGCGCTGGCTGAGACCCTGAAAGACACGCCGTGCAAGATCAACCTGATCCCATTTAATCCGTTTCCTGGTTCAGATTACGGCCGCTCCAGCAACTCGCGTATTGACCGCTTTGCTAAAGTTCTGATAGAAAAGGGCTTTATAGTGATGGTACGCAAAACCCGTGGCGATGATATTGATGCCGCCTGCGGCCAGCTGGTAGGCGATGTCGTGGACCGTACCAAACGTATCCTCAAAAAGCAGCAGGCCAGCCGTGGCGGCAGCGGTATTGATGTAAAAGCTGTTTAAATTGTCAGGCTGCGGTACTATCTATTAGGTACTATGGATGTTTAACAGGAGCCGGACATGCGTGCATTACTACTGACCCTCGTTGTTGCCAGCCTGACACTCAGTGGCTGTGTGAATCAGCGTACCGTTGATGGCGAATCCGAGCCGGCCCAGAAATTCAATGCTGAGGAAGCAGCGCGCTCACGACTGGCCCTGGGGCTACAGTACCTGCGCAGCCAGAATTACCGTCTTGCCAAAGCCAATTTAGAACGCGCCCGCGACTATGCGCCCAATAATCCGGCCGTGCATACCGGGCTGGCCTATTACTATCAGCAGGTAAAAGACTACGAACGTGCGGAACAATATTACCGCAGCGCTATCAAACTTAATCCGGACGATGGTGATACACTGAACAACCTGGCGGTGCTGCTGTGTTCACAGGGGCATTTTCAGGACGCGCTCAAGTACTTTCACCAGGCGGTTAACCAGCCGGAGTATGTGAAAGTAGCCAGCACCTGGCAGAACGCCGCGACCTGCGCGATGCGACAGGGCGATTACACCGCAGCCGACAGATACTACCAGCTGGCAATCAATCACGACCCGCAAAATAGCACTATTCTTGAGAGCTACGCTGAGTTATTGTTACGCCAGCAACGCTACATAGATGCGCAGCGGGTATTAGCGCAGCGCGCCGAATTACCTCAGTTTACCCCCCAGTATTTATGGCTGGAGGTGCAGCTGGGACGGGCGCTGGGGAACAAAGCGAAAGCGCTGGCATTTGGTGAGCTGTTAGTGTCACGTTTTCCCCAGTCAGAGCAGGCAAAGCGGTTTCTTGAACGTACGCTTTAGTGACTGACATGGTAAAAATTCATGAGTTTAACCTTACGGTAGGCCGATGACCGCAGATAAAGACCTTTTTACACCGCCGGACGCGGACCAGACGCAGGATGCGAAACCAGAATCCCCGGGCGAAAAATATACCGGCAAAACGCCCGGCCAACTGCTGCGCGCTGCCCGCGAGGAAAGGGCGTTGACCCCACAGCAGGTGGCGGACAGCCTGCGCCTGCGGGCTGCTATCATCGACATGATCGAGGCCGATGAATACGAGAAGCTGGCCGCTCCGGCTTTCGTGCGTGGCTACCTGCGTTCGTTTTCCAAGGCCGTGGAAGCGGATCTGAGCGAGGTGCTCAAGGCCTACGAGAATATGGGCTATGGCGCCAGCACCAAACCCAACCTCAGTATGCAAAGCTTTTCCAAGCGCCAGGTATTAGAACGCAACGATAACCGCCTGAAGTGGTTCAGCTATCTGGTTATTGTCATTGTGCTGGCGCTCGCGGTGATCTGGTGGTGGCAGGACAGCGACTTCAGCATGGACGCCATCTTTGGCTCCGGCAGCCCGCAAACAGACCAGGTAGCCCGTGGTTCCACCACGGGGCAAACCCCAAACCGCATCGAAATCACCCAGGACACCGACGATTCAGTAACCTTACCGGAAACCGAGACCGACGCCCCGGGCACCATCACGCCCGTCGGTGTTGAGCAAATTCCTGAATCTGAAGTGTCCGCCGCTGATGTATCCACCGCCGAAGTGGTGCCAGAGCCGGTGATCATCTCACCAACGCCGGTGCCGTCGGCTGACATTCCCGGCTCGACCCCGGCTGATGTGGACGAAGTCAGCCTGGCGATGACCTTCAGCGACTCCTGCTGGGTCAAAGTGACTGACGCCACCGGCGAAGACATTGCCATCGGCGTTAAGCAGCCCGGCTACCACATGCCGCTGACGGGACAGCCGCCATTTGATATCATTCTGTGTAAGCCAGAGGCAGTTGAACTAACCTATCAGGGCGAAGAGGTTGATCTCAGCGCCTACCGTCGTAATCGCTCGGTCACCCTTACCCTGAATTAAAGCATTGAAGCAGCATTAAAGTGAGCCGTACCCCATGCATGAATCACCAATAAAACGCCGTCCGTCACGCCGTATCTATGTCGGTAACGTGCCCATTGGCGATGGCGCACCGATTGCCGTGCAGTCGATGACCAATACCGAAACCTGCGATGTGGACGCGACCGTGAAGCAGATTAAGGCGATCGCCGACGCCGGTGCTGATATCGTGCGGGTGTCGGTGCCCACCATGGATGCCGCTGAAGCCTTTAAATTAATCAAACAACAAAGCCCGGTGCCGCTGGTTGCGGATATCCATTTTGATTACCGTATCGCCCTGAAAGTGGCCGAATACGGCGTCGACTGCCTGCGTATTAATCCAGGCAACATCGGCAACGAACAACGCATCCGCCAGGTGGTGGACGCTGCGCGTGATCGCGGCATCCCTATCCGCATCGGCGTGAACGGCGGCTCGCTCGAAAAAGACCTGCAGGAAAAATACGGCGAGCCGGTGCCGGCGGCGCTGGTGGAATCTGCCATGCGCCACGTGGATATCCTCGATCGCCTGAACTTCCATGACTTCAAAGTAAGTGTAAAAGCCTCAGACGTATTCCTGGCGGTGGAATCCTACCGCTTGCTGGCTAAGCAAATCGACCAGCCGCTGCACCTTGGCATCACTGAAGCCGGTGGCCTGCGCGGTGGCTCGGTGAAATCAGCCATCGGCCTGGGTATGCTGCTCGCCGAAGGCATCGGCGATACCCTGCGGGTTTCGCTGGCGGCGGATCCGGTTGAAGAAGTGAAAGTGGGTTTTGATATCTTAAAATCCCTGCGCATCCGCAGCCGTGGCATCAACTTTATTGCCTGCCCCAGTTGCTCGCGCCAGGAATTCGACGTGATCGGTACTGTGAACGCCCTCGAGCAGCGGCTTGAAGACGTGGTGGTACCTATGGACGTATCCATTATCGGCTGCGTAGTGAATGGCCCCGGTGAAGCCCTGATCTCGCAGATCGGCCTGGCTGGCGCCAAGAGCAAAAGCGGCTTCTACATTGATGGCGAGCGGCAGAAAGAACGCCTCGACAATACTGACTTAGTTGACCAACTCGAGCGCCATATCCGCGCCAAGGTCAAACGCCTTGAAGCCGAGCAGATTCCGGTGAAGCAAAGCTAAAGCTGCGCTATACTAGTCCCGATTTTTAACCCGGTTTTGGCAGACCAACAACAACAGATGTAATTACTGTGGCAAAAACGATTCAGGCAATTCGTGGAATGAACGACATCCTGCCCGGGCAAAGCCCCGCATGGCAGTATGTTGAAGGCGTGATCCGTAAGGTCGCGGCGCAATACAGCTACCAGGAAATCCGCATGCCGGTGCTCGAAAGTACTGAGCTGTTTAAGCGCTCGATTGGCGAAGTGACGGATATCGTCGAAAAAGAAATGTACACCTTTGACGATCGCAACGGCGACAGCCTGACGCTGCGCCCGGAAGGCACTGCCAGCTGTGTACGCGCCGGCAATGAGCATGGTCTGCTGTATAACCAGACGCCGCGGCTGTGGTATATGGGCCCGATGTTCCGCCACGAGCGGCCACAGAAAGGCCGCTATCGCCAGTTCCACCAGTTTGGCATTGAAGCTTTTGGCATGGACGGCCCGGAGATCGACGCCGAAGTAATTTTGCTGTCGGCGCGACTGTGGCAGGAATTCGGCATTACCGATCAGCTCGAATTACAGATTAACTCGCTGGCGTCCAACGAAGCGCGCGGCCGCTATCGTGATGCACTGCGGGAATACCTGCGTCAGCATGAAGAGGCACTGGATGAAGATTCCAAACGCCGGTTAGACAGCAACGTGCTGCGTATTCTTGACAGCAAGTCGCCGGAAACCCAGGCGCTGCTGGTGGACGCACCACGGCTGTCGGATTACTGGGATGACGAGTCCCGCGAACATTTCGAAGGCCTGACCGCACGGCTGGAAGCTGCCGGCGTGAAGTGCGTACTGAACGAAAAGCTGGTACGCGGGCTGGACTATTACAACCGCACCGTGTTTGAGTGGGTGACCACTGAACTGGGTGCGCAGGGCACGGTTTGTGCCGGCGGCCGTTACGATGGCCTGGTCGAGCAACTGGGCGGTAAAGCGACGCCGGCAGTGGGCTTTGCCATGGGCATCGAGCGGCTGGTGCTGCTGCTGGAAAGCCAGGATCGCATCCCGTCGGTTACGGCCGTGGATCTGTATCTGATGGCGGGCGACGACAAGGCGGAACTTAAACTGCCCGCTGTTGCCGAAAAAGTGCGTGACCAGCATCCTGAGTTGAAGGTGATGCTGCACTCAGGTACGCAGAACCTGAAGAAAAAACTGATGAAGGCGGATAAATCGGGCGCGACCTATGCGCTGATTGTTGACTGCACATATGATGGTCAGCTGGAATATCAGTTTAAGCACCTGCGTAAGCGTGACGAAGACAAGAATTTTACCGATCTGGCTGAACTGGCCGGATTGCTTGACTAACTAAGAATGATTTTTAAAGAGGATTAAGCGCGTGGAAACTGAAGACCAACAAATTCAGCGAATAAAGGATTTCTGGCACGAGCACGGTAAAGGCATTATCGCCGGCCTGGTGATTGGTTTTGGCCTGTTTTACGGCTGGCGCTATTACGACGCGCACACCATGGCGCAGAAAGAAGCGGCCTCAGAGCGGTTTGAAACCATCATAGCGCAACTGGAAGCAGGCGATGAGCAGGCCCAGGTTGAGGCGCAAAGCTTTATTCAGGACAACAGCGGTGATACCTACGCCCATCTGCTCGCTTTTGAACTTGCGAAGCAGGCGGTTGAAGCCGGTGAGCTGGCGACTGCGGTAAGCGCCCTGCAACAGGTGCGTGACAATGCCAGCGGTGAACTCAAGGCTGTGGCTGACGTGCGTCAGGCGCGGGTATTGCTGGCGCAGGAGCAGCACGATGCGGCCCTGAACGCTATTGCCAATACCAACGAAGAAGGTTTTACGGCCATGGTGGCTGAGCTGCGTGGTGACATTCTCTTAGCTCAAGGCGATCAAGCCGGTGCCCGCACTGCTTATCAGGCGGCGCTGGATGCCAGCGACAACAACGCACCACTGGCTGAAATCAAACTCAACAGCATTCCGGCGGAATCATGAGCTTTACTAACACGACTTTTACCAACACGCTGAAATGCAGCGCCCTGGGTCTGGCAGCCTTGCTGGCAAGCGGTTGCTCGATTTTTAGTGATGATGAAATCACCTACAAAGAGCTGCAGCCATTTGATGCGACGGTGTCGCCATCAGTGGTCTGGGAAGGCTCGGTCGGCAAGGGCGTGGGCGAGTACTTTTCGCGGCTGAACCCCGCGGTAGTCGGTGACGTGATTGTCGCCGCTGACCGGCGTGGCGTGGTCAAGGCATTTAACCGTGCTGATGGAGCGAACCTGTGGCGTGTGGACGTGCGCAAGCTCACAGGCGCTGACACCGGCGGCTGGCTGATGCCTGGTGATACCGCCCGCATTTCCGGTGGTCTGGTGGCCAACAAGGAACGCCTGTTTTTCGGCACTGAAAACGGCTCGGTGATCGCGCTGAGCATGGCCGACGGCAGCCTGGTCTGGCGTACCGAAATCGACGGCGAAGTACTGGCTGATCCGGCGGTGGGTGAAGGCTATGTGGTGGTTAACACTACCGCTGGCAAACTCATCGGCTTGTTGGAAGACAGCGGCGAGCAGCAGTGGACCATGTCGACCGAAGTGCCGGCACTGAGTCTGCGCGGCACCTCAGCACCAACTATTGCCAGCGGCGGCGCGCTGTTTGGCACAGCTACGGGTAAACTCACGGTCGCGGTACTGAATAACGGTCAGCAGGCCTGGATAGCGCCGCTGGCGGTGCCACAGGGTGCTACTGAGTTGCAGCGCCTGGTGGATGCCGATGTGCAGCCGCAGGTGCGCGGCAACGCGGTTTACAGCATTGCCTATAACGGCCAGGTGGCAGCGGTTGAGCTAACCAGCGGTCGCATCATGTGGCAGCGCGAGTACGCTTCTTTCAATAACTTTGATCTGAGTTTTAACCGGTTGTTCCTGACCGACACCAGCGACAGCGTGTATTCACTGGATAACGAAAGTGGCGTAGAGGTCTGGAGCAATAACGACCTGACCGGCCGCCAGGTGACCGGGCCGGTGCGCTTCGGTGACTACGTAGTGGTGGGCGATGCTTTTGGTTACCTGCATTTTCTGAATTCGAAGAACGGCGAAATGGCCGGCCGGCTCGAAGTCGGCGATTCTGTGTACGTGGCGCCGGTAGTGGCGGGCGATACACTCTATGTACAACTACGCGACGGCAGTTTACTCGCGG
>CAYWXF010000077.1:0-8976 GCA_964462025.1 uncultured Pseudomonas sp. | reverse complement strand
GCGGCAGGGCCTGCTCGAAGCCATGCGCGACTTTTGTGATTTCCGTAACTTATTGCCGCGGGGCGTACGACTGACTCCGGAAGATATCTGGGAACGTTGCAGTTACATCCTGTCAGTCAAAATGCAGGATCCTCAGTTCGCCGGACAAACCAAAGAACGCTTATCGTCGCGCCAGTGTGCGGCTTTTGTTTCCGGGGTAGTGAAAGATGCCTTTAGCCTGTGGCTGAATGAGCATACCGAGCAAGCTGAGCAACTGGCTGATTTATGTATCAATAACGCTCAGCGGCGTATGCGCGCCAGTAAGAAAGTGGTGCGTAAAAAAGTCACCCAGGGCCCGCCATTGCCAGGCAAGTTAACGGATTGCGCCACCCAGGACACCAGTCGCAGTGAGCTCTTTCTGGTCGAAGGAGATTCCGCCGGTGGCTCGGCCAAGCAAGCCCGTGACCGGGAATTTCAGTAGCTCTGGGGGTGGACCCGAATTCGGAAGACCTCGACAAACTGCGCTACGGGAAAATTTGTATCCTGGCGGATGCGGACTCAGACGGTTTGCACATTGCCACCTTGCTGTGTGCACTTTTTATGAAACATTTCCGCACCCTGGTTGACCACGGTCATGTGTATGTCGCCATGCCACCGCTGTATCGGGTCGATGTCGGTAAAGAAGTTTTCTACGCCCTTGATGAAGACGAGAAGCAGGGCATCCTGGATCGTATTGAGGCTGAGAAGCGCAAAGGCAAAGTGAACGTACAGCGCTTTAAAGGCTTGGGTGAAATGAACCCATTGCAACTGCGGGAGACCACGATGGACCCGAATACCCGGCGACTGGTGCAACTGACGGTTGATGAAATTGAAGCAACTGACGAGCTCATGGACATGCTGCTGGCGAAAAAACGATCCGGCGATCGCCGGGAGTGGCTGGAAAGCAAAGGCAACCTGGTCGATCTGGCTGAGCTGTAAGGAGAATACCGCGAATGACGATGGAAAATATAGAACAGGTTCCGCTACGCCGGTTTACTGAAGACGCTTACTTAAATTACTCCATGTACGTGATTATGGACCGGGCCTTACCGCACATTGGTGATGGCCTGAAGCCGGTTCAGCGGCGCATCATTTACGCCATGTCAGAGCTGGGCCTGACGGCGCTGGCAAAATATAAGAAGTCAGCGCGTACCGTCGGTGACGTGCTGGGTAAATTCCATCCCCATGGCGACAGCGCCTGTTACGAAGCTATGGTGCTGATGGCGCAACCCTTTTCCTACCGGTATCCGCTGGTAGATGGCCAGGGTAACTGGGGCTCATCGGACGATCCAAAATCCTTCGCCGCCATGCGTTATACCGAAGCCAAGCTATCGCGCTTCAGTGAAGTGCTGTTGTCAGAACTCGGGCAGGGCACCGTCGACTGGAGCCCCAACTTTGATGGCACCATGAAAGAGCCGCGGATGCTGCCAGCCCGGCTGCCGCACATCCTGTTAAATGGTGTTACTGGTATTGCGGTAGGCATGGCAACGGATATTCCGCCGCACAATGCCCGCGAAGTCGCCCATGCCTGCGCTATGTTGCTGGAGAAACCCAGTGCCAGCCTGGCGGACGTCATGGAGCATATGCACGGGCCGGATTATCCTACTGATGCTGAGATCATCACGCCACAGGATGAAATCGTAAAAATCTATGAAACCGGCCGCGGTACTATCCGCATGCGGGCAAAATATGTGCTCGAAGATGGCGAAGTGGTGATTACTGCGCTACCTCATCAGGCTTCAGGTTCAAAGGTGCTTGAGCAGATTGCCGCGCAGATGCAGGCGAAAAAGTTGCCGATGGTGACGGACCTGCGTGATGAGTCGGATCATGAGAATCCGACCCGGCTGGTGGTTGTGCCTCGGTCCAACCGGGTGGATATAGAGCAGATGATGCAACATCTGTTTGCCACCACGGATCTTGAAAAGAATTACCGGGTTAACCTCAATATGCTGGGCCTGGATGGCCGGCCTCAGGTCAAACCTATATTAACTGTGTTAAAAGAATGGCTTGAGTTCCGCCAAACTACCGTCACGCGGCGCTTACAACATCGTCTGGACAAAGTGCTGGCGCGTTTGCATATCCTTGAAGGCTTGTTGATTGCCTACCTGAACATCGATGAAGTTATTGCGATTATCCGGTACGAGGATGAGCCTAAAGCTGAACTGATGTCACGGTTTAAGTTAAGTGACACCCAGGCTGAAGCGATTCTTGAACTGAAATTACGGCATTTGGCCAAGCTTGAAGAAGTGAAGCTGACCGGCGAGCAGAACGAACTGGAGCAGGAACGGCAGCAACTTGAGTTATTACTCAGCTCTGATCGCCGTTTGAAAACTCTGATCCGTAAAGAAATACTTGCTGACGCCGAAAAATATGGCGATCCACGTCGGTCGCCGTTAGTGGAACGGCAGGAAGCTAAAGCACTCAGCGACCGCGACCTTACGCCAGCCGAACCGGTTACCGTAGTCCTTTCAGAAAAAGGCTGGGTGCGCGCGGCCAAAGGTCACGATGTTGATGGTACCACGCTGGCTTATAAGTCCGGCGACCGTTTTCTGGCCTCGGCCCAGGGCAAGAGCAATCAGCAGGTGGTCTTCCTCGACAGCTCCGGGCGCAGCTTCTCCTGTGAAGCGCACTTACTGCCGTCGGCCAGAACCCAGGGCGAACCACTAACCGGACGCTTTAACCTGGTGTCTGGTGAAACGATTGAGCATGTGCTGATGGCGAAGGACGAGCAACGTTACTTACTGGCGTCCGATGCTGGCTACGGCTTTATTTGTACCTTTGGTGACCTGGTCAGCCGCAATAAGAACGGCAAGACCATACTGAACTTGCCGACGGGCGCGAAAATACTGCCGCCAAGTCAGGTTCAGAGCACCGAAAGCGATCAATTGGTGGTGGTATCGAATGAAGGCCGCATGCTTATTTTCCCGGTCTCTGAATTGCCTGAACTAGCAAAAGGTAAGGGTAATAAGATGATCAGTATTCCGACTTTGCGTGCCCAGTCGCGCGAGGAATATGTGGTCGCGGCTGCCATCGTACCAGTTGAAGCGCCAGTGACTTTGCTGGCTGGTAAACGTAAACTCACCCTGAAGGCGCCGGATCTGGAGCACTACCGTGGTGAACGCGGACGACGTGGTAATAAGCTGCCACGTGGCTTGCAGCGGGTCGACGCAATAGTCGTTGAGAATCAGGATTAAACCGGAGATATCATGCTCGCAGTTGTACGGATAATTCTACTGGGCTTGTTTGTTGTGATCGGCAGTACGCTGTTGCTGCTGATTTGTCTGGTGCGTCCTTTCCACCCGCAGAACACCCCACTGGCGGGTCGCTGGTACGGACGCATGCGGTACTTGCTGGGAATCGAAATGGAAGTGCGGATCCCGGATGAAGTTGATCCGGACAAGGCTTACGTCTATATCGCCAATCATCAGAATACCTGGGATATTTTCACCCTTGCCGGCGCGATTCCTGACCGCACCGTAAGCATAGGTAAGAAAAGCCTGAAGTGGATTCCGTTTTTTGGTCAGCTGTACTGGCTGGCGGGGAATATCCTGATTGACCGCAAACACACGGGCCGCGCTCGCGGGACCATTGATCAGGCGGCAGCGGCAATTAAGGATCGGAATATCTCGATTCTGTTGTTTCCTGAGGGAACGCGCAGCTACGGCAGAGGCTTGCTGCCATTTAAAACCGGCGCTTTTCGCACCGCGATGCAGGCAGGAGTTGATATTGTGCCGATCTGCGTGTCTAATCTGCATGGTCGAAT
The DNA here is from genome assembly GCA_964462025.1 of uncultured Pseudomonas sp. GTDB lineage: Bacteria > Pseudomonadota > Gammaproteobacteria > Enterobacterales > Alteromonadaceae > Pseudidiomarina. Next base: position 5,195 of record CAYWXF010000077.1, on the reverse strand, counting down.
CAAGCTTAATCGCTGGAACAACGGCAAGCTCATTGTTGAGATGCTGCCGCCGGTTTCAGTGAAGGATTACGATGCAGAGTCCGTGCGGGCTTTATCAGCGCACTGTCACCAGTTGATGCAGATGAAAATCGGCGAACTGGATCATGAATTAGCACAAGGATAAGCCATTATGGCGGTTGATCTGGATGCGCTCCGTGCGCAAAGTGAAGAGACGGTTGAAGCCCTGCTTGCCGATGGTGCGCCTGCTGATGACATCTATACCATAGAGCACCACCTGGCCAGTAACGATTTCAGCAAGCTGGAAAAAGCCGCGGTTGAGCTGGTTAAAGCGGGCTACCATGTGGACGATGCGGACGAGTTCGAACTGGATGATAATTCGCGCTTTTTTGCGTTCGTCGCTGTTTCCGAAACCAGCCTGGATGCCCATGTTCTGGATATGCAAACCCAGGAAGTGGCTAAAATCGCTGACTTAGCCGGCGTTGATTATGACGGCTGGGGCACCTATTACGGTGACGAAGACGACTATGACGATGATGGCGACGAAGACGACTACGACGAGTCGGACGACAACTAACGCAAATTAAAAACGCCGCGCTTTATAGCGCGGCGATTTTCTCCCGCTGCTGCTGCAATTGCGTCAGGGTTTCTTCTGCTTCCGCCTGCTTGGCGCGTTCCTTTTCAATTACCTCAGCCGGTGCCTTGCTGACAAAGTTTTCATTGCTCAGCTTACGACTCACCATGTCCACATCTTTTCTGGCCTTTTCAATCGCCTTATCGAGCCGGGCGAGTTCAGCCGCCGTATCAATAAGACCAGCCATAGGGATGTGAATTTCCATACGGCCAACCAGGGCGGTGGCGCTTGCGGGTGCGTCTTCAGATGAACTGATGAAGTCTACCGATTCCAGTTTAGCCAGCGAACTCAGGAAGCTCAGGTTATTCTGCAGCCGCGCTCTGGCATTGCTGTCCGCATTACTGATCAGTACCGGCAAAGGCTTCGCCGGTGACAAATTCATTTCGCCGCGGATGTTACGAACGGCGACAATCACCTGCTTCAGCCACTCCATATCATCGCGGGCGTTGGCGAAGCGCTCATCCTGTGCCTGCGGGTACGCCTGTAGCATCACGGTATCACCGCTGACACCAGCTACCGGAGCCACCCGTTGCCAGATGGCTTCGGTGATAAATGGCAGTAACGGATGCAACAGCCGCAGTAATTGTTCCAGTACGGTAATCAGGGTGTGCCGGGTACCCCGCAGCTGGGCGTCATTACCGTTAAACAGAACCGGTTTTGTCAGCTCAAGATACCAGTCACAGAACTGGTTCCAGGTGAATTCGTAGGCGATGGCGGCGGCCTGATCGAAACGATAGTTATCGAGCGCGCTGCGGAACTGCGCAGTGGTATCGTTCATCTGCTCGATAATCCATTGATCGGCCAGCGACAGCTCCATCTCTCCGCCGTTAACGCCGCAGTCCTGCTCTTCGGTATTCATCAGCACATAGCGGCTGGCATTCCATAGCTTATTGCAGAAGTTACGATACCCTTCAAGGCGTTTCATATCCCAGTTGATATCGCGGCCGGTCGAGGCCAATGCGGCTAGAGTGAAGCGCAGCGCATCGGTGCCGTGCGCATTAATCCCCTCAGGAAACTGCTGCGCCGTGCGCTTGGCAATTTTCGCCTCCAGTTGTGGCTGCATCATATTTGCCGTGCGCTTGGCAATCAGCGAATCCAGATCAATACCGTCAATCATGTCCAGTGGATCCAGCACATTGCCTTTGGACTTGGACATTTTCTGGCCTTCGTCATCGCGGATCAGGCCAGTGACATACACTGTCTTGAACGGAACCTGAGGCTTACCATCCTGATCTTTAAGGAAGTGCATGGTCATCATGATCATCCGGGCGACCCAGAAGAAAATGATATCGAAACCGGTAACCAGAACGTCAGTCGGGTGGAAGGTCTTTAAGTCGTCAGTCTGCTCCGGCCAGCCCAGCGTCGAGAACGTCCACAGGGCAGAGGAGAACCACGTGTCCAGCACATCCTCGTCCTGATGCAGTTCACGGTCGCCCAGGTCATGCTCGGCGCGCACCTCGTCTTCACTATGACCGACATAAACGTTACCGTCGTTATCGTACCAGGCCGGTATCCGGTGGCCCCACCATAGCTGCCGTGAAATACACCAGTCCTGAATATCGCGCATCCAGGAGAAGTACATGTTCTCGTATTGCTTGGGTACAAATTCAATGTCCCCGTTTTCAACGGCTTTGGTTGCCACTTCGGCCAGCGGCGCCACGCGTACGTACCATTGATCAGTCAGATGGGGTTCAATAGGAACACCGCCGCGATCACCGTACGGAATTTTGTTGGTATGGGCTTCGGCTTTTTCCAGCAGGCCCAGGCCTTCGAAGTCTTTAACGATTTGCTTGCGGGCGGCGAAGCGCTCCAGCCCGCGGTAAGCGGTCGGCAGTGAGCCGTCAAAACCGTCAATATCGGGCAGTACTTCGCCGGTAGGCGTGTACAGGCCGGCTACAGCACGCACATGGGCAACATCGTCAAAAATGGCGATCATTGGCAGGTTGTGGCGTTTACCAATCTCATAGTCATTAAAATCATGAGCGGGGGTAATTTTTACACAGCCGGTACCGAACTCACGGTCAACGTAGTTGTCGGCGATAACAGGAATGCGGCGGCCGACCAGAGGTAACTCAACAAACTTGCCAATTAACGAGCTGTAGCGCTCGTCGTCGGGATGTACGGCAACACAGATATCACCGAGCATGGTCTCAGGGCGGGTGGTCGCCACCACCAGGTGGTCCTTACCATCGGCGGTGCGGGCGCCATCTGCCAGCGGGTAGCGTAAATGCCAGATTTGTCCCTGCTGTTCTTTGTTTTCTACTTCCAGATCGGAAATCGCTGTCTGTAGTTTAGGATCCCAGTTCACCAGACGTTTACCGCGGTAAATCAGGTTTTCTTTGTGCAGCCGCACAAAAACTTCTTTTACGGCCTGCGACAGCCCTTCATCCATAGTGAAGCGCTCACGGTCCCAGTCAACCGAGTCGCCCAAACGGCGCATCTGTTGCGTAATGGTGCCGCCGGATTCAGCTTTCCAGTCCCACACCTTGTCAATAAAGGCCTCACGACCGAGGTCCTGACGGGCGATGCCCTGGGCTGCCAGTTTGCGTTCGACCACCATCTGGGTAGCGATACCGGCATGGTCGGAGCCGACCTGCCATAATGCGTTGTAACCATCCATCCGCTTGTAGCGGGTGAGGGTATCCATGATGGTATGCTGAAACGCATGGCCCATGTGCAGACTACCGGTCACATTCGGCGGGGGAATCATGATGCAGTAAGACTCGCCCTGGCCGGAGGGCTTAAAGTAGCCGTTCTGTTCCCACTGCTGATACAGGGCTTCTTCAATTGCGTTTGGCGAATACGTTTTGTCCATAGAAACCTTCACTTCGTTCTATTTTTCGGAATTGGATATCAGTTCGGCGGCATTGATTGTTTGTAACTCAATGCGTTGACTGCGATAGTTTTTGTAACGTTCCCGGGCCTGCTGGCGCTCGGTTTCAGCGGTCGGAACCCGGTCGATAATGAGTCGTGCACCCTGCAACGGCGGTAGCTCGTCCATCAGATTAACGACGACGGCGGTGCGTCGTGCCGGCGCATCATTGCCAGCCCAGCAAATTTCAACCGGGGCGCCCTGCGGCGGGCCTTCACCATAGATATTATGTGGTACAAAGGCATCTACAGGCTGCTGCCAGAGGGCTTCGTCGAGTTGTTCAGCCTGCAGCTGATCCCGGCACCAGACCCGCACACTGCGCTGTTCACGCCAGCGCTGCGCGATCTGGTTACAGAATAAGCTGAGCTGCTGTTCGTCATCGAGCCCGTCCAGCACGTAAAAGATGCCTTGCGCCATATTAATCCTGTGTAGTGTTTTGCGTTCTGTTGATCAGAAACTGGGTCAGCAGTGGCACTGGCCGTCCGGTCGCACCTTTTTTGGAGCCGCTGCGCCAGGCAGTGCCCGCAACATCCAGATGCGCCCAGTTATATTTTTTGGTAAAGCGCGACAAGAAACAGGCCGCGGTAATGGTGCCAGCTTCACGACCACCCAGATTTGTCATATCGGCAAAGGGGCTGTCTAATGCGTCCTGATACTCATCCCACAACGGCAGGCGCCAGGCGCGATCGCCACTTTGCTCTGAGGCGTTAATCAGCTCATGAGCAAGCGGGTTATGCGTACTCATCAGGCCGCTGGCATGATTACCCAGGGCGATAATACAGGCGCCCGTCAGGGTCGCAATATCGACCACTGTGTCGGGTTCAAACCGCTCGACATAGGTGAGGGTATCACAAAGCACCAGCCGACCTTCGGCATCTGTATTCATGACTTCTACCGTCTGGCCGCTCATGGTCTTCAGAATATCGCCAGGGCGGTATGCTTTGCCGTCAACCATATTCTCGCAACCGGCAATAGCGCCAATGACATTGATCGGCAAGTTGAGCTCGGCAATGGCCTGCATGGTACCAAGCACTGCTGCGGCACCACCCATGTCGTATTTCATTTCGTCCATGTTGGCCGAAGGTTTGATAGAAATACCGCCCGAATCAAAAGTCAGGCCTTTGCCCACCAATACCACCGGGGCCTGATCATCAGCGCCACCGCGGTAATTAAGCAACGTCAGTACCGACTCATTATCAGAACCACGGCCGACCGCCAGATAGGCATTCATGCCTTTTTCCGCCATTTCCTGCTCAGTGATCGCAGTGAAGCTCATCTTATCGTGCTGAGCCGCGAGCGCTTCTGCTTGCTCGGCAAGGTAGCGGGGGGTACAGATATTCGGTGGCATATTGGCGACATCACGGCAGCTGGTAACGCCTTTAGAAATGGCCATACCGTGCTGGATTGCTCTTTCCCCCAGTGGCAGTTCACGCCGCGTAGGTACGTTGAAAACCAGTTTACGCAGTGGCCGGCGGGGCTCTTCTTTGCGGGTTTTTAACTGATTAAAGCAATACAGGCCGGCTTGCGCTGCTTCCACCGCCTGCCGTACTTTCCAGTAGGTGTCGCGGCCTTTTACATGCAACTCACTGAGAAAGCAGACCGCCTCCATTGAACCGGTTTCGTTCAATGTATTAATGGTTTTTTCTATAATTTTTTTATACTGTCGTTCGTCAAGTTCACGTTCTTTGCCAC
>CAYWXF010000076.1:0-8985 GCA_964462025.1 uncultured Pseudomonas sp. | reverse complement strand
AGGCGTAGCCACTGAGGCTGACCAACAGCACGATGTTCTCGCCCAGCGCGGCCACCCGGTTCGGCGTGAAGCCCATCTCGGAGATGCGTCCGGCAATAGCGAACAGCGCCAGCAGGTCAACCAGCAAGGCGGCGACCACCAACAACAGCTGGAATGCATCGAAAATGCCCGGAGGTGCTGCCGGATCGCGCGAGGATACCGCATAAAGCACCAGGCCCAGCACCAGCACCAGCATCAGATCCAGGCCGATCAGCACTTCCCGCTGCACGTCAAAGCCCTTGCCGGTAACCAGCATGGTGATCAGAAAGCCCATCAGCAGAATGGTGAACAGCGGCGTGAATACCCGGGTCAGCACCGGTGCCATATTTTCGATGGCGGCCTGTTTCGCTTCCACCAGCCAGGCGGCGATAACCACTGCACCGACCGCGCCACAGGGAATAATCCAGGTTTGCGCCAGCCATTCCACGTCGATATCGATAAAGGCGAACATGCCCAGCGTAAATGCCGTCAACACCGCGCCGCCCAGAGCGATAAGTACGTAATAGATCGCGTACTCTCCTGAGAAGCGGATAAAGTCCATGCGACGTGACTGTGACTGCCACCAGTCGCCGGTATAGAGCACGCCGATCACAAACCACAACACCAGCGGCAAATGAATAAAGGCCAGTATCGTGGTGGAACTAGTCTGGTCATGAGGGTAGACGTTCATCGTCACCAGCGCGATCAAAATTCCGACGGCGAGTACCTGCAACCCGCGCAGGCCAAGTTCACGCTTCCAGATAAAGAAGGCGCCAAGAAAGGGCAGCGCGAATAAGGTGATATTGCGCTGATAAAACCAGGCGCCGGCGTCATCGTCCATGCCGATACCAAACAGCGCCGGCAGTTTAATGCTGATCGCAGCGGCAACTGCAAATAGCAGCGCGGCCATCAGTTCGCGACTGAAGTTCAGGCCCGGCAGGTTATCGGATAGCACTAGGTTACGCCAGAGACGACCGGAATGGACTTCCGCATACTCGCGCGATACCGCATTAATATTGCCGATGCGCTTGGTGGCAATCAAAAAAGCTTCGTCTTCATCCAACCCCGAGGCTCTCAGCTCATCGACCTGATCGCGCAAGTGCCCTTCAAGCTCGTCAACATCCTGGCCGTCAATGGCGGCATGTTTAGCCAGATAACTTTTCCACTCTTCAATGCGCGCTTCCATATTGAATTGGGCATCAGGTTCGTAACTGTTTTTATCACGCGAACTGGTAACCATCGTCATTGCTCCGTGTGGTGGCTTTCATCTCGTGCCAGATCCGATTCAGGGCTTCATTGATGACTTGCCATTGTTGTTGTTGTTCTGCCAGCGCCTTGCGGCCCTGGGTAGTAATTGCGTAGTACTTGCGCTTGCGGCCGGTATCAGCGACGCGCCAGCGCGATTCGAGAAATCCCTGGTGCTCAAGCCGGTGCAACAGCGGATACATCATGCCGTCAGTCCAGCTCAATGCCCCACCGGACAATTCCTCAACCCGCTTAACGATCTCGTACCCGTAGGTTTCGCCCTCGGCGATTATCCCGAGCACCAGCGGTGTTGATGAAGCTGCCATTAAGTCTTTTGAAAGGTTCACCTGGCCTCCTGATTCTATACCTAGAGCTATTATGTATAGATGAAGTATACATTGCAGTTCTATGTATGCAATAGGCCGGTAGTAGATTTTTATCGACTACACTTATGAGGCGTCTGATTTTTCAATTAACGGAGGTTATATGTCGAAGGTGCTTCTTATTACGGGTGCGTCGAGCGGTATTGGCAGAACGACAGCGAAAAGCGCAGTGGAAGATGGCTACAAAGTGATTGTAACGGCGCGGCGTAAGCGCTTGCTGGACGAGTTAGTCAGCGATCTGGGTGAAGATAATGTGCTGGCGGTCGCATCGGATGTCAGCGACTACGAGCAGCTTAAGAAAGTTGTTGATAAGGGCATTGAGCGGTTCGGCCAGCTTAACGCGGTGTTTGCAAACGCAGGTACTGGTGTATCTGCTTCCGGAACTGAGGAAGGTGATCCGCAGGAATGGGAAACCATGATTGGGGTAAATATTACTGGTGTATTAAATACCGCGAAGCTCACCCTGCCCCATTTGCGTAAAACCACCGGCCATTTTCTGGTAACCGGATCAGCGGCCGGCCGAACGACGATTAAAGGCTCGGTTTACGGCGCCACCAAATGGTTTGTGCACGGGTTCATGCAGAACCTGGCCGAAGAGATGAAAGAATGGAGCGGCCGTTGCACCACCATCGCACCCGGCATGGTCAATACGCCGTTCTTCGATGAGGAAAAACCCGATAAGCTTGATCCGCAGGACGTGGCCGATGCGGTATTACATGCCCTCAACGCGCACCCGCGGAATTGTGTCCGCGAGATATTCCTGATGCCTGGTTACAAATAAACGGCGTCAGACCATCACTTCACGATCATAGTGATCGAGCAGCAGCTGCTGAGCATGGCTTAACGGGTTGTCAGCCTGGACGATCGGCTCAGCATGCTGCGTTAACAAGCGCATCATCACCTCGTTATCCTCTTCACCATGCCAGATCTTGATGTAGGTGCCCTGCTTATAGCCACGCTGCTGCCGCAGGTTATTGAGCGCGTTTTTACCTACATAAGTCAGATAGACCGTATTGGCATCGCCATAGGCCTTAACCAATAGCGCCATCAGCCGGTCAAAAAATACTTTCCCGCAGCGCAGCGGCTTGCTGTCTGAGCCATCCTGCGCCAGCGCCACAATCAGTTCTTTGCCATCCTCTGCTGTCACCGCTGCCTTGCTGCCATCAGTAATCAGCCCGGCGACGTGACTTGTCGCCTGAGCACAGTCTTTGCCATCTGCGCAGGCATTCTCCACCGCATCAGAAATCGCAAAGTGCAGAATATCGATCAGCTCCATATTCGCCTGCGCCCAGTCGGCCGACTGCTTTTTCCACCACTTATAGGCAGTGTGCTCAAAGTATTCGCCCAGCTCAACCAGAATGGCCTTTACGTCGTCGCGCTTAACCTGCGGCTGCTCCGGATATTTGGGGTCGATGACCTGGTTAAAGGCGATCTGCATGGTAACGAGTTTTTGGGCTTGTTCAGGCGTCATGATCAGCACTCCGTTAGGCTTTTTATTTTTATAAATGGGGATGTGTCGTCGGGCTAACCTGCATTGTATGCAAGTTGGCTGAACATTGCATCATTCGGCAACTGACTATAAAATAATGGACTTTCCCGCATGAGGCGAAGCCTGCTTCGTTAAGCCATAATTCGATGCAAGAATTTGACAGTTGTCCCGTTTCTCTTCAATCACTCATTGCCAAAACAGAATCACTGACTCACTCGGGCACCTGGTGTTACGATGCGGGTAGTGACCAATTGTTCTGGAGTACCGGCACCTACCGCATCTTTGGCGTAACGCCGGGTAGCCGGATCGGGCTGGATGCCGCTATTGAATTTTACTGTGAGCCGTATCGCGCCGACATTTCTGCATCGGTCGCCAATGCAATTGAGCATGGAGGCTCCTGGGATCATACCGCGCAGATTCGCCTGCCCGACGGCCAACTTCGATGGATCCGTACCTCTGGTTCTTGCACCACTGACCGTTCTGGCGAGCCATTACTGTATGGCGCAGTGCAGGATATTTCAGAGCAAATGCGGGCATTAGCTGAGCTTGAGAAGAAAACGCTGTCGCTCAATACCATTCTGGACAACCTGCTGTGTGGGGTGGTGACGATAGACGATCGCGGCATCATGCAGGACTTCAGCAAAACCGCCGAGAAGATGTTTGGCTATTCGGCTAGCGAAGTGGTGGGTAAGAACGTCAGCATCCTGATGCCCAACCCATATGCGCGCGAGCATGATCAGTACCTCAACAACTATAAAGCGACCAATCACGCCAAGATCATTGGCATCGGCCGCGATGTTGAAGCCCAGCGCAAAGATGGCTCGATATTCCCGATTAACCTGGCGGTTTCCGAAACCCATACCCCCGATGGCCGTCGTTTTATTGGCATGATCAGGGATATCACCAAGCAGCGCGAAACCGCCGAGCGGATCCGCTTTTTGTCGTATCACGACAAGCTCACCGGCCTGCCGAACCGGGTTAATCTATTAGATACTGTGGATAAATGGCTGGCGCACGACCAAGTGACCCTGATTGCACTTAATCTGGATTACTTCCGCCGTATTAACGCTTATTACGGCGATGAGGTGGGCGATCAGGTGCTAATTCATATTGCCCGCCGCATCCAGGGTGCTCTTCCCGAAGCGGCGGTGCTGGCCAAGGACGTTGGCGACCGCTTCTGGATTGCCGCTCGCACTAGTATTCATGGCCGGCAACGAACGCTGGAGCAACTAACAGATCTGCTGGAAGAAATCAGAAAGCCGCTGATTATTGAGCCAACTGACGCCATTTACTTAACCGCCAGCATTGGCGTTGCCTTTATCGAACAGAATACCACCAGCAATGACGCGATAGCGGGCGCTGAGTCGGCACTGGCACAGGCCAAGAAAAATGGCCGCGATCAGCTTTCCGTGTACCGCGTAAAGATGGTGTCGTCACTGATTGAGGAATACGACATTGAAACCGGCCTGCGCAAAGAGGTTGAACAGGTTAAGGCGGGTGAACGGCCGAATTTTGAGTGCTGGCTGCAATCCAAAGTGGATGATAACTATCAGATAGCGGGCGCTGAAGCGCTTATTCGCTGGAATCTGAACGACACTTTGATCCGCCCGGACAAGTTCATCGGAGTAGCGGAAAAAATCGGCCTTATTGTCGACATGGGCAGTTGGATGACCCGTGAAGTCGCAAAAATTATCGCGAAAACCCGCTTGCCGATTGCACTCAACGTAAGCCCTAAGCAGTTTCTTGAACCAGGGTTTTATCAAAGCACCTTGCAGATTTTTGAAGAAGAGCAGGCTGATTTACGGCTGCTTTATATTGAAATCACCGAAAACCTGCTGTTAAAAAATGAAGTCCAGGTACAAAACGTGATGGAAAAGCTCAGTCGGCATGGCGTACAGTTTTCTATCGATGACTTTGGCACCGGTTACTCGAACCTGGGGCGGGTGCAGACACTGCCGGTAACTGAAATTAAGATCGACCGGCAGTTTGTCAGCAAGATCTTTGACAGCGAAAAAGACCGCAATCTGCTGGATTCGATTATCGGTATGGGTAAAGCGTTACAGCTATCGCTGGTAGCCGAAGGAGTTGAAACCCTGTTGCAAGCTGACTACCTGCGCTACCGCGGCTGCGATCTGCAACAGGGATTTTATTTTTATAAACCTATACCTGCCGATCACTGGCTGGAAAACCTTGGCATTCCGGCGGTTAAAAGTAGTAAGAAAAAGCCACGCTAAGCTGCTGTTCGTTCTGGTTCTCGTAGCTGAGTCGCAGATCGAAGTTAAAGCCCTGGGTCACGATAGCCGCACAGCGGCTGATAAGGTTCTGGGCTGTTACTGAATGACCTATCTGAATCGGCTTCTCAGCTTCGCAATAAAACTTCCGGTTCCATAATGAGCCCTCCAACCCGGCCCGCACCGATGCCGTAGCATTGTGTCGGTCGCCTGTCACCTCGTCGGTATGCAGCCGGCCCTGCAGCATGGCGTAGGGGATCAGCTCACCGAAGCGCCAGGCTTTGCCGAGGCCACCTTCCAGAAACAGCGAGGCTTTCGCGTTGATATCGCGCAGTTTGTTTCGCTGCAGGCCGCTGCGCAGCAACCAGGAATCGCCGCCGTCGGCTGGCAGGCCAGTGGCACTGATGTTCAGCGCTTCAATGTTAATAAGCCACAGGCGATCCAGTTGCAGCTTGTCGTCCTGATAAGACACTTCAAACTCCATCATCGACAGCGCGGACTGTGGTAGCCGCCCGACATGGGGTTGCAAGCGGTCATAGTACGTCGGCCGGTAGGTCAGGCTATATTGATTGCTGTGTTCGCTAAAGCGGGTACCGGACAGACGCAGCATGGACTCAGGTTGCGCACCGTGCGGCGCCGAGCCGGTCGGCGCGATCTGGTGATTATTCCCCGATGGCAATCGCATCAGCAGGTTGAGTACACGGGTTTTGGCCGCTTCATGGGTTGCTTCACCCGGCTCATCCCGTTCACGGAAGCTGTAATAGCTGGCAAGGGTGATTAACACCCGCTTCTGTTCGTCAGCACTGAGCGGTTCCAGTAACGCTGTATCCTGGCCGGCTGTGATCCATTTACGCACGACTACTTGAGAAGCTGAATCCAGCCGATGATACTGTTCCTGCATCTTCTTCTGCTCGCTCTCATTCAGGGTAACCGAGCGCACCATATCGCGATCAGGCTCATTCAACCGCCGGATTATCTGGGTCGGCAGCACCAGCCATTCGGCCGAAGAAACCAGATTCTTTTCAGTAACCACCTCAAGTGCCCGCGCAAGATAATACGCACAGTTGCGGCCAGCGAAAAAATATTGATATTCAGTGCGCGACAGCTCCCACAAGTGGGCCGACAGCAAGAAAGCATCATCTTCGGATAAATTCAGTTCATAATCCCACAGGTTACGGAGTTCGACCTGCCCATAGGTTAGTTGATGTCGGTAGAAGGGCTGTGCTGAATAGGCTGAATCATAGCCGCCGAACAAGCCGCTGAGAATATAGCTGACCGGGTTCACCTTGTCGGGTACTTCCGCGCCAAAGTTCAGGCTGGTATCGAGCAGATGAGAGTCGATATCCGTACCAGAGTTCAGCCGGATAAACAGGTGACCGTGAAAAGACGCAGGGTTTTTCAGATAGCCGTCAGCGAAAATCAGGCTCACCGACGATATATCATCGGCTCGCAGCCACTCGCGAAACGCCTCGCAATGCTGGTAATCTGATGGCGGCGTGAGTTCATGCCGGCTAAGGTAGAAATGACGGCCAGGGAATAAGCACATAGCCCGGGGATCTGTGGCAAAGGCATGCAATGTCGCGGTTAATTCGGCAACTGGATCGGTCGCACCTGCCGGCGATAAGAAGAAGCTGGCATTTTTGACTTCACTGACTGCGGACTCGTTATATTGCAGTAATTTCTGCCACTGCCGGGATCCGGCAATATCAGTTAATTCTGTATCTGAGGTCGCCATAACCGGGCTGCTAAGCAGCAGCCCGGCCAGGAATACTAAACTACGCACAAGCTCAACTCATTTAGCTTTGTAACAGCAGACCCTGCACATGAAGGAATAAGGCTTCAGCCTTTTCATGATTTGGTTTATGCGCGGTAATGACGTGGTTCTGGCGAACTTGCTCAATCAGCTGGGCGTGATCTTTCTCATCTGAGCCCATCATAGATAGCATGGTGTTCAGGTGCTTGCCTTCGCCGATCGCTAATTCCGTTTCAATCTGTTCATAATTTTCATTAATGAACTGACCGGTACGAAACAGCTCGGTGCCGCAGGTTTCTTCGGAAAGCGTTGCTGAGATTACAGCGGTGGTACCCAAATCCCAGGTGATGTTAGAAACAGCTGCAGCAATACCATGATTAGGGAAAACTATCGCACCGATACCACAATGTTGCCACGGGTTGATGGTGCCGGCAGCCTCTGCCTGAGGCGAAGAGACCGACGCAAGCGTCGCTACAAGTACTGCGGAAGATAATGTAAAAGCTTTCATAATGAATTCCTTTTTCCTGAATAGCAGGTAAGACCAACTATGATAATGATCATAATATTCTGACCCTAACACATTAACTTATTTTTTACACCTGACAAAGTAAGGTCTTTACACATTCTTTAATCCCCCCGCCAATTTTACAATCGACGCCGCAGCCGTTAGTATTTCAAGTGTTAACCGCAACCAATCAGAACCACAGTGACGGACTGTAGCTACCAGTTTAAACAATATGTATTTAACCCCGATAATAATCAGCTAGCCACCGCTGATGGAGACCGGGTACTTGAGCCGCGCATCGCTTCCCTGCTTGTTTATTTCTGCCAGCATCCGCAACAGTCACTAAAGAAAGAAACCATTCTGGAGGAAGTCTGGCAAGGGCGGGTTGTCAATAAAGATAGCCTCTCGGTCGCCATTTATAAACTTCGCAAGATTCTCGGCGATAGCCGTGGAAACGTTAAATATATTAAGACTATTCCTGGCGTTGGTTATCGTTGGCTGCCGCAAGTTGAATCGATTAACTGCAGAAATGGCCATCCGGTTATTAAGGACCATAAGAAGGGCTGGCTGCAGCAAGAACACCTTCGCGCGGTATTGCTGGCAACGATTATCGCCACCGTTGGCTTGGGCGGCTGGTTTACCTACGGCCAGGATGCTGGCCTGTTCGCGGTAAAATCAGATGGTGCCTATATGCAGCGCCTCGCTGTGATTCGGGGAGATGATACACTGGCAATGGAGCAGTTTTTGAATCGCGCCCGTAAGCTGAAACTGGCACCAGATATCATCAGCAACTACCAGAGCATCTATCAGCAAGGCGGCATCAAGGCGCTGTATGGTAAGCTACTTGATGACAAGGTCGAGCTCGATTTGGGTCAATATGTACCGCCGATATCCTGGGCCCGCTATGCGGTAGTGGCGGGACGCACTGAAGAAGCCATTTACTGGCTTAACCAAGCCTTAGCAGCGCGTCAGCCGATGGTATTTAAGGCGCATGTCGATCCGCACTATGACCCTATCCGCAGTCATCCTGAGTTTCAGAACTTCTTAAAAAATATCCCGCAGTGATTCTGGTTAATGCTTTGATCAGGGGCGGTAAAGACAGGTAAGGCAGTGATCCTTGCGATGAAACCCGGCTTTTCCCAGGTATTCTGCGGGATCCCGACGAAGGGTTTTCAGCAACAAACCTTGCTCATGTTTGGTCACGGCTTCGGCAAGCGTCCAACGCTGGTAAAAGCCTTCGACATCGTTAGCGTTAATGTTCGCAAAGAAGCCATTCTGGTACTGCGCAATAATCGCATGCTGCCGGCGGCGTGGCTTGAGCTGTTCGATATCGATGCCCAGCGGTTGGGTGGGGCTGGCGG
>CAYWXF010000075.1:0-9079 GCA_964462025.1 uncultured Pseudomonas sp. | reverse complement strand
GTCTACCCGGGTTCAACGCGGGCCGCGCCAATGAACCCCTATTTGACCTTGCTCCGGGTGGAGTTTACCGTGCCACGAACTGTTGCCAGCCGCGCGGTGCGCTCTTACCGCACCCTTTCACCCTTACCTGATCCTGCTTGCGCAGGCCATCGGCGGTTTGCTCTCTGTTGCACTGGTCGTCGGCTCACGCCGCCCAGGTATTACCTGGCACCCTGCCCTGTGGAGCCCGGACTTTCCTCCCCTGTGCGGTTACCCACACAGCAGCGATTGTCTTGGCTGACTCCGGCGTGCATTCTACTCGTTTTCAGCATCCAGAGCCAGCTGATAAAGCGTGTTTTTACGCTGGCCATGGATTTCGGCGGCCAGCGCGGCTGCTTTCTTCAGTGGCAATTCGCGCCGCAGCAGCTGCAAGGTTGCGAGTGCCGGCCCGGTATCATCGCTGTCGGTTGACTGTGGCGCGCCAGCCAGCATCAGCACCATCTCGCCGCGCTGCTGATTCGAATCGGCCTGCACCGCTGCTTCCACTTCCGCGATGGTACCGCTCAGATAGGTCTCAAACTGTTTGGTCAGTTCGCGTGCTAACACCAGGTTACGCTCAGCACCAAAGGTCGCGCGCAAATCCGCCAGCGCATCGACAATGCGGTGGGGTGACTCATAAAACACCATAGTACGGGGTTCAGCTATCAGTGCATTAAGGGTTTTGCGACGCTGCTGCCCTTTAGCGGGTAAAAAGCCTTCGAAGGTGAAGCGATCCGTGGCCAGTCCGGCACCTGATAAGGCGGTGGTAATAGCACAGGGGCCCGGCAGGGCCACCACCGGCACGCCGGCGGCGCGGCACTGCTGCACCAGCACATAGCCCGGGTCGCTGATAAGCGGCGTACCGGCATCACTGATGAGCGCCAGCGACTGGCCCTGCTGCAAACGTTCAATGACATGAGCGGTACGCTGTCGTTCGTTGTGCTCATGCAGGGCAAAAAGTTCGTTGCGAATACCGTAATGCTGCAATAATTGTCCGCTATGACGGGTATCCTCAGCGGCAATCGCGTTCACTTCGCGCAGTACCCGCAGGGCCCGTTCACTGATATCGCCAAGATTGCCGATAGGGGTAGGCACTATATATAGGGTTCCGACCGCTGACTGCGCCATGTTAATTCCTCGTAAGAATAGCCCCCGCGCGTTGTGTCGCATCGGCGCTGGGTTTATAGTATGCCTATCAGGATAGACGAAATATGGGTGCCATTGTGCCAAATAAGTTGCTGCTCTGCATCGTGATTATCGGGCTCGCCGGTTGTGCCGCAGGTCCGCGTGATTCCGACGACCGCATTCAGGACGATCGCGTTGCCGAGCGCGAGTCGCCGCGTGCCGATGACCGCCCCCGGGTTGATGCCAATGAATTGCTAGACAAAGCCCGCCAGGCCGAGGGCAATCGCCGCACTGATTTACTGCTGGACGCCGTTGATGCGCTGCAGTATGAACAACGCTGGCAGGCCAGCGCTGCAGTACTCAGCCAGATCGAGCCGCTGGTGAGCGCGAATGAACTGACCCGTACCCAGCTCCATGGCTACGCGTTGTTCCGGGCGCAGTTCGCCGCCAATCAACAGCAGTGGCAACAAGTCGACGCCTTACTGGCGCCATTGCTGAAGCCCGGCCTGACCGATACCTATGCGGTGGCAACTCTGGAGCTGGCCCGGGACAGTCACATTGCCCGCCGCAACTGGACCCGGGCGGCCGACTATCAGTTACGTTTAATTGCCAATGGTCAGGCCGACGAGGATGTCGAAGCCGTCTGGCAATTACTGAGCCGGGTAACCGACCCCGGCGAACTACAGGTACCCAGCGATAAGACTGCGGTCGGCTGGCAACGGCTGCTAGGCGCCGTACATATGGGGCTGCGTGAGCCCACAGAAGTTACTACCCGGCTACAACGCTGGCAGGCCGAGTTTGACGACCACCCGGCGCAGCTAATCGCGGGGCGCTTTACCGATGTCTCGCTGCCCGCTGTTGATCGGCGTGCTGTAGTGCTGCTGCCCCTTACTGGCCAGTACCGGGAGCAGGGTCAGGCCGTGCTGGACGGCATGGTCATGCGCCTCGCTCAGCAAAGCCGCATTCATATTGAAGCCATTGATACCAATCAGCTCAACTTTGCTGACCTACCTGAATTGCTGCGGGCTAAAACCACCCATCTGTTGCTCGGTCCGCTGCTGAAAGAAGATATTGCCAAAGTTGATCCCTCGTACCTGCCTGATGACCTGCTCTGGCTGACCCTTAATGAACCGCCGCCGTCACTGCTTGGCACCGACCCGATGCGGCTCTATTTTGCGCTCGACGGCGAAACCGAGTTACGTCAGGCGGTCAACTTCATGATAGCGCAGGGCTATAAGAAGCCGCTGATTCTGGCTCCTGACAATAGCCGCGGGCAGCAACAGATTTCCTTATTCACCAATACCTGGCAAAGCCATTATCCGTCGGTATCCGTTGCCCACGGACGTTATAAAACACCTGACGATATGAAAGCCGTGGTGCAGGAGCAGCTAGGCGTCGCAGCCAGTGAGGCACGCATTCAGGAAGTGAAGATCGCTGCAGGTAAAGTGATTGTCGATGCAACCCCGCGCAGCCGCGGTGATATTGACGCCATTTACCTGGTTGGCGGTATTGAGCATACCCGGCTACTCAAGCCCTTTATTGACGTCAACATCGCGCCCTTTATGCAGACGATTCCGGTCTATGCAAATTCCGCCAGCCACACCCTGGCCAATCAGGTCAGTGAGAATGATCTGGATGACGTGCGCTTTACCGACGCGCCCTGGTTACTGCCGGATCATCCCCAGCACCAAACCCTCGAGCGCATCCTGACGTTGCGCCGCAACTGGAGTTATGATCTGGCGCGGTTGGCGGCCTTTGGCCACGATGCCATGTTGTTTGCGGAACGCGCCCCCTGGATAGAGATGGTTCCTGGTTTTACCATGGACGGTTTAACCGGCACCTTATCGGTGCGTGACCAGCGCATACACCGCCGGTTGTCCTGGGCACGATTTGATGGCCACCGGGTGGTGCCATTCAGCGACTAACGCCTTTACGGAATGCTGAACATGGAGGTGACAAGGAATGTCACGTAAGTCGGATGGTAACCTGGGTGAGCAGCAGGCCTGCGATTATCTAAAACAGCAGGGTCTGCAACTGCTAGAGGCAAATTTCAGTTGTGATATCGGTGAAATTGATCTCGTAATGCAGGACCAGGACACCCTGGTGTTTGTCGAGGTGAAATACCGGGCTAATGAAAATTTAGCGACAGTAGTGGAACAAATCAGCGAAAAGCAGTGTCGACGGATCAGACAGGTTGCGCAATTTTACCTGATTAAAGCAAAATATAACGAGCATCTGACCAACCTGCGTTTCGACGTGGTCGCAATTAGTGGCTTCCCGTACGAGTTGCAGTGGTTACCAGATGCATTTTGAAACAGAGGTGTTATGCACGAACCCGTTAAAGCGATTTTTACGGAATGTATTCAGACGCAGATTGCGGCTGCCGATTTGCTGCAGGAACCAGTTATGAATGCCGCAGGCCTGCTCGTCGATTCGCTGCTCAGTGGCCGCACGGTGTTCTGCTGTGGCGAGCGTATGGCCCATGCCAGCGCCCGACATTTTGCGCATATTATGCTGACCGGCCTGCATTTTGACCGGCCGCCGTTTCCGGTGCAGGCACTGCATGCTGATTTCGGTTCGAAAGAACATGAATATACTTTTGCCCAGCAAATTCTGGCGGCGGGCCAGGCTGGCGACGTGCTGGTAGTACTCAATGCCGGTACTACCGCGCCACGGGTGAGTAAAGCCATGGAAGCGGCACTCTCACGGGGAATGCTGATAATTGCCCTGACCAGCGATGCCGACGTGGATGTAGCCGGTTTACTTGGTCCCGAAGATGTAGAGATTCGTATCCCGTCACGCAATAGCGCCAGGGTAAGTGAGCACTTGCTTCAGCTTGTGAATATGCTTTGCAGCCTGGCAGAGCAGCAAATTTTTCCACAGGAATCTGAGTAATGAAAATCCTCGTTAAATTGTTGATGGCATCGGCCATTGTCGTCAGTCTGTCCGGTTGTACCGCAGCTGTGATCGGCGCTACTGCTGTTGGAATTTATTCGGCAGCAGATACCCGCACGGTTGGCACTCAAATTGACGATCAAACCGTTGAAGTGCGTGTCATCGCCGCCCTGCAGGGTGAAGACCGGCTTGATAATTCACGTATCAAGGTCGTCTCTTATAATCGCCGAGTGTTGCTGATGGGACAGACCCCGAATGAGACACTGAAGCGGTTAGCGCAGCAGATTGCACGGGATATTAAAGGCGTCGATCAGGTGCATAACGAAATCAGGGTAACCGACGTTATTGGTATGGCAACTATTTCGCAGGACACCTGGATTACCAGCAAGATCAAAACCAAGCTGCTGGCAGATGATGAAGTTAGCGGCGCCAGGATCAAAGTCGTTACGGAGAACGGTGAAGTTTTTCTGATGGGTATGGTTGAGCAGTCACAGGCCGAGCGCGCTATTGAACTGGCCCGGAATACCAACGACGTCAAGCGCGTCATTGATGCCTTTGAGATTATCTGAGGAAATTACCCGGAGATTACTTAACCAGAGTCAGATGGGAGCCCGGTTTGCGGCCTTGCTGATTTTCTTCAGCTTGAGCAGGCTCAGCTGGCTGGGCGGTATTGCTATCAAACACTTCATCTTCAAAGATGGTGCCCGCGCCATTTTCACGCGCGTACAGTGCCATTACGGCTGCCATAGGCACCCATACCCGATGGGGCTTACCTGAAAAGCGCGCGCTGAACTCAATACGGTCGTTGCCCAACTGTAGCTGGCCGACGGCGGTGGGCGCAATATTCAGAACGATCTGACCATCCTGCACAAATTCCCAGGGTAGTTCGCAGCCCGGTTGTTCGGCATCCACGACCAGATGGGGAGTCAGTTGATTATCCACCAGCCAGTCGTATACCGCCCGTACCATATACGGGCGGCGCGGGGTCATACCGGTTACATCACTCACCGTGCCAGGTCCCGCTCACTTTCAGTCAGCGATTCCTGGAATGATTCACGCTCAAAAACGCGGACCATATAAGCTTTCACGGCCTTTGAACCGGCACCGTCGATCTGAATGCCGTAGGCGGGTAAGCGCCACAGCAGCGGCGCCAGGTAGCAATCGACCAGACTGAACTCTTCGCTCATAAAATAAGGAGAATCAGCGAAAATCGGTGCCAGTGAAAGAATACCTTCACGCAGTTCCTGACGGGCCGCATCGGCACCTTTACCACCTTTGGCGATCTGTGCTGCCAGCGCATACCAATCGCGGTCGATGCGATACATCATCAGCCGACTGGTGCCGCGGGCAACCGGATAAACCGGCATCAACGGCGGATGCGGAAAGCGCTCATCAAGATATTCCATGATGATGTGGGCGTTGTATAACACCAACTCACGGTCGACCAGCGTCGGTAAAGCATCCGGATACGGATTGAGTTGAAGTAAATCTTCCGGACGGTTATCCGGATCAACAAAAGTGATTTCAACTCCGACGCCTTTCTCCGCCAGCACGATACGCACCTGATGGCTACGTAAATCATCTTTGCCCGCGTACAAGGTCATCACTGACCGCTTGTTGGCCGCAACCGACATGTTGTTCTCCATAAAACTAACTTACTTAATGTCTCTAAAAAACTCGCGCTTCAACAGATACGCGAACACCGTAAAGACGAATAAGAACCCGAACACATACCAGCCTAAACGGCGCTGCTGTAGCAGCATAGGCTCGCCGGTGTAGACCAGAAAATTGGTCAGATCCAGCATCGCCTGGTCGTATTCATCCGGACTCATGGTCCCGCTACCGTCTGCTTTGATGCCGACATAAACGTCCTGCATCTCGCCGTCTATCATCCGGCTTTCATAGGTTTTGCGGGGAACACCTTGTAATTCCTGCAGTACATGCGGCATACCCACATTCGGGAATACCGAGTTATTCACGCCAAACGGCCGCGAATCATCAACATAAAAAGCCCGGAAATAGGTGTATAACCAATCCGCGCCACGCACCCGCGACACCAGGGTCAAATCAGGTGCAGCAGTACCAAACCAGCTGCCCGCCATGTCAGCAGACATATTATTGGTGATCCGGTCACCAACTTTTTCACCGGTAAACTGCAGGTTTTCAGCACCAAGCTCTAACGGGATCTCAAGGTCCTTGAAGGTCCGGTTATAACGCTGGTACTGCATCTGGTGACAGCCCAGGCAGTAGTTCATAAACAATTGTGCACCACGCTGGAGCGAGGCTTTGTCGTGCAGGTCAACCTTAGCCTCATCCAGTGGGATATTTGGGCCAGCCGCTAAAGTAGCGACTGACCAGAGTGATGCTGCGGCAAGGATGCAGGTTCTGAATAATGTTTTCATCACTTAGTAATCCTCTCTGGAACTGGCTTCGTTTTTTCGTTCTTACTGTAGAACCACAGCAGAATAAAGAAGGCGAAGTACAAGAATGTGAACACCCGGGCAAAGAAGGTATAAACATCTGTTGCCGGTTTCACACCCAGATAGCCCAGCACAATGAAGCTGATGACAAACACAGTCAGGTTCACTTTATGGAAGGTGCTGCGGTAGCGGATTGACCGAACCTTGCCACGATCCAGCCATGGCAGCAGGAACAGGAAGACGATCGCACCAAACATCAGCAATACGCCCATCAGCTTATCCGGCACCGCCCGCAAAATTGCGTAGAACGGGGTGAAGTACCAGACCGGAGCAATGTGCTCAGGTGTTTTCAGCGGGTTCGCTGCTTCAAAGTTTGGTGGCTCAAGGAAGAATCCGCCCATCGCCGGGTTAAAGAAAATAACGTAGCTGAAGAAGAACAGGAAGATGCCCAGCCAGAACACGTCTTTGACCACGTAGTAGGGATAGAATGGCACGGCGTCCACGATATCGTATTTACTGGTAAAGCGGTGGTGGAACTTAAACTTCGGCTTCTCTTCGTCAGGTACTGAGTTTTTCTTTTTCTTAATCGAGATACCTTCCGGATTGTTTGAGCCCACTTCGTGCAGCGCCACAATGTGCAGGAACACCAGAATTACCAGCACCAGAGGCAAGGCAATAACGTGCAATGCAAAGAAGCGGTTCAGGGTTGCACCGGAGATAACATAGTCACCCCGTATCCACAGGGTCAGGTCGTCACCGATCCACGGAATAGCGCCGAATAGCGAGATAATAACCTGCGCACCCCAGTAAGACATCTGGCCCCATGGCAGCAGGTAGCCCATAAAGGCTTCGGCCATCAACACCAGGAAGATTAGCATACCGAAAACCCACAGCAGCTCACGTGGCTTCTGATAAGAGCCGTACATCATGCCCCGGAACATATGCAGATAAACCACCACGAAGAATGCTGAGGCACCGGTGGAGTGCATGTAACGCAACAGCCAGCCATACTCGACATCGCGCATAATAAATTCAACGGAGCGGAACGCACCTTCAGCCGTTGGTACATAGTTCATGGTCAGCCAGATCCCGGTCAGGATCTGATTAACCAGCACCAGCATCGCCAGTGAGCCGAAAACGTACCATACGTTAAAATTTTTGGGTGCAGGATATTCCGTAACGTGAATTTTCAGCGTTTTGGACATCGGGATTCGTTCATCAATCCAGTCTACTATTTTACCCATCAGGCTTGCTCCCCGTCTTCGCCAATCCGAATGGTATTATCATCAAGATAGTAATGCGGCGGAACCACCAGATTGTAAGGAGCTGGTACGCCTGCGAATACCCGGCCGGCAATATCAAAACGAGAGCCGTGACAAGGACAGAAGAAACCGGCGTTAACGCCTTCAACCTGCTCGGCAAATTCGTTTTCGAGATATTGTGGTGAACAGCCCAGGTGGGTACAGATACCGACCGCTACGAAAAACTCTTCGCGGCGTGACCGGTACTGGTTCTGTGCATATTCAGGCTGCTGCGGTTCTTCGGAATTCGGATCGCGCAAGCGATCTTCAACCAGATCCAGGCTTTCCAGCATTTCTGGGGTACGACGTACAACCCAGACCGGCTGACCACGCCATTCAACCCGAATCAGTTGTCCGGGTTCGGCTTTTCCGATGTTCACTTCCACTGGGGCACCCGCATTTTTAGCACGTTCGCTCGGGTTCCACGATGCAATGAAAGGAACGGCAACACCAACCGCACCTGCGGCTCCCACGACGGAAGTCGCGACAGTCAGGAAACGACGGCGGCCTTTATCTACAGGCGCATTGCTCATCCACTTACTCTCCAGTTTGGACGCTTCATGGGACATTGCCATGAAGTCAGTAATTAGCTGCTGCGTAAGATCCGCTACCCGCAGGGGGATCAGCGAATCGCAAAAAAAATCGCTTTCAGATGATAAAGAAATACCCTGATTTTTACAAGGATTAACACAAAAAACCCGGCACCAGGGCCGGGTTTTTCAATGTCGTACGTGTCCAGTACGCAGCGAAATTAACGCTTCGAGAACTGTGGACGCTTACGTGCTTTGTGCAAGCCGACTTTCTTACGCTCGACTTCACGTGCATCACGGGTAACGTAACCGGCACGACGTAAATCGCCACGCAGGGTTTCGTCATATTGCATCAGGGCACGAGTGATACCGTGACGGATTGCGCCCGCCTGACCACTTGAACCACCACCTGCAACAGTGATGTACAAATCAAATTTTTCCATCATGTCGACCAGCTCCAACGGCTGACGAACAACCATACGAGCGGTATCACGACCGAAATATTCTTCTAAGGTACGTTGGTTAACAGTAATGGTGCCTTTGCCCGGACGCAGAAATACGCGTGCAGTAGAGCTTTTGCGACGACCAGTACCGTAGTATTGATTCTCTGCCATTTTCTTAATGCTCCGTCTTAAATTTCAAGTTGTTTAGGCTGCTGAGCAACATGGTTGTGCTCTGCGCCTGCATATACTTTCAGTTTACGGAACATGGCACGACCCAGTGGACCACGAGGCAACATACCCTTCACCGCTTTCTGAATGACCATTTCCGGTGCCTTGGCAATCAACTT
>CAYWXF010000074.1:0-9289 GCA_964462025.1 uncultured Pseudomonas sp. | reverse complement strand
CACTGCAGGCAGTCTGATGTTTGGCTGTTTGTGGTCGGCGGCGGTAACCGCACAGGTAAACTGCCCACCTTTTAACCTCACTGCTGTGGTCTCCCCCACAGCGGCCGGTGATGTTTCACTACAACTGACTGAAGGCTTGTTGCAGCCTCAGCTTGAAGCCCTGCTGGCCCGCCACTTCCAGATTGATATGGTGGACTGGCAGGCGTCTCCTCATCATCGCTGGCCGGCAGACTTCCGGCTGCAGGCGCCCAGCTGGCCGGAACTGCTGGAGCGGCTGCTTCGTCCGTATCGTCTGGCCATTACTCTCTATCCCAACCGCATGGCACGTATCGCCTATCAGCCGCCGGGCGGAGACACCCTATGAAGATGCTTATTGGGCTGCTGATGCTACTGGTCAGTGGCTGTCAGAGCGCGAACGGCGACTTTGCCAGCCAGCGCCAACAGGCATTGGATAGTCTGCTTGAGGCACAACAACAGCTGCAGGCCAGGCCCACGGACTCAGTGACCTATAGCGATGATTTCTATATTCCGCCACTGGCGGAGGAAGTAAAAGCCCGGCCAAAATGGTATTCACGACCCGTGGAGGTGGCGGTGGACGGCATGTCTGCCCGGGCTTTGCTGACCCAGACACTGAGCGCGCATCAGGTGGGGCTGCAATTCCTGGAGCCGGATCTGGCGCAACAGGAACTTAGCCTGGCTTACAGCGGAACCGTTGGCGGCTTGCTCGATCTGATCACCGCACAGACCGGCTGGCACGTCGAAATAGCCAGTGACCAGGTGAGCTGGAGCCGTTATCGTATCGCTGAGTTTGACGTAGCTTTTCTGGCCGGCAATACCAATTTTTTCATGGGCAACAGTGACAACCAGGGCGGTGGTCAGGCGCGTGCCGGGCTGGCCGGCGGCGGTCAGCAGTTGCAGCAAATGAGTTCAGGGTCCGGCAGTGAGCAATATCTGAATTTCAGCAGTAAAGAGCTGTCGGTATGGGATGATCTCGAGCGCGCGCTGAGCCTGTTGCTGTCACCCTCGGGCCAGCTTAGCGTCAACCAGAGCTCGACGTCAGTGCTGGTGCGCGATTTACCCCATCATGTGGCACAGGTTGAGGGCTATCTGGCGCAGCAGAATGAGCGGCTGATGCGCCAGGTGTCCATCGAAGTACAAATTATTGATGTCACCTTTAATGATGAACAGCAATTCGCCGTCGACTGGCAGGCTTTGTTACGTACAGCCGGCGGTGAAGGCGTGCTGGGCCTTGATTCCGCGTCATTCAGTGCGATTGGCGGCACTGCCGGCTCACGGTTGACATGGGAGCAACAATCCGGCGCTGCGCGGGGCTCAAAAATCTTCCTGGAAGCATTGGAACAGCAGGGGCTGGTGCAGATGAGTAACCATCCGCGGCTGATCAGCCTGAACAATCAAATCGCCAAAATTGTGCTGGAAGATAACGCGACCTATCTGGCGGCGGCGGGTTCCACCAGCACCCCCAATGTCGGCACTACCGAAACCCTGCAGCCGGGAGTGGTCACTACGGGTTTCGAGCTCTATGTGCTGCCCAGCATTCGCGCCGGCGAGGTTATTCTGCAGTTGTCTACGGAGTTATCCGATCTTGAACGTATCGATGAAATACGCTCCGGCGATCAACTGATTCAGACTCCGCATACTAATCGTAAGAAATTCTTTATGAAGGCGCTGATCGAAGACGGTCAGACCTTGCTGCTGACCGGTCTGCGGAACGAACGTAATCAGCACCTTGAGCAGAAGTCGTGGTTGAGCATGATACTGGGCGGCGGTCAGGGTCACCAGCAACGCCGCAGTGAAACCCTGTTACTGCTGACCCCGCGTATTGTTAACCGGAGCACTACCCTATGAGTGCCGGCATGATTATTAACGGCTGGCGACAGCAAAGCGCCGATCGGCGGCAGATCCTGCGATGGCTGGCCCAGGCCCGTCAGCTGGGCTTCACCTGCTACAGCCTGCACCGGGTAAAACAGCAGTACTGGTTATGCTGCATTACCGCCGGGTTGCGATCGGCCGCAGCGGCCGATCTGGCAATTATCCTGCAGCACCAGTTTAAGAATGAATCGCAATTACTGTATTTGCAGTTTGATGCGGCGCAGATGATTTGTGTCAGCTGGCAGGAGTTTAAGTTGCGCAATTGTGTTGCGTTGAGCACCGACGAGCCGGGGCTGGCACGGTTCCGGCTATTATGTCAGGGCATAGCTGAGCAGGTCAGGGCTGAGGGTCAGGCCCATGGCAGCCTGATTGTGGCAGGGCAAGTACCGGCTACCTTCGCCGGGCTGATTGATGAACTGGGAACACCGCGGGAAACCATGCCGTCCGGTATCTATGGACAGGAAAAAATACCGGCCGCGGCACGCTTCCGTGCCATCAGTAAATCACCGGGCTGGCACCGGCAGCATTTATGGCTGGCTGGGATAGCAGCGCTGTTGGGCATCGGCATCGCGCTGGCCTGGCTGTGGTGGCCGAGTCCCGAGCCGATACCTGTGGTGCGGGAAGTGGTCCGGGCCGAACTGCCGGGGCTGCCGGTAAGTCAGGTTAGCCACCTGGAGCAGGCGATGCATCAGTTGACGGCGCTGGCGGGCTGGCAATTACAACAGCTGGCGCTGAGTGAGGCAGGGTTGCAGGCAAGCCTGCGCCGCACCTATGGCTTAAATCAGGAGCTGGTGGCCCAGCTTGATGAACGCTGGCAGACCAGTTTCAGTAACGATGAAGCGCAGCTGCAATTGCCATTGGCCAAACCCGTGGCCGACGCCGGGCTTTCAGCGCAGGACTATCAGGATGCGCTGCGGGTATTCAGCACGGTGCTGCCGGATTACCTGCCCACGGTCCGGTTGCAACTGGCTGAAACCGGCGCGGACAGCCAGCTACGCTGGCAGAACCTGACTCTTAATTTTACTGATTTCAGTCTGCCGGAACTTGAATTACTGCGGTTGCTGCTGCGCGACGCGCCGGTGCGTGTGCAGCAGGCGCGCATCGAACAGGGATCACCGGCCCGTGCCAGCATTCAGCTGCAATTTATCGCCCGATCACATCACCCCGGAGGAACTCGCCCATGATCACCGCCATAGTCAGCCTGTTGCTCGCTGCCGCTGATACTTCCGGCGCGCCGCCAACCCCGGCAGCGCTGCAGCAACAATATGAACGCATTAAGAGCCTGCGTGCGCAGGAATTAGAAGAACTGCAGGCTGCCTCGCGCGCCAGGCAGATGAGACATGAACTGCAGGTGGCTGAGGCCGAGCATTCGATCCGCTCGCTGGGGCAACAACCGGGTACCGCAATATCACCAAGTGGGCCCGCGCTGGCTGATTATGAATTAGTCGGGGTGGTACAGGGAGAAGGCTCGTCGCTGGTATTGCTGCGCTTGCAGCAGCAACTTATCAGGCTGACAACAGGTATTCCCGATGCCGCCGGACTCTACGCTGAAATTACCGGTACCGCTGTACGGTTGACTCAGGCAGGCAAACAGCGGCTGTTACCGCTGCCGCGAGGATGGTGATATGAAACTGATGAATCCGGTTGAACTGCGTCAGTGTGAAGTGTCCGAGTCACTGCTGGACGCCTGTCTGGCGGTTACTGAAAGCGAGAGCAGTGAAGATGTCGCAGTGATTGTCAGCAAGGAAGGGCTGGTTATCGCCTCTGCTGCAGCCTGGCAAAGCGCTCAACTAGCAATCGGAAACCTGATCATGCTGATGGCACAGCAAGGCCTCAGCAGTCGTTTCTTTCTGCTCGCGGATGCCCGGGAGTTGAGAACCCTGCTGCATGATGCGGACGCCAGACGCAGCCAGAGCCGACATCAGGGCCAGCGACTACAACTGGATCATACCCGTGCCCAGCAGGCGCTGGAAGATTTGGTCCATCAGGCGCTGGCGCTAAATGCGTCGGATATTCATCTGGTATTTGATCAGCATCAGGCCTCGCTGTCATTCCGGGTACACGGGCGCATGGCAGGGCGGGTTGAGCGTAGTCGCGAAACGCTGGTCGCCGCCATTGCCGCCGCCCTTAATACCCGCTCTGATGACTTTCATGAACTCTTTGATGAGCAGCGCCTGTCAAGTGCCAGCATCAACGTCACTGTGGCGCGGGATGGCAAGCCGCAGCGCATTCGGTTACGGGTGCAGAAATCGCCAACCCGCAGCGGCTTCGCTGTAACTATGCGTATTCAGCGCGAACAACAACAGGTACTGCGGCTGCAGGATCTGGGTTTGCCAACACCCATCGCTGCAGGATTGCGGCTGCTTATTGAGCAACCGGCCGGTCTGTTATTGATTGCCGGGCCAACCGGTCAGGGCAAGACCACCACGCTGGCGGCAATTAACCTGCTGATTCCGCCGGACTCAAAAGTCATATCGCTGGAAGATCCGATCGAGATCATTCAACCCCATATTGAACAAAAGCCGGTGCTGGCGGATCACCCGGATCTCAACTTCGCCAATATGGTGAAGGTTGCGTTGCGTGAAGACCCTGACGTGATTTCCATCAGTGAGATCCGTGATCAGGGTACCGCGCGGGCCGCCTATACCGCAGCACTGACTGGTCACCTGGTTACTGCGACCATCCATGCGCACGACAGCTTCGGCGTTATTCAGCGGCTGCTTGATCTGGGCCTTTCCGCGCAAGCGCTGGCACAACCCGGCGTGCTGCGTGGGATTCTGGCCCAGCGACTGGTGGTGGAACATTGCGAATCTTGTGACCAGAACGAAACAACTTCTGACTGCAGCAGCTGCAAAGGTACCGGGATTAGCGGACGCCGCTATCTGGGCGAGTTGTTACAGCTTGATGAAAGGGTCCGACAGAGTATCCGTGACGGGCGGCTGGCCGATTGCCGGCAGCAGTTGGTGGAGCAGGGCTGGCAGGGACTTGATGAACAGCTGGCAGGGCTGCACCAGTGCGCCTGACCCGCAGCCGGCAACTGGCTTTTCTCGAGGATCTGGCGTTAGCGCTGGCGGATGGTCTGAGCCCCCTGCAGGCCTGTTGCGGGCTTGCTGAACATGCCAGGGAGCAAGGGTTGCGCGCCGAGCAAAAACTGGCAGCTGAACTTATTCAGGCATTAAACGCCGGCCAGGCATTGGGCCCGGTGCTGGAACTCTGGTTCGACCGTGACCTGTGTATGCTGGTCAGCGTAGGTGAGTCCAGTGGTGTGCTGGAACAGCTGCTGCAACAACAACGAGGCTTTGAAGAGCAACGGCAACAGGCTCAAAAAGCGTTCTGGAGACCGCTGATTTATCCGGCGATTATGACAGTGATTGCGGTATTGGCGAGCCTGGTCATTGGCCGTAAGGTGCTGCCCAAGCTTGCCGGCAGGCTTCCTGAGGCCGACTGGCCGGTGGTCAGTAAGACCTTACTCACCTTAAGTGACGGTCCGGTGCTGTTGTTATTGCTATTACTGGTGTTGCTGATGCTGCTCTGGAGCTGGGGGCCGGCCGCCCTGGTTGATTTTCGCTTCAGGGCCTGCCGGCTGCTTGCTGCGCGGGGTGCGTTTATGATCCGGCGTTACTTTGACGCGGTGATTATTTTGCAGACCGTAACTGTATTACTTAACGCGGGTATCAATCTTGATCGTGCGTTGATGGCCATTAGCCGTTATGGCTCGCCGGGCTTTGGCTACGCAGTGCAACTGATGCGGCAGCGACTGGCCGCCGGCGAGCGACGGCTGGCGCAGATTTTTGACTGCGGGCTGCTATCACCAAGAATGCTATTCCGGCTCAGTAACGGGAGCCGCAATGCAACTGAGCATGGAACCTTGCAGCGGGTTGCCGGGTACGCCACTACTGATGCAGTGGCGGCGCTGGGACGATTGCGGGTGACGCTGCAAATTGTCTGCTACGGATTGATTTTCATGTTGTTGGCATTGCTGCTGGGCGGTATGGGCGCGATGCTGATGACAGTGACTCAGCAGACGATGATCTGATTTTTCAACATGGAGTGTTATTTATGGCTAAGCAACATGGATTTACCTTTATTGAAGTACTGACCGTTCTGTCTATTATCGCGCTGGCAACGATAGGCTCGTTAGCCGTGCGGGACTGGGCGGTGGGCAACTCGCGCGTGAGTGAGGCAAAAAGCCAGATCATCACCATACAGTCCGGCACCCAGTTATGGCGCCCCCGCAACGGTAACTATACCGGCATCAGCCTGGCCAGTATGTCGGGGATCGCCGCAGTGCCCGAGAGCTGGGGCAACGGAACTGAACTGAACCCCTGGGGCGGTAATATCAGCGTGACTGTTGATGGATCTGACCCAACCCGCTATCTGGTTACCCTGACCGGTATTGATCATCCCGGCGAAGGAGCGCGGCTGGCCCGCGATTTTACCGAGTATGCGGTAGATACAAGCTTCAGTGGTACCACCCTGATGGTGCGCTTTCAGGGCTAGCTTATGCGATATACAGGTCAATCCCGTCGCGCTCAGGCTGGCTACCTGCTGTGGGAAATCGTTCTGGCGCTACTGCTGATCGGATCGCTGGTGGCGGCAATCTATCCAAATCTCAGGCATATGGACGGATTGTCGTCAGCGCCGCCTGATCCGCATAAGCTGGCAAAAACGCAGTTGCAGCTGAAGCTGGCACAGCAGCGGCGGATGCAACTGATGTTGCTGCAACAATAGCTGCCGATCACTGGGAGGCGGGTAGTGAAACGACGAACTTACGGCTTTGTGCTACTTGAAATCTTTGCCGCTATTGCGCTGCTGGGTGGCGCTATGCTGATCGCGGGTCAGTGGTGGCAGGCCGAAGCGCAGCGAAAACTGCGGCTGCAGTGGATTGCTGATGCACAGCAGATTGCCGCCAGCCTGGCATTGTTCTGGCTGAGTGAGCAGCGACCACCAGCAAGTCTTACCGAACTCATTACTACCGGATATCTGCAGCCGGTCAGCGAGCCCTGGCGGCGAAGCTGGCAACTGGAGACTGGCAGTGAGCTCAGTTATGTGACTTTACAGGCACCGGATGCGACTCGCGCGGCCTGGCTTGGCGGGCAGTTGCCGCAGGCATTTACCGCCGGTAATCAGGTGCGGATGGCGGTATGGAGACCGTTTTCACTCGATGCCAGTGACGACTATCTGCACCGGGTAGCGATAGCCGGATCGCCTGAGCTGAATCAACTGGAAACAGGGCTGGATATAAATGGTCACGACTTACTCAACGGCAACTATGTTCAGGCTGACCATATGCTGACTTATAACGTGCAGTCGCAGGTGGCGACCGTGCAGTCCGCGGCGGTGCAGACGCTCAACAGCACCGAGATTAGCGCCACCTACGTAACTACCCGTGAGACCTCAATGGCGCAGTTGCAGAACCAGCTGCAGGAGTTACAGGATCTCTGGCAACAATGTCAGGCGCAGGGCGGTTGTCAGTAGCTCCGCGGCTGCGCGGCCAGGCGCTGGTTGAGACCACACTGCTGCTGCCGTTGGTGTTGCTGGCTGCTCTCCTGTTGTTGCAACTGCTGTGGCTGGCTTTTGTGCAGTACAATTTATGGTTGGCTGCCAGCTACACGCTGCGTACCGGTGCATTGCAACATGGCAACGAGGCCGCCATGGAACGCACGCTGGCATCTGCCATGGCTGCGTCGCGTCCCGTATTGCTTAGTGATACAGCCAAACCAGATGCCGCTGCGTTCAGGCTACTGGCAGCCCGGTTGACCGCCGAGCAACTGCTGCATACCAAACTGGCGGCCAGGATCAGGGTCGACTCGCCCTCAGCCGCGCAGTTTGAACAATTCAGTGAAACGCGTTTTGATTTGTTGCTGAACCGCCAGGTGAAAGAAATTGCGATTGATCACCCGATGGTGCGCCTGGCGGCCAGTGATAATCCGCAACAATGGCTGGCGGCGCGTCAGCTAAAGCTGGAAATCTGGTGGTGTCAGCCGTTACAGGTGCCGCTGGCGGCGTCAGTGCTGGCGGAGCTCAGTACCCTGCTGAATAATCCGGTACAAGTTTTTTGTGCGGCTCGTGAAGCCGCGCTGGGTAAGCCATTGTGGGGCCTGCGTCATACTGTCGAAGGGCCGATGCTAAGCGGCTACCGGCGTCCTTAATCCGGATGCTCCGGCGCGTGCCAGGTGTCGCAGGCGTACAGGGTATTTTGCATGAGGGTGGCAACTGTCATCGGGCCAACTCCGCCGGGTACCGGGGTAATAAAAGCCGCGCGGCTCGCTGCGGCGGCGAATTCAACGTCGCCACATAAGCTACCGTCAGGCAAACGGTTAATGCCGACATCGATAACGGTGGCACCGGGCTTGATCCAGGCTCCGGGAATAAAATTTGGCTTGCCGACAGCAACGACCAACACATCGGCGCGTTCCACGTGACTCTGCAGATCATCGGTAAAACGATGACAAACGGTGGTGGTGGCACCAGCAAGTAGCAATTCGAGACTCATAGGCCGGCCGACAATGTTGGAGGCACCAACGACGACGGCATTTTTACCATAGAGGTCAAGGTTAATCGATTCCAGCAAAGTAATCACGCCTCGTGGGGTGCAGGGGCGCAGGGCCGGGTTCCGCTGGGCCAGCCGGCCCATGTTGAACGGATGAAAGCCGTCAACGTCTTTACGGTGATCGATACGCTCCAGAATCGCTTCGGCATTGAGGCCAGCTGGTAAGGGTAACTGCACCAGGATACCGTCAACGGTATTATCCTGATTGAGTTGGTCAATCAGCTCTTCGAGCTCCTGCTGGCTGGCGGTGGCGGGCAGGTCGAAAGCTTTCGAGGTAAAACCGACTTCATCACAGGCGCGGCGCTTACTGCCCACGTAGACTTGCGAGGCCGGATCACTGCCGACCAGTACAACCGCCAGACCGGGTGCCCGCAAACCACGTTGATGGCGTTCAGCAACGCGCTCCCTGACTTGATCCCGGACTTGCTGAGCAACCTGTTTGCCATCAATATAGTGCGCTGTCATGAAGTGAGTTACCTGTAGCTGAATTTGCGCGCTATTTTGGCATGTTTTAGCAATTGTTTGTAGCCAGACATTATGAAATCCCCTGTGGCTTCGACGAAATTCACCACGGATTGCCGTAAAAAGCAGCAGTTAAGCGGCAGGGGCAAAAAAAAGTTTGACGCTGTTCAGTGCAGCAGGTAATATTCGCCCCCGTTGTCAGGCCGCGTCCTGCACGGGTTTATACAAAATATGACGGCGAGTAGCGCAGCTTGGTAGCGCACTTGTTTTGGGTACAAGGGGTCGCTGGTTCGAATCCAGTCTCGCCGACCATTTTTTGTAGTTTGAATTGCGCCCGTAGCTCAGTTGGATAGAGCAACGGCCTTCTAAGCCGTGGGTCGCAGG
>CAYWXF010000073.1:0-9336 GCA_964462025.1 uncultured Pseudomonas sp. | reverse complement strand
TGCCGATCACTATCAGTTAATTTTTATGCGCCGTGATCCGCTGACCGATTTGCCGACCGATGACATGAGTATAAAGATTTCTGACTTGGTCGGTAATTATAACGCACGGGATTAACCAGCAGGCGCAAGGTCCTGCTGGCTTGTCGGGTATGGTAGCGGTTGTGCTACTTATCGAGCCAGGCGGCCAGCAGCGGCAGATGCAGCAGCACGTTAATCGGGAAGGTGATGCCGAGTGAGGCGAGCATGGCCAGGCCGATATCGGCTTTCTTGATGGCGGCGCGGATCGCAGCCGGGGCGGCGATATAGGATGCGCTTGCCGTCAGCGCGGCCAGCACCAGAATACTACCGGTTGGCAGTTCCAGCCAATAGCCGACGGCCAGGCCGAGCCAGGCCAGCGGGAAGGGGGCCAGCGCTGCGAATATAATCAAGCGCCAATGCTGCCAGGGCAGCGGCTGGAATACCCGCGCGGTACAAAGCCCCATTTCTAACAGGAACAATGACAGGAACGCTTTAAAACCACCCACAACCACGCCTTCGATAGGCGCCAGGCCCTGGGGGCCGTACAGCCAACCTAAAAGTACACCACCGATAAGCAGAATAACGCCGCGGCTGGTGAGTGCTTCAATCCAGATGGCGGCCATCGAGCCTTCGATGTTGGGATCGCGGTGCTGATACAGAGCCAGCATCAGGATGATCGCCGGAAGTTCCAGAATGACGAGAAAGAGGGTGGTTTCAGGTGCCAGCGGCATGCCGGCGCTTTCTGCCAGTGCCCAGGCAACAGCGAAGGTACCGGCACTGACTGAACCGTAGTGGGCGGCGATACTGGCGGCGTTGGCTGGATTCAGTTTGACCGCGTAGCTCAGTACCGGATACACCAGCAGAGGAATAATTAGCCCCAGAGCCGCGACTAACAGAAGCTGGCTGAGTTCAATACTGGCGGCGTCAGCATGGAGCGCCAGACCACCTTTGATACCGATGCTCAGCATCAGCAGTATGGTCAGAATTTCATAAACCGAACCCGGAACCTTGAGATCAGATTTCAGTACCCCGGCCAGCAAACCAAGTGCAAAAAAGGCGATGACTATATCAGGCATAACGTCTCCAGAATTGTTGCTGCCGGCAGTATAGCAATGGTTAAGAAGAATGACGATGACAAATTCAACTGGCTTGACCAAAGAAATGAATCATGATTCACTTCTTTGTCAGGCACTTTATTTTTGAGATCTGGCCATGGCTTATCGTGAAACGGAGCGCGGTAAAGCGCGCAAAGCAAAAACCCGTCAGCAAATCTTGCAGGCCACGGCTGAACTGGTCGATGAAAGTGGTTTTGGCCTGGTGCAGATGGCGCAGATTGCTGACCGGGCTGGTATCGCGGCCGGTACCTTGTACCGATACTTCGCCAGCAAAGAAGCTTTGTTCGCGGACTATTTTCGCCTGGCAACCGAACAGGAAGTGCGCCAGGTAGCCGCTGCGCTGCAACAGCCGGGGCTAAGCAGTGAACGGGTAGAGACCGGCCTACGGGTATTTGCCCGGCGGGCCCTGTTGAAACCGCGCACCGCCTGGGCGCTGATTGCTGAGCCGGTGGATCCGGCGGTTGACGAGCAGCGGCTGCTGTACCGGCAGCGCTACGCACGCTTGTTTGAACAGGTGATCAGTTTTGGTATGGAAAGCGGTGAACTCCCCCCGCAGGATGCCCGGCTAACCAGTACCGCTATGGTTGGCGCACTGGCTGAAGCCCTGGTAGGCCCCCTGGCTGAGCCCTTAACCGACCACGATGCCACCATCGATCACATTATCGCGTTTTGCCTGGCCGGGCTGACGCGCAAGGAGTATCCGCGATGAGCCAAGAATCCTTTAGTCAGGCAGAGAAGTTTCTCGCCAGCACCCACGAGGTGTTCAACCAGCCGCCGGCGCTGGAAAACTATAATCTGTACAAATCTGATATTGCCCTGCAGCAAGCGGTCCGCCGCGAAGGAGCCGGCTGGGCTGAAGACGACATCAGCGCTTTCGGAGCGCTGGCCGGGCGCAGCGACATCATTGAATTGGGTTTTAAGGCCAACGCCAATAAGCCGGAGTTTCATTCCCATGACCGTTTTGGCCATCGTATTGATGAAGTGAAGTACCATGATGCCTACCATCAGTTGATGCAGATAGCCATTGAAAACGGCCTGCACAGCAGTCCCTGGGCAGATCCAAAACCAGGGGCCCAGGTGGCGCGTGCGGCTAAATATTACCTGCATACCCAGGTTGAGGCGGCTCATGGTTGCCCCATTACTATGACCTTTGCGGCGGTGCCGGCGCTGCAGCATCAGCCGGATCTCGCAGAAAAGTGGCTGCCGAAGATTGTATCGCCACAGTATGATCCCCGTAACATTCCGGATGGTGAGAAGCGCGGCCTGACTATCGGCATGGCGATGACGGAAAAGCAGGGTGGCTCGGATGTCAGAGCCAATACCACCCGCGCTTATGCGATTGGCCAGCAGGGGCCGGGCCAGGCCTATGAGCTGGTTGGCCATAAGTGGTTCGTGTCCGCCCCCATGTGTGATGCCTTTCTGGTGCTGGCGCAGACCGATAAAGGTGTGAGCTGTTTCCTGCTGCCACGCTGGCGGCCTGACGGCAGCAAGAACCCGCTGCAGATCCAGCGCCTGAAAAATAAGATGGGCAATGTGGCTAACGCCTCCAGTGAAGCCGAATTGCGCGGTGCCCTGGCGTGGATGGTGGGTGAGGAAGGCCGTGGTGTGCGCACCATTATTGAGATGGTGGCTATGACCCGCTACGACTGCATGATCGGCTCGTCTGCAGGGCAGCGCCAGGCGGCGGTGCAGGCCCTGCATCACTGTAATCACCGGGCAGCTTTTGGCGCTAAGTTGAGCGACCAGCCACTGATGCAGAACGTGCTTGCCGATCTGGCGCTGGAAAGTGAAGCGGCGATGACCTTCACCATGCGTATGGCGCGGGCCATGGATAACCTCAATGATGAACATGAGAAATTGCTGACTCGCATCGCCGTACCCGTAGGTAAATACTGGATCTGCAAACGTTCGGCCAACCATGCCTATGAAGCCATGGAATGTATCGGTGGCAGCGGGGTGATGGAAGACTGCATTATGCCGCGGTTGTATCGCGAAGCGCCGATCAACGCCATCTGGGAAGGCAGTGGTAATATCCAGTGCCTGGATGTGCTGCGCGCGATCAGCAAACAGCCGGAGGTGCTGGATGCCTATTTTACCGAAATCAAAGCAGCCCGGGGTGGTAACAAACACCTGGATCAGGCGGTTAGCCGGCTGCAGGATGCGTTCGCTGACACCAGCAATCTGGAATACCGGGCGCGCGGAATTGCTGACCAGCTGGCGCTGACGCTGCAGGGGGCGCTGTTAGTTCAACATGCGCCGAATAACCTCTCTGATGCGTTCTGTGCCAGCCGCCTTGGCGGCCAGCCCCACAGTAATTATGGTACCTTACCTCAGGGAGTCGATGTCGAGGCATTGATTACACGCGGATTTAACCAGGCGGAGTAACTAACATGAAGAATTTAACTCAACTGCTGGCGCTGGCAGCCGGTCTGGCCTTTGCCGGCAGTCTGCAAAGCGCGTCGGCCAATCCGGTGAAGCTGGATTACCAGCAGCCGGTACAGGAAATTATCGATATCGTTGACGCGGCACCATCGCCCGGTGCTGGTCTGAGCCCGGATGGCCGCCTGCTGGTAGTAACTGGCTATCCGGCGTTACCGGAAATTAGTGACCTTGCCGCGCCTGAATATAAGCTGGCCGGCCGCCGCATTAATCCGGCCAATAACAGTATCAGCCAGGCCCGTTACATCAATAAGCTGAGCCTTATCGACGTGAACAGTGGCGACGAAGCTGCCATTAAAGGCCTGCCAAAGAATCTTAAGGTTATCGGCTTGTCATGGGCTCCCGACAGCTCGGCTTTCGCGTTTCTGCAGATGAATGACGATGCCGTCAACCTGTGGCATGTCGATGTTGCCAAGCAAAAGGCAAAGCAGTGGAGCAACAAGAAAATTAACGCGGTGTGGGGCAGCCAGATTGAATGGAGCCACGACAGCAAAGGTGTTTACGTACTGACGGTACCCGCTAACCGCGGTGAAGAGCCCGAGCGCAATCCGGTGCCAAGCGGCCCGGTGATCACCGAAAGCCGCGGGCGCAGCGCACCAGCGCGGACCTATCAGGATCTGCTGCAGGGCAAATATGATGAAGCCCTGTTTGATTATTATTTTACCAGCCAGGTGATGCACATCAGCACCCGCGGCAAAACCACCGAGCTGAATATCCCGGCGGTAATTGATGATATCAGCCTGTCGCCGAACGATGACTACCTGCTGGTCACCACGCTACAGGCGCCATACTCTTATGCGGTTCCCCATTACCGGTTTGCCCGTACAACAGACGTATGGAACACCAAAGGCCGCGCTATTTATCAGGTGGTGGATCAGCCGCTAGCCGATGATATGCCAATCGCGTTTGATGCGGTGGTAACCGGCCGTCGTGATATCAGCTGGCGCAATGACGCCGACGCGACCCTGGTCTGGGCCCAGGCTACGGATGGTGGTGATCCGGCCAATGAAGCCGAGATCCGTGATCAGGTATTTCAGCTGGCCGCGCCATTTACCGGCGAGCCGCAGAAGCTAGTGGATTTAAGCAAGCGCTATGCCCGATTACTGGCTGCCGACGCGCAACACGCACTGGTGTGGGAGCGCTGGTGGGCCGATCGCGATGAAAAACTCTGGTTAGTTGACACCACAGGCGCTAACGAACCACGCCTGGTGTGGGAGCGTTCATGGGAAGACAGATACAATAACCCGGGCACGCCGCAAACTATTACCCGTGATGGTCGCCGCCTGCTTTACCTTGCTGACGGTGCCATGTTGCTGACCGGCGATGGTGCGTCTGACGAAGGCGACCGCCCCTTTATCGATCGCTACTACCTGAGCGACGGTCGCACCGAACGCCTGTGGCGTTCAGAGGCGCCTTACTATGAAGAGCCGATGGATCTGATTGATCCGGAGGCACTGACCTTCCTGACCCGCCGCGAAGCTGTGGATGAACCGGCTGACTTTTACGTCCGCGATCTGAAACAGGATAAGCTGACTGCATTGACGGATACGCCGCATCCGATGCCGCACACCCTGGGCATCAGCCGTGAGCTGATTCACTATGAACGTGAAGATGGCCTGGCGATGTCCGCCAAGCTGTTCCTGCCGGCCGGCTACGACAAAGAAAAAGACGGCGCGCTGCCGACTATCGTCTGGGCTTACCCACGCGAGTATAAGAGTTCATCGGCTGCCGCACAGGTATCGGGTTCACCTTATGAGTTCAACCGCATCAGCTACTGGACGCCGCAATTCCTGGCCACCCAGGGTTACGCGGTGATGGACGCGGCGACCATGCCGATTGTGGGCGAGGGCGCGCAGCGGCCGAATGACAGCTTTATCGAGCAGTTGATCATGAACGGTAAAGCGGTCATTAAAGCCGGCGTTGACCGCGGTGTGACTGATCCTGAGCGGGTGGCGCTGGGCGGCCATTCTTACGGTGCCTTTATGACGGCCAATATTCTGGCTCACAGCGATTTATTTGCGGCCGGTGTGGCGCGCAGCGGTGCTTATAATCGCAGCCTGACGCCGTTTGGCTTCCAGCGTGAAGAACGCACCGTGTGGGATGACGCTGAACTTTATGTACGCATGTCGCCGTTCTTCCATGCCAATAAGATCAATGAGCCATTGCTGATGATCCACGGCATGAACGATAACAATTCGGGTACCTTCCCGATGCAGAGCGAGCGTTTGTACCAGGCGGTCAAGGGCCTGGGCGGCACCAGCCGGCTGGTAATGCTGCCGCTGGAATCGCACGGCTACCGCGCCCGCGAGTCGGTACTGCATATGCTGTGGGAAACCACCAACTGGCTGGATGAATTTGTGAAGAACAAGCCAGCTACCGAATAAGAGTAAGGGAAACAGGGATATGACGATCGCGAATTTGCTGGCCCGCAACGGCCGTAAGTATGCTGAACGGGAAGCCGTGGTTGCCGGCGAGCAGCGCTATAGCTGGCAGCAACTGGCTGAGCATGCTGCCCGGCTGGCGCAACTGCTGCGCACTGAACACGGAGTTGAAGCCGGTCAGCGCGTGGGCCTGGTAATGCCCAACAGCTACGGCTTTATTGTCGGCTTTTTCGCGATTCAGCAACTGGGTGCCGTAGCGGTGCCGATTAACGTGCGTCTGGCTACCCCTGAACTGGACTACATTATCGACGATGCCGGTATCCGCCTGGTGCTAACCTGTCAGATGACAGATGCGGCATTGAAACCCCTGCTGAATGATGAAGTCAGTGGCTACTGGCTGGATTCACCGGCCAGTCAGCTTGCTGATCAGACCGAGCAGGCCGATATCTGCGAACGTGCGGATGAAGACCCCTGCACCCTGTTATATACCTCGGGCACCACCGGCCGGCCCAAAGGCGTATTGTTTAACCACAAAGCTATCGCCGCGGTCGCCACCATGATCGCGGTGGAGATGAAAATGGCGCCCGAGAGCCGGTTATTGCACCTGATGCCCTTTACCCATTCGGCACCGCTGAATCTGTTTCTGATGGCCGGTACCCTGGTTGGCGCTACTCACGTCGTAGCACCTACCTTCACGCCTGACTTGCTGCTGAATTTGACCGAGCAGGAGGGCATCACGCACTTCTTCGGTGCGCCGGTCGCTTATCTATTGACCGCCCGGCATCCACAAGTCAGCGAGCGCAACCTGTCGTCGGTGCGGTGCTGGATTTATGGCGGCGCGCCGTTATCAACGCAACAGACCCAACTGGTGCAGAAGGCATTTCGTTCCGATCAGTTCTATTGCGTGTACGGGCTGACCGAAGCCGGCCCTTCGGGAACTTTACTGTTGCCGGCAGAGCATGCTGACAAAGCCGGGTCAGTGGGACGCCGCGCCGCCCTGGGCGCCGAAGTGCGGCTGCGCGATAAGAATGGCAAGCAGCCGGCGGTAAATGAGCCCGGTGAAATTCAGCTTAAGGGCGACAGCCTGATGCTGGAATACTGGAATAAACCTGAGGCCACTGCAGCAGCCTTTACCGGGGATGGTTGGCTGAAAACCGGCGATGTCGGCGTACGCGATGAAGACGGTTTTTACTGGATCAAAGACCGTATGAAAGACATTATCATCTCGGGCGGCGTCAACATTTATCCACGCGAGATTGAAGACGTCCTGACCCAGCATCCGGCTGTAGCTGAAGCCGCGGTCACGGGTATTCCGCACGATGAGTGGGGCGAAACCGCCAAGGCCTGGCTGGTACTAAGCGACGAGCTGGATGATCCGGCCGCGGAGCTCAAAGCCTTTTTAAAGCAGCATATTGCGGATTATAAGATCCCACGGGCTTTTGAGGTGTTGTCGGAACTGCCCCGCAATGCCAATGGTAAAGTGCTCAAACACCAACTGGGTTAAAACATTTGGAAACAAAAAGCCGCGCTGTGTTACATCGCGGTTATTGGTAAAACCCGCCGCTTCTTTTATAGTAGCTGCAGATGCCTATTTTACGGAGAGCACGGGATGTCACAGGAAACCTTCAAGGTTCTGGTCGTCGATGATGACGCGCGGCTACGCAGCCTGCTGGAGCGTTACCTGAGCGAGCAGAATTTTTATGTCCGCACCGCCGGTCAGGGCGAGCAGATGGATCGTTTACTCGAGCGTGAAAACTTTCACCTGATGGTGCTGGATCTCATGCTGCCGGGTGAAGACGGGCTATCAATCTGCCGGCGCCTGCGCCAGGCCAGTAACGATATCCCTATTGTGATGCTCACCGCCAAGGGCGATGAAGTCGATCGTATCATCGGCCTCGAGTTGGGCGCCGATGACTACCTGGCCAAACCATTTAACCCCCGTGAACTCTTAGCCCGCATCCGGGCGGTGTTGCGTCGGCGTGGCAAGGAAATCCCCGGCGCGCCGTCGAACAGCGATGAGCAGATCAAATTCGGTGACTTCCGGCTGAACCTGGGTACCCGCGAGATGTTCCGTGGTGACGAGCCCATGCCGCTGACCAGCGGTGAATTTGCCGTCCTGAAAGCCTTAGTTACCCATCCACGGCAGCCGATGTCGCGCGACAAGCTGATGAACCAGGCGCGCGGACGGGACTACAGTGCGCTTGAGCGCAGCATTGACGTTCAGGTGTCGCGGCTGCGGCGCATGCTGGAAGCCGATCCGGCAAATCCACGTTACATCCAGACCGTATGGGGACTCGGGTACGTGTTCGTGCCCGACGGCGAAAGCAAGTCAGCGTAAGCTCTGATGCGAATTCTGCCGCGTTCCGCATTTGCCCGCACTGTCGCATTAATTGCCTGTCTGCTGCTGATTAACCAGGTGGTGTCGTACATCATGGTTGGCCTGTATGTGGTCAAGCCCAGCATGCAGCAAATTAGTTCCGTGGTCGCGCGCCAGGTAGAAGGCGTACTGACGTTGGATCAATGGTTATCCGACAGCCGGCTCTCTATGCGCGAAAAGCGCGAGTTCGCGCAGGCATACACCGCCGCGACCGGCATCAAGCTCATGAGCCAGAACGAAGCCCTGCAGCAGGGGCTGACACAAACCACCGGCTATAACTTTTTATCCTCAGAAATGAGCCGTCTGCTCGGCACTGATGCCGAAGTGCGGATCTCGCAGGGGCAGAATTATCAGGTCTGGATTCATACCGAAGGCATGCCGGATTACTGGCTGCAGATGGAACTGGACAGCTTTGATGAGGCGCGGTTTTCGCCGTTACTATTCTATCTGATCCTGATCGGTATCCTCAGTGTACTGGGCGGCATGCTGTTCACCAACTGGCAGAACCGGCCGCTGAAGGCGCTGCAGGCAGCAGCCCGTAAGATTGGTCGGGGCGAAGTGCCAGAGCAATTGCCCGAGCGGGGCTCGACCGAAGTGATTGCGGTAACCCGGGCTTTTAACCAGATGTCGAAAGGGGTGCAGCAACTGGAGCAGGATCGCGCCTTGCTGATGGCCGGGGTGTCCCATGACCTGCGCACACCGCTCACCCGTATCCGTTTAGCCACCGAAATGATGCCCCCGAGTGAGGACTTTCTCGCTGAAGGCATTATCAGTGATATTGATGATATGAACGCCATCATTGATCAGTTTATTGATTATGTGCGCATCGATACCTCGGCTGACAATGAAACCCAGAACCTGAATTATCTGATTGAAGATGTGGTGGGGCATGTGCCGGATACCTGGAAGTCAGTGATCAC
The DNA here is from genome assembly GCA_964462025.1 of uncultured Pseudomonas sp. Classification (GTDB taxonomy): domain Bacteria; phylum Pseudomonadota; class Gammaproteobacteria; order Enterobacterales; family Alteromonadaceae; genus Pseudidiomarina. Next base: position 86 of record CAYWXF010000073.1, on the reverse strand, counting down.
CGTCAATTACCAGACCATACCGGACGTGCCCGTACGCGCTATTTCGATTAAGCGGGTGTTGCTCAACTTACTGGAAAACGCCGAAC
>CAYWXF010000072.1:0-9612 GCA_964462025.1 uncultured Pseudomonas sp. | reverse complement strand
TACCGCTCGTTGGTGCAGTTATACAGCAATAACGAGATCCCGTATAAATCGGCATCGCTGATGGAAAAACATCTGGCAAATGGCGATATAGACGAGTCTGCCCGTAACTATCAAAGTGCAGCCAACAACTACGAAGCAGCAAAAGAATATGATCGTGCTGCGGAAATGTATGGCAAAGCCGCTGAACTGGAAGAAGATCGTGAAGGCAAGGCCAGTCAGTATCGTCGCCAGGGTACAGCTTATCTGCGCGCCGAGAACTATAGCCGGGCAGCTCAGGCATATCTGAGAGCGATCGAACTGGGGTATGACGACCCGGGTCCGGTATACATGTCACTGGCAGAGTCTTATTTCTATGCGAATAACTTTAGCCAGGCGCTGACCTATATCAAAGAAGCGCAAAAGTATGACGAGCAACGCCGCAACGCACGTAGCTGGGAACAATATATCCGGCAAAAAGCGAAAAATCGTGGTGTGAGCCTGTAGGCTTATTGGCAGTGTTGATTGCAAAATTAATGAAAAGCCCCGCTCAAACTGCGGGGTTTTTTTTATGTTCTGTGCTGAATGAACTATGCTTAGGCTTGTTAGTCGAAGTATTAACACATCATTTCCGGAGGTTAGTATGAACAACGTAAAAAAATCTGTATCTATTGCAGTGGGTGCCATGATGGCAAGTGCCGCTGGTGTTAGCGCCGCTACCGCAAGCCCGTTTTCCTATTCAGAATTAGCAAGTGGCTACCAGCAACAAAGTCACCAGCAGGTTCCTGATAAGCACAAGGAAGGCAAGTGCGGCGGCGACCACAAGAAAGAAGAAATGAAAGAAAAAGCCAAAGAAGGGAAGTGTGGCGAAGGTAAATGTGGTGAAGATCACAAAGGCGAGATGAAAGATAAAGCTGAAGAAATGAAAGGCGAAGCCGAAGAAATGAAAGACAAAGCCAAAGAAGGGAAATGCGGCGAAGGTAAATGCGGCGAAGGCAAGTGCGGCGCAGCGTAGGGATTGGCTTACGGCGGGAGTTTCTGGCGGATGTATTGCAAGAAACGCCCGCCGTTGGTTTTTGGGAGGTAGCTCCGGAAAACTGGATACCAAGAGGAAACCAGGCCAGTCGTGAATTAGCGGAAATCAGGGAACGGTACCCGCTAACCACTCACGGATTGTCATTATCCATAGGCAGCCCGGATCCGCTGGATGAACCTTTCATCCTGGCAATCAAAGACTTTTTAGAGCGCTATCAGATTGACCTTTATAGCGAACACCTCAGTTATTGCTCCGCCCAGGGGCATCTTTACGATCTTTTACCTATTCCTTTCACTGAGGAAGCTGCCGACTATGTCGCAGGGCGGGTGCGTCGGGTACAGGAATTGCTGGAACGCCCCCTTATTCTGGAAAATGTTTCTTACTATGCCGCGCCTGGCCAGGAAATCCGTGAGCTGGACTTTATCCGTCAGGTACTCAAGCAGGCGGATTGCAAGTTATTACTCGACGTAAACAACGTGTATGTCAATAGTGTGAATCACAGCTACGACCCCTATGAGTTTATCCGTCAGTTACCATCTGAGCGTATTGCATATGGGCATATCGCCGGCCATTTTGATGAGGAACCGGACCTGTTAATCGACACCCACGGTACCGACGTGAAGCCTGAGGTATGGAAGTTACTGGAATATGCCTACCAGCAACACGGCGTATTTCCGACGCTGCTGGAGCGTGATTTTAATATTCCACCGTTGGCTGAGCTCTGCAGACAGGCAGACAAAATCAGCAGCATGCAGGATGCCGCCAATGCCTGATTATCAGCAAACCCAACAGCAGTTTGTTGACTGGCTACGGGATCCGGATCATGCGCCGGCACCGGATTCAGTTGAAATGCGTCGGTTACAGGTCTATCGCCGGCTGATCGCCGGTAACGTGAATAATTTTCTGCGCGGAGGCTTCCCGGTACTGCGCGAATTGCTGAGTAAGGACGACTGGCAACAACTGGCTGACCGGTTTATCCGCGAACATACAGCTGCGTCTCCTTATTTTTCTGAAATTGGCAGGGAGTTTGTCGATTTTCTCGCCGGTCAGCAGGTTCTGCCTGAGTCAGTGCCGCCTTATACCTACGAACTGGCAGCCTATGAGCGGATGGAAGTCGAAGCCATGTTTGCGGTCATACCAGACGAATTACAGCAACTGAGCGCGAATGACGCAGAGGCGAGGGCGGGCGAACTCCGCTGGCACCTCAACCCCAGTGCGCAGTTTGGCAGCTTTACCTTTCCGGTCGCCTGGATCAGTGCCGACAACGCCAACCCGGAACCATCTGCCGAAGGCTATTTTTTGCTGGTGTTCAGACCAGTGACATCGAGCAGCGATAATGCCTCAGCCCGGGTCCGGTTTTTGCAATTAAATCCAGTTACAGCGGTGCTGGTGGACTGTCTGCGTCAGAGTTCATCGGGCTTAACCTCGGACGAACTGAGCCAACAGTTAATCCAGTTATTGCCGCAGTTAGACGAGTCAGTTGTCCGTAGTGGTGTTACACAAATTCTCCCTGATTTTGCCGATCGTGGTGTGTTGTTAGCCGGACGTTAATCAAGTATGATCCGCACCGCAAAAATTTTATAGCTATTGAGGTTGTTTGCTATGGCACATGATGAGAATTTCCGCGACCGTTCGAACGCAACTATAGGTCTGTTAGCAGTAGTGGTGGTTGTTGCTATCCCTCTGTTGCCCGCGGTGCTGGCGTGGTTTCAGTTTTTCACTGGTTAAACGACGAATTACCTCTATCGAAAGGGTTGAGCATGTCATTATCACTATTGCTGGTTGAAGATAAGCCAGCAACACGGAACACTCTACTGCAGGTGTTGGCCGATAGCCCTTTTACAGTCACCTGCGCGACTGACGGTTTAGATGGTTTGAGTCAGGCAAAGACAAAAAATTATGATGTGGTGTTACTGGATCATAAAATGCCCCTGATGGACGGTCTGGCGTTGCTGCGCAACCTGCGTGAGCTACCGGGTTATCGTCAGACCCCGCTGATATTAATGACGACTCAGGAATTACAGCAAGTCGAAGCGATGGCGGCAAAAGCCGGCGCAGATTTGTGTCTGGCTAAGCCGATAGATAATAAGCGCCTGCTTGGGCTGCTGGCAGATCTTGGCCGCTCCATGCTGCCACCTGAATGTCGGACTGCCTGAGGGTTTACAGGCTGTACGCTTTGACTGTTTTAGGGTAACGTAGCAGCATTAACAGCAAAGGATATTGGCATGAGTTATCAGGTTCTGGCACGTAAATGGCGTCCGCGCAACTTCACCGAAGTTGTCGGCCAGCAGCATGTGCTCAAGCCTCTGATTAATGCGCTTAACTCCGGCCGTTTGCACCATGCCTGGCTACTCACGGGTACGCGGGGAGTCGGTAAAACCACCATCGCCCGAATACTGGCAAAGAGTCTCAATTGTGAAACCGGTATCACCGCATCGCCCTGTGGCGAATGCGGTGCCTGTACTGCCATTGATCAGGGTCGTTTTGTTGATCTGCTTGAAATTGACGCGGCCTCGCGCACCAAGGTAGAAGACACCCGCGAATTGCTGGATAACGTTCAGTACCGGCCAACACAAGGCCGCTTTAAGGTCTATCTGATTGACGAAGTGCATATGCTGTCGCGGCATAGTTTCAATGCCTTGCTGAAGACACTTGAAGAGCCACCTGAACATGTCAAATTTCTGCTGGCAACCACAGATCCACAAAAGCTCCCCATTACGGTTTTATCCCGCTGCTTACAGTTTAACCTGAAGGCGCTGTCGCGCACGGAAATTGCCGGTCATTTGCAGCAGGTGTTGCAAAGTGAAAGCATTGCCGCTGACGAGCAGGCCTTGCAGTTACTGGCCCGCGCGGCTCAGGGCAGCCTCCGTGACGCGCTGAGTCTTACTGACCAGGCGATTGCGCAAGGCGATCAAGCGGTTACTGTGACCGGCGTACAACAAATGCTGGGTAGTGTGCCGGGCTATGAGCTGGTCGCGTTGCTGCAACAGATCCTCACAGGTGAAGGCGAAGCCTTATTGCAGACGCTGGATAAGGTTGCCGGGCAGGTTCCTGACCTTGCCAGCCTGTTATCGGAGTTACAAAACTTACTGCATCAGATTGCTTTGTATCAGGCGGTTCCGGCAGTGGCCGATACGTTAGGCTTGAGCGATGCAGAGCAACGACTGGCGCAGCAACTGCCAGCGGAACTGATTCACGTATTTTACGATATCCTGGTGCAAGGGCGCCGGGACTTAAATTTTGCCTCGGATACGCGCAGCGGGGTTGAGATTACCCTGCTGCGGATGATGACATTCCGGCCAGAGTACCTGGAACTGATTGAAACTGAAGCCACTACGGTTACCCAAGTGCGCGACGAACAGCAAGGCGTGCCTGAAGTTGAGGCCGAATCTGTTCCTGAGCCCGAACCCGAACCCGAACCCGAACCCGAACCCGAACCCGAACCCGAACCAGAACCTGAGCCGCAGCCGCAAGCGCCGCTCGCTAAGCAGGCTGAGCCGGCCTCCGCGACCGCGACCGGCGGCAACGCTGATATTGAAGCGCTGATCGCGACGCGGGATGCCCTGCAGCAAAAAAAAAATCCTGAAGTCGGAGTAACAGCGCCGGAGCCGGCGCCAGAACAAAAATCCGAATCCGCACCGACCCCGGAACCTGCGCCGCAGCCAGAGCAAGAGCAGCAACCAGAATCAGAACCAGAACCCCAGCAGCCCGCGATAGCGGCAGTTGATAAAGGGGTGCGCACGGCCGCTGAAGTGGATTCCTGGGCGGCAATTATTGATAATAGCGAACTGCACGGGTTAGCCCGGCAGTTGGCGCGTAATAGCGTGCTGCGTAAAGTTGATGGCGATTACCAGCTTTGCTTGCGCTCCGACTGGGCCCACCTGCTTAACGATGGCGCGGTCGAGGTAATAACCGCCGTATTGCAGGATAGCCTGGCGATGAAGCTGATCGGCGTGGTGGTTGAGAACGCTGACCAACCCACGCCAACCGAGATACAATTAGCGATCGATGCGCAGCGGCTGCAACAGGCTCACGAGGAGCTGGCAGCGGACCCTTTGACGCAGGCACTGGCGGATACCTTTGGTGCGGTGTTGGTTGAAGACAGCGTAAAGCCGCACTAGCTGGCCAGAAGGTGGCCACGTAGTGACAAATTAAACACAAGTCAGACAGACAAGAGGTTGTTATGTTTAAAGGTGGAATGGGCGCGATGATGAAGCAAGCCCAGCAAATGCAAGACAAGATGCAAAAAGTGCAGCAGGAAATTGCCAGTATGGAAGTGATCGGCGAAGCCGGTGCCGGCATGGTTAAAGTCACCATGTTGGGCAACCATAATGTGCGGCGGGTCGAAATTGATCCAAGCCTGATGGCTGATGACGATCAGGAAATGCTCGAAGATCTTATTGCGGCGGCCGTTAACGATGCGGTGCGGCGGGTTGAGCAAACCAGCAAAGACAAGATGGCGGAAGTGACCGGCGGCATGAACCTGCCACCGGGCTTTAAAATGCCGTTCTGATTAAGGTTTACCGATGCGATTGAGTCCGGCTATTACAGAACTGATCCAGGCCCTGCGGCTATTGCCCGGGGTTGGTCCAAAATCTGCCCAGCGTATGGCGTTCCAGATTCTGGAACGGCAGCGTGAAGGTGGCCTGCGGCTGGCGGCAGCATTAACCGAAGCGGTTGAGAAGGTTGGTCACTGCGAGGTTTGCCGAACCCTGACCGAAGATACAGTCTGTGGTATCTGCGCCCAGCCGAAGCGGCGCGACAGCGGCTTGCTGTGCATCGTTGAAACCCCGGCGGATGTGCTGGCTATTGAGCAGACCGGCTACTATCAGGGCTGTTACTTTGTGCTGATGGGGCATTTGTCACCATTGGATGGTATTGGTCCTGATGATATTGGCCTGGATATTCTGGCGAAACGACTCAGAGAAGAGGCGGTGCAGGAAGTTATCCTGGCCACTAATCCAACGGTGGAAGGTGAAGCAACGGCTCACTTTATTGCGGATTTAGCGCACCGCCAGCGCATTGCGACCTCCAGAATTGCGCATGGCGTGCCGGTAGGCGGTGAACTGGAATATGTGGATCAGGCCACCTTAGGGCATGCGTTCAGCGGCCGTAAAGTTATTGACATGAATTAGTACCCCCGGTGCTTGAATTCTCAGGCACCGTCCCCATCTCTTTAAGCAGTATTTACCATCAATAGTGCAGGAGAGACCACTATGGCGGAAGCCCGTCAACCGGAAACCCACGGTTTTCAGACCGAAGTGAAGCAACTGCTTCACCTGATGATTCATTCCCTTTATTCCAATAAAGAAATTTTTCTTCGGGAACTCGTTTCCAACGCATCGGATGCAGCTGACAAATTGCGCTTTCAGGCGCTTAGTGATGGCAGCCTGCTGGCTGACGATGCTGAACTTTATGTGCGCGTTAGTGCGGATAAAGAAGCCGGTACCATTACCATCAGCGATAACGGCATTGGTATGACCCGGGATGAGGTGATGAGCAACTTAGGTACCATCGCTAAATCAGGTACCGCGGATTTCTTTAGCAAGTTATCCGGCGACCAGGCCAAAGACAGCCGGCTGATTGGCCAGTTCGGCGTTGGCTTTTACTCCGCCTTTATCGTGGCAGAATCCGTGACTGTGCGTACCCGCGCTGCTGGTGCTGCCGCCGACGAAGCCGTCGAGTGGAGCTCTCGCGGTGAAGGCGAGTTCGATCTGCGTGAGATCGATAAAGCGAAACGCGGTACCGACGTTATTCTGCAGGTTCGCGACGATGCCGAAGAGTACCTTGATGAATGGCGTCTGAAGAGTATTGTCACTAAGTATTCAGACCACCTGAATATCCCGGTGCAAATGCCCAAGCGCGATGATGATGGCAAGGTTGATGGCTGGGAAGCAGTAAACTCGGGCCAGGCGCTGTGGACCCGGGAGAAATCAGAAATTTCTGATGAGGAATATAAAGAGTTCTATAAAACCATCGCTCACGATTTTGAGGACCCACTGTTGTGGAGCCATAACAAAGTTGAAGGCACGTCCGAATATACCAGCTTGCTGTATATCCCTAAACGGGCGCCGTGGGATTTATGGAACCGTGAGCAACAGAATGGCATTAAGCTTTATGTGAAGCGTGTGTTTATTATGGATGACGCCACCCAGTTGATGCCGACGTATTTGCGCTTTGTGCGCGGCCTGATGGATTCCAGCGATTTACCGCTTAACGTGTCGCGCGAAATTCTGCAGGACAATAAAATTACCCGCTCAATGCGCAACGGCAGCACCAAGAAAGTGCTGAGCATGTTGAGTAAGCTGGCGAAAGATGAACCGGAAACCTATCAGGAGTTCTGGAACACCTTTGGCACCGTGCTTAAAGAAGGGCCCGCTGAAGATCAGGCGAATCAGGAAAAGATTGCCAGCCTGCTGCGGTTTGCGTCCACCCACAAGGATACCAGTGAAGCATCGAACAGCCTGGATGACTATCTGGAGCGGATGCCGGAACAGCAGCAGAGCATTTATTACATTGTGGCGGACAGCTATGAAGCCGCACGGGATAATCCGGCGCTGGAGATCTTCCGCAAGAAAGGTATCGAAGTACTGCTGTTGTCCGAGCGCATTGATGAGTGGCTGATGAGCCATTTGAGCAGCTATAAGGACAAAGCATTCCAGTCGGTAACCCGCGGTGACCTGGATCTGGGTGAACTGGAAGACGAAGAGAGTAAACAACAGCTGGAAGCTGCTGAAAAAGCCTTTGAAGATTCGGTGAAGCGCTTCGAGAAGGCGCTCGGAGACAAAGTGAAAAGTGTACGGGTTACTCACCGGTTAACCAGCTCACCGGCCTGTATCGTCACGGACGAAAACGATATGAGCACGCAGATGGCAAAACTGATGGAAGCTGCTGGCCAGAAGGTGCCGGAAACCAAGTACATCTTTGAAGTGAATCCGGAACATACACTGGTACAACGTGTGGTGGCGCTTGATGATGAACAGCGTTTCAGTGAATGGGCGCAGCTGCTTCTGGATCAGGCGACCCTGGCTGAACGCGGCAATCTGAAAGACCCGGCGCAGTTCGTGACCCGGCTGAACCGGTTGATGCTGGAGCTGACGGACGCCTGATCCTTCAGGCTGCTTTAGGGCTGCCCGGACTTGTAAAGCCTGCCGCTGCAAGGTAAAGTTCGGGCTTACTCCTGGCGATCAAATTATTTAAGTAAACTACTTAAGCAAACAAAGAGGTTGTTCATGCGCATTATCCTGCTGGGCGCTCCGGGCGCAGGGAAAGGTACACAGGCGCAGTTCCTGATGAAAACCTTTGGGATTCCACAAATCTCAACAGGTGATATGTTACGGGCTGCGATTAAAGCCGGAACTGATTTAGGCAAAAAAGCGAAGGCGGTTATGGACGCTGGCAAGCTGGTATCAGACGATATTATGATTGGTCTGGTAAAAGAGCGGGTAGCTGAGCCAGACTGCCAGAACGGTTATTTGCTGGACGGTTTCCCCCGTACTATTCCGCAGGCTGATGCGATGCATGAAGCCGGCATCGAAGTCGACTATGTGCTCGAGTTCGCGGTACCTGATGACGTGATTGTTAAACGTATGGCCGGCCGTCGGGTTCATCCGGGCTCTGGTCGTGTTTATCATGTGGATCACAACCCGCCTAAGCAGCAGGGCAAAGATGATCAGACCGGTGAAGAGCTGATTGTGCGCGAAGATGATAAAGAAGAAACCGTGCGTAAGCGGTTGGCAATTTATCATGAACAAACCGAGCCATTAGTCGCGTATTATCGTAAACTAGCAGAGCAAGGAAAAACGGTTTTTCATCGGGTCGACGGAACACGCGATGTGGAGTCGATAAGTGCCGAGCTCGGCAAGCTTTTAAGCTGATATCCGGTAGCGCTGCATTCTTCGAAAAACCCACCTTGTGTGGGTTTTTTTATAATAAAAAATCAGGAGCGAGTTGATGACTATCATGTTAACTACAAGTCTGTTGTATGCGGGATTACTGACCTTACTTTACATCGTATTGTCAGCGGCTATTATCCGGTTACGCTGGCGCGATCGGGTGGGGCTGGGAACGGGTGATTCCCAGGATTTAAAAGTAGCAGTGCGGGCGCATGGCAACTTTTCCGAATATGTGCCGCTGGCTTTACTGTTACTGGTGCTGATGGAGCTGACCGGGGCTGATGCCTGGCTCTTGCATGGCTTAGGCGGCTTGTTGTTTGTGGCGCGTGTCTGCCATGTAATTGGCTTACGAATGAGCATAGGACCGTCCTGGGGTCGCACTATCGGCGTGCTGGGCACCTTTATCGTGCTGCTGGTGCAGGCTGGTTACATGCTGGGTTATGCCATCGGAAGCCAGCTATGACGCAGATTGCCGGTAGCTACCGTAGCGGCACGCCGGGGCAGTCGCCGGTGTTGCTGTTACATAGTTCACAAAGCAGCAGCGCGCAGTGGCGCGCGCTGCAAGCGCAACTCAGTGATGACTTTGAGGTGCTCGCTGTTGATCTGCTGGGCTATGGTAAGGCACCGCCACCAGCTATTTCTGAGCCGGATGATTTTCGCCTCGCTGATGAGATACCCCGGGTTATCCAGGCGGTGCAACTGGCG
>CAYWXF010000071.1:4516-9618 GCA_964462025.1 uncultured Pseudomonas sp. | reverse complement strand
GCCATTAGTCGCGTATTATCGTAAACTAGCAGAGCAAGGTAAAACGGTGTTTCATCGGCTCGACGGAACCCGTGACGTAGAATCAATCAGTGCCGAGCTTGGCGAGCTGTTAAGCTGATACCGGCGGTTCGACATTCTTCAAAAACCCACCTTGCGTGGGTTTTTTTATAACTATAAGTCAGAGGTGCGTTGATGGAACTCATGTTAACTACAAGTCTGCTCTATGCCGGTTTATTGACCTTACTTTATATTGGCCTGTCCGGGGCTATTATCCGGCTGCGCTGGCGTGACCGGGTAGGTCTGGGAACGGGTGAATCTCAGGATCTGAAGGTGGCTGTGCGGGCCCATGGTAATTTTTCTGAATATGTACCACTGGCGCTGTTATTACTGGTGCTGATGGAACTGACTGGCGCCTATATGTGGCTGCTGCACGCGTTAGGCGGTTTGCTCTTTGTGGCCCGGATTTGTCATGTTATCGGCCTGCGGATGAGCATCGGGCCGTCCTGGGGTCGCACGGTCGGCGTACTGGGTACCTTTATCGTGCTGTTGGTTCAGGCCGGCTATATGCTGGGCTATGCGATCGGAAGCCAGCTATGACGGAAGTTGCCGGGAGCTATCGCAGCGGCGTAACCGGCAAGCCGCCGGTACTGCTGTTGCATAGTTCACAGAGTACCAGTGGTCAGTGGCGGGCGCTGCAGGCGGAGCTAAATGACGATTTCGACGTGCTGGCGATTGATTTGCTCGGCTACGGAAAAGCACCTAAGCCGGAGGTCGATGATCCGGACAGCTTTCGCCTCGCCGATGAGATACCCAGGATTGTCGCCAGCGTGCGCGCAGCAGGCCAGGATCAGCCAGTACACCTGATTGGTCACTCATACGGTGCCGCGCTGGCGCTGAAAATTGCCCGCGAACAGCAGATACCGGTGCGCAGTCTTACTTTGTTCGAGCCGGTTGCTTTTCACATACTGGACACTGACGAACCCGCCAGGCAGGAAATAGATAGCATCGCCGATCAGATGCATCAGGCCGATGCAGAAGCTGCGACCCGAGCCTTCGTCGACTACTGGAATCAGCCCGGTTACTTTGACGCGCTGCCTGAGCGTATCCGGCAGGGTATGCTGCGTCAGGCTGACAAAGTGACAATGGATTTTGCCGCCTTAATGGGTGAACCCTGTACCGCGGAAGATTACCGTCGGGTGCAGGTGCCAACCTTATTGCTGAGCGGTGCCTTCAGCCGACAAAGTGCGCAGCAGGTGGCTGAGCGGTTAAAGCAGGTATTACCACAGGTAGAAACGGAAACCCTGGCGTGCGGACATATGGGGCCGGTGACGGCGCCGCAACTGGTTAATCCCCGCATCGTCAGTTTTCTGCAGCAGCAGCGAACGGAGACCAGCGTTGACTGACCTTTATCAGCCGCCCGTTGCGGAGTTCCCGCTGTTGCAGCAAAACCCGCAACTAATCTATCTGGACAGTGCCGCTACCTGTCAGGTTCCGGCTGTGGTTCTGGACAGCTACCAGCATTATTTTTCCAGCAGCCATGCCAACGTGCACCGTGGTAGCCATCGGCTGGGTCGTGCCGCCACCGGCATCATGGAACGCGCACGGAGTATCGCCGCTGATTTCATTGATGCGCCGGCGGCGGATGTCGCTTTTACCTCATCCACCACGGCCGCGCTGAACGGGCTGGCGCAGCAGTTGCCGGTGAGCTGGCGTGCTGGTGATGAGATCCTGCTGACCGATGCCGAGCATCACGCCAACATACTGCCCTGGCAACGCCTGGCGTTGCAGCACCGGCTGGTGTTGCGATTTATCCCGGTGGATCAGGTCAGCGGCCGGCTTGGCGAGTGGCAGGAACTGATTAATGAGCGTACCCGGCTGATCAGCGTCACCCTGGCCAGTAATATTACCGGCGCTGTGTTTCCGGTGGCCGCACTTTGTGCTGCGGCCCGGCAACGTGACATCCCGGTTATTGTAGATGCCGCGCAGGCGGTGGCGCACACGCAACTGAATGTTAAGGAGCTGGGCTGTGACGCGCTGGTTTTCAGTGGTCATAAAGCCTATGGACTGCCGGGCTGCGCGGTGCTTTACATGCATAGCCAGCTGTGGCGGCGCATGGAGCCGTTTATGGTCGGTGGCGGAGTTGTCAGGCAGGTCAGCCGGAATGAGTCTGAACTGATTGACACTATTCAGCGGTTTGAGGCCGGCACGCCGAATACCGGCGCCATCAGCGCCACGGCAACCGCTCTTGAATGGTTGCAGGAACAACGCCAGCTGGGCGTTACATCTTATTTGCAGGAACTGCGCCAGCAGTTGCTCGACGGCCTGCAGCAGCGAAGCTGGTTACGGGTGTTACCGGCCGGCGATGTGCACACCCCTGTTGTGAGCTTTTACTGCCCGCATATTCATGCCTATGATTTAGCCGTGTGGCTGGACGAACAGCAGATTGCGGTACGCGCCGGGCATCATTGCGCGCAATTGCTATTGCAATCCTGGGATTTAACGGCGGTGGTGCGGGTATCGCTGGCGGCCTATACAACCGTGACACAGGTGCAGCAGTTACTGCACCATCTTGATGAGGCCTGGCAGACGCTGGGTCCGGCTGTGGAGTAAACACTGATGCATGCCTGGGCTAACTGGTGGCCGGAATCGGTTAAGCTTGCCAAGCTGACCGGCCCGATCCTGATCGCACAATTGACGCATATGTTAATGAGTGTTGCCGACACGGTGATGGCCGGGCAGGTCGGCGCGGTGCATCTGGCAGCGGTATCGGTAGGGGCCAGTATCTGGATCCCCTCAACCCTGCTGATTTTTGGGTTAGCGCTGGCGCTGGCGCCGATTATTTCGCACTTTGATGGTGCCGGTAAACAGTCGCGCATGGCGAATATGGTGCAGCAGGGACTATACGCATCGATATTGGGCGGGGTTCTGTGTCTGGCCGTCATTCTGTGCGCACCCTATGTGCTGGGAGCGATGGATGTCGCCGATGATTTGCGCACCATCACCCTTGATTACCTGTTCTACCTGTCGTTTGGCATTCCCGCTTTTGTGCTTTATATGGTGTTGCGTAACTTCTGTGAGGGGTTATCACATACTATGCCGTCGCTGGTGATTGGCGTGATCGGCCTGCTGGTTAATATACCGGCGAACTATGTGTTTATATACGGCATGGGTGATATCCCGGCCTTTGGCGGCGCCGGCTGCGGCATCGCGACGGCGCTGGTACTCTGGGTGATGGCCTTTGGTCTGCTGATCTATGTACTGATGGCTAAACGCTTTAAACATATAGCGCTGTTCAGCCAGTGGTACCCACCAAACTGGGATGACACCTGGTATGTGATTCGCCTGGGCTTTCCTATTGCTACCGCGATGTTTTTTGAGGTGAGCCTGTTTGCCGCCGCTGCTCTGGTGATAGCGCCGCTGGGCGCGACCATGGTGGCCAGTCACCAGATTGCCCTGAATATTTCCTCGCTGGTATATATGGTGCCGCTGAGTCTGTCGATGGCGGTCACCCTGCGGGTGGGTTTTGCCTTAGGCGCCGGCAATCCGCAAAACGCTATGCTAAGCCATAAGCTGGCGACTATCTATGGTATGACGTTCGCGGCGGTAAACGGGTTGATCATGTATCTGGCCGGCGCCTGGCTGGCCAGCCTGTATACCGACGATCAGGCGGTTATTCAGTTGGCAGCTACGCTGATGGGGCTGGCGGCAATTTTTACTATTTCAGATACCTTCCAGGCGATCGCGATCGGCACCTTGCGCGGTTATAAAGACACCCAGGTGGTGATGGGTATTACTTTTGTGTCGTACTGGCCGCTGGGCCTGAGTGTGGGGATTATCCTGTCGCTGACAGACTGGATAGTGCCGGCGATGGGCGCCGCCGGCATGTGGGTTGGTTTTATTCTGGGTCTGAGTGTGGCCGCGGTACTGCTCACCTGGCGGCTGGTTATCGTCAGCCGGCGCTACCGCCAGCAACATCAGGACAAGCTTAGCCCTGACGCCGCTGAAGCAGTACTTTAAGCACCTCGGCAAGCGTGAGATCCCGGCTTTCCAGTACCACCAGCAAGTGATAAAGCAGATCAGCGCTTTCATTCAGTAGCTCCTGGTCGTCGCCAGCGGCTGCTGCCAGGGCTACTTCTACGCCTTCTTCGCCGACTTTCTGCGCGGCCCGTTTAGTACCGGCCTTGAGTAACTGCGCTGTATAGCTGGCAGCCTCATCACCTTGCTGGCGCCGGCTGTGGATAGTATCAGCCAGGCCCTGCAACAGCGGCGTAGCCTGATGGTTATCGTCGCTAAAACAACTACGGCTACCCAGGTGGCAGGTGGGGCCTGCCGGCAGCGCCATGACCAGAATGCTGTCTTTATCACAGTCAGTATGGGCACTTACCAGTTCCAGGTAATTACCGGAGGCTTCGCCTTTGGTCCATAACCGGCTTTTGCTGCGGCTGAAGAAAGTCACTTTTCCAGTTTTTAATGTGGCTTTGATGGCGTCCTGATTCATGAATCCCTGCATCAGAATTTCGCCAGTCAGCACATGCTGGACAATGGCTGGTAACAGACCGTCCATTTTATCGAAATCAAGCTCATCGGTTGTTGCTTCAGTAAGTTGCATAGTTATCCCTTAACTGGATTTATTGTACCGGCCGCACCAGCACACCGGCGTGGGCCAGATGGCTCTTCAGGTCAGCAATGCTGATCAGCTGCTTGTGGAACACCGATGCCGCTAAAGCGCCGTCGACGCCGGCTTGCTGAAATACATCCCGGAAGTGGTTCAGTGCGCCGGCACCACCTGAGGCTATCAGGGGCACCGGGCAAACCGGTCGCAGCGCCTGCAACTGCGCAATATCATAGCCTTGCCTTACGCCATCCTGGTTCATACAGTTTAAAACGATTTCGCCGGCGCCGCGGCTGACGACTTCCTGCAACCACTCACGCGTCTGCCAGCGGGTTTTACTGGTGCGGCTCTCGTCACCGGTAAACTGATAGACCTGGTAAGTTTCAGTATCGGTATCATAAAAGCTGTCGATACCAATAACGATGCATTGCTGGCCGAATTCATCAACCAGGGTATTGATTAAGTCCGGATCCCTGAGGGCAGGCGAATT
>CAYWXF010000071.1:1308-4416 GCA_964462025.1 uncultured Pseudomonas sp. | reverse complement strand
CCCTTAACCACTTCGCCGTTACGAACGTCCAGACATGGAATTATGCGTCGGGCCAGCATTGCAGAGCCTCCTCTATGGTAAAAGCGCCGGTTAGCAGTGACTTGCCAAGAATAGCCGCATCACAGTTAATCACCTGCAGCTGGCGCAAATCGTCGAGTGTGGCGATGCCACCTGAGGCCTGCAGAACCAGCTGCGGATAGCGGATTTTTAGCTGCTTATAGAGGCCAATATTGGCTCCACTGAGCATGCCGTCACGGCTGATATCCGTGCACAGCACGTGGCGCAGGCCAAATGCCAGGTAGTTTTCAATCAGGGCTTCTAAGGTCTGATCCGAGGTTTCCAGCCAGCCGTGGGTGGCTACATAGGCCTGGCCATCGTCAGCGATATTCACATCCAGCGCCAGTACGATGGCATCGCTGCCAAATTCCTGTAACCAGGCTTGCACCAGTTGTGGTTCGCGCACGGCCAGCGAGCCGATCACCACGCGTTGTACGCCGTGCTCAAACAGCTGCTCTAGATCGTCGCGACTACGGATGCCGCCACCAATCTGGACGGCCATCGAGGTACTGGCGGTAATCTGCTCGATTAATTTTAGTTGGCGTTTAGCGGGGTCCCGGGCGCCATCAAGATCGACCAGGTGTAACCATTGAGCACCGGCCTGCTGGTAGGCTTCAACCAGTGGCAGCGGGCTATCGGCGTAAGTGGTCTGCCGGGCGAAGTCGCCCTGCTGCAGCCGGATGACGTTGCCGTCAATGAGATCAAGCGCTGGTATCAGCATCGGTTATCTCCAGAAAATTCTTTAATATCCGGCCGCCGGTAGCGCCTGAGCGTTCAGGGTGAAACTGGGCGCCGAAGAAGTTACGTTTTCGGATCATCGCAGCAAAGGTCTGGCCATAGGTTGCCCGCGCGATGGTGTAGTCATCCGGCGCCACAGCAAAGCTATGCACAAAGTAACACCAGGGGTCATCGCCGAGACCGCGGGTCAGAGGGTTTTCCGCGGTGTCCTGCAGCGTATTCCAGCCCATATGCGGCAGCGGCAGGCCAGCGGCCTGCAGACGCTCAGTGCGGGCCGGTATCACTCCAAGGCAGTCAACGTCACCTTCGGCACTCCAGTCAGTCAGCAACTGCATACCCAGACAAATGCCCAGCACCGGCTGCTGCAGTTCACGGATGACGGGTACCAGTTCCAGTTGCTGCAGGTTACGCATGGCCGCCCGCGCCGTGCCCACGCCGGGCAGGATAACGCGATCGGCTTGCTGAATGCGGGCAGCATCTGCGGTCACCTCCGGCGTTACGCCCAGACGCTCAACGGCAAACCGGACTGAAGTCAGGTTGGCACAAGCGGTGTTGATGATAACCAGATTCATGCCAGCATACCTTTACTCGAAGGCAACGCGCCGTCTGCGGTGCGCGTGATGGCCTGGCGCAGGGCGCGGCCAAACACCTTAAACAGACTCTCGACCTGATGATGACTGTTGCCCTCAGTTGTGCTCAGGTGCAGGGATACCGCCATGGCATCACTGATCGAGCGGAAAAAATGGCCGACCATTTCGGTCGAGAGCTCACCGACCTTGTCGCGGCTGAAATTGGCATCAAACTGCAGGTAGGGCCGGCCGGACAGGTCAATGAGGCATTCTGCCCGGCACTCGTCCATAGGTAGCGCAAAACCGAAGCGGCCGATGCCACGTTTGTCGCCGAGCGCCTGCCGCAGCGCCTGGCCAAGCGCCAGGGCGGTATCCTCAACGGTGTGGTGCTCATCGATGTGCAGGTCACCCTGAACCTGTAGATCCAATGAAAAACCAGCATGGGTCGCGATCTGTTCCAGCATGTGGTCGAAAAAACCGATTCCGGTATTTATGGTTACCGGCCGGGTCGCGTCCAGGTCCAGGTTAACCCTGATGTCGGTTTCACGGGTGGTGCGGGTTACGCTGGCCTGGCGCGGGCGGTTCAGTAGCTGGTGCTGAATGCGGTTCCAGTTGTTGGTCTGCGGGTCATATTTTATGCCGCGGATACCCATATTTTCAGCCAACTGAATATCGGTATCGCGATCACCGATGACATAAGAATTGGCAAAGTTTATCCGACCCTGTTGCAGATACTCGCGTACCAGACCTAATGCAGGTTTGCGGCAACTGCAGCCGTCTTCCTGAAAGTGTGGACAAATCAGTACATCAGCGAAGCGAATACCCTGTGAACTGAAAATATCCATCATCAGGTTATGGGGCGCATCAAAATCGGCCTGAGGGAAGCTATCGGTTCCCAGTCCATCCTGGTTAGACACCATTACCAGTTGATAGCCCGACGCCTGGAATGCCAGTAAAGCAGGGATAACGCCGGGTTCGAATTGCAGCTTGGCAATACTGTCGAGCTGTTTATCCACGGGCGGCTCAACCACCAGGGTACCGTCACGGTCAATAAACAGAATATTTTGTGCGTTTTGCTGACCACTCATGCGGGTAAAGCCTCCAATAATTGATCCATTTCCTGGCTGCTGCCAATGCTAATACGAACGCTGTTACTCAAACCCAGCTGTTGTGACTGGTTGCGGATAAGCACGCCTTTTTCAGCACAGCGAGCCACCAGCGCAGCAGCATCAGTGACACTGAGCAGAACGAAGTTGGTGGTGCTGGGCCAGATCCGCTTTACCCACTGGCGGTGTGCCAGGGCGGTCAGCAAACGTTGCCGTTGCTCAGTGACAGTTGCCAGCATAGCATGCATAGCGGCAATGGCTTCGGGTTGCAGCGCGCGGGTCGCGTAGTCAAGCGTCGGCTGGGGTAACGGATAGGGTGCAATGACCTTACGCAGACACTGAATCACGTCGCGGCCCGCCAGCGCGAAGCCGCAGCGAATGGCTGCCAGGCCAAAAGCTTTAGAAAGGGTGCGCAGGACCACCAGTTGCGGGTAGCGATCAAGCCAGCCGGTCAGCAGGTTTAACTTGTCGGGCTGACCGGTGGCGGCGAATTCGATATAGGCTTCATCGACAACCACCAGCGCCCGCTCGCCGACCTGCTCAAGCAGGTCTTCCAAATCGTCCGTGGCCAGTTCATTGCCAAGCGGATTCGATGGGCTGCAGATAAAAATCAATTTGACCTGATCGAGCTGGTCATA
>CAYWXF010000071.1:0-1208 GCA_964462025.1 uncultured Pseudomonas sp. | reverse complement strand
GCGTTGCTCTGAAATGCCGGATAGCGGTTGGCCTGAGCACTGGCAGGTTGCAGGGACGGAGTCAGCGGTGCTTCGTTGGCATTCAGCCATACGGCACCGCCACTCATGCTGCGGCGGGCCGAGGCGTAGGGGGTAAGATCGCGCAAATGCTGGCGCTGCAGACGATCAGCGATACTCATGACTGTTCTCCCTGTAACCGGATACTGACAGCGCGGGCGTGTGCATCCAGGCCTTCGGTCTGCGCCAGTTCGACAATGGCGTCGGCCAGACTTGCCAGGCCCTCGCGGCTGGCCTGCTGCACCGTGTAACGGCGATAGAAGTCGAGCAAACCGAGGCTGGAGTAATTGCGGGCAAAGCCATAGGTCGGCAGCACGTGATTGGTGCCGGTGGCATAATCACCGCCACTTTCGGGCGTGTAATGTCCCACAAACACCGAACCGGCGTTGGTCAGCCGATCTAACCAGGAATCTGCTTCGTCCAGCTGCACCGACAGGTGCTCCGGGGCGTAGCGCTGACTGATAGCCACAGCTTCGGCAATGGAGCTGACCTGCACCAGTGAACTTGCGAGCAGCGACTGGCGGGCGACATCGGCCCGTGGTAGTTCCGCAAGCTGCTGCTCAATAGCCAGGGCGGTGGCTTTCAGTAAATCTTCCGACGGGCTTAGTAAAATGACCTGGGAGTCAGCGCCGTGCTCAGCCTGCGAAAGTAAATCCGCAGCGACAAAAGCTGGATTCGCGGTGTCGTCGGCGATAACCAGCAGTTCAGAGGGGCCGGCGGGCATATCAATAGCGGCGCCAGCGGCATCCTGCGACACCTGCTGCTTGGCGGCTGTAACATAACTATTGCCAGGACCGAATATTTTGACCACCGGGGCGATACTTTCAGTGCCATAGGCAAGCGCGGCAATCGCCTGGGCACCGCCACAGCGATATACCTCGGTAATACCACATTTTTGTGCCACATACATCAATGCCGGCGACAAATCACCGTTGGCGTCGGGCGGACTCACCAGTACCCGGCGGGCACAGCCGGCCAGTTGCGCCGGAATGCCTAACATCATGGCAGTAGAAGGCAACACGGCGGAGCCTCCCGGTACATAGAGGCCAACCGCATCAAGCGGGTGAAAGCGCTGGCTGCAGATAACGCCGGGGGTGGTTTCTACGGTTAACTGCTGTGGTCGTTGCGGCTTATGAAAACGGGTAATGGTG
>CAYWXF010000070.1:0-9806 GCA_964462025.1 uncultured Pseudomonas sp. | reverse complement strand
CGGCCATGCCCTCTCCTTAGAATTCGTGCTGAAACCGCACCAGATCCGCTTTGCTCAGCATAAATACCCCTTCACCACCGTGTTCGAACTCAATCCAGGTAAAGGGAACATGCGGGTATTCAGCAATTAACGCCAGCATCGAATTACCCACTTCGCAAATCAGTATGCCATCGTCCGTCAGATGCTCCGGCGCTTCACGCATAATAGTGCGCACCAGATCCAGGCCGTCGGTACCGGCCGCTAAACCAAGTTCCGGCTCATGCGAGAACTCCTCAGGTAAATCTGCCATATCTTCGGCGTCGACATAAGGCGGATTCGTTACAATTAAATCATAACGCTGACCTGGAATAGCCTGATATAAGTCCGATTCTATCGGGATAACCCGCTCTTCCATCTGGTGATAGGCAATATTTTCCTCAGCCACACTCAGCGCGTCGACCGAGAGATCCAGCGCGTCGACTTCCGCCTCAGGAAATGCATAGGCACAGGCTATCGCGATACATCCACTGCCCGTGCATAAATCCAGAATGCGGGTGGGAGCTTGCTTGAGCCAGGGAGTGAACCGGCGCGCAATCAGCTCCGCTATGGGTGAGCGCGGTACCAGCACGCGTTCATCGACCAGGAACGGCAGTCCGGCAAACCAGGCCTGGCCGACCAGGTAAGCAGCCGGAATGCGCTGCTCTATCCGCTGTTCCAGCAATTCTGCAAAAGCGCTTCGCTCATCCTGAGTTAGCCGTGCATCTGCGAAGAGCTCCAGCTGGCTGAAATCCAGATGGAGCACCGCCGCCAGCAAAACCTGCGCTTCACTGTAGCTGTTATCGGTACCATGACCGAAATAGATATCCGCCGCTTGCATATTGGTGACTGCCCAGCGCAGCATGTCGCGAACGCTGACCAGTTGTTCAGCAGCCTGGTTTAAGGATAATGTCAATTCGCTATCTCCACTCTCTATCTCCATTCAGGCTCTGCGCCGGCCATACGTTGAAAACGTCCACGACCGGTCTCGCAGTCGAGTGTCATCTCGGCGATACCGGCGGTCTGAAATAACAGCGGCTGGGTCGCCGGATCCAGTTCCGCTACCAGATAACTGACAAACGGCATGTGCGAAACAACGGCCACACGCTGCACAGCTTTATCTTGCGGTAACTGGGTAAACAGCCAGTCAGCAAAAACTTCCGGATTGCCATCAGGCGTCACGTCGCCATGCTGCATGTGGCGGCCAACCTTGATTTTGCTTTCGACAATGGCGGCAGTCTGGCGGGCCCGGATATACGGGCTGCAGATCAGCAGATCCAGACCGGATGCTTCAACGTCCGCCAGTTGCTGTGCCAGCCAATCAGTGCTGTGCAGCACTTCTTCTTCGCCGGCCGGACTCAGTGGCCGGATCGCGTCGGCACTCAGGGCCTGGGCCGGTTCCGCATCGCCATGCCGCATTATATAAAGAATAATTGCCACTATGTTACTCGTCTTCCGGCTGTTCGGCAGATTTTTCCCGGCGCCGGCGTCCGCCGGTAACCGGATCGGCGCGACCATCATCAACCGCACGTTCCGCCCGACGGCGACGGCTGGCTTTGGGGTCGGCAATTAATGGCCGGTAAATTTCAATACGGTCACCTTCGCGTGGTTCATGCTCAAGCTTCACCGTTTTGCTCCAGATACCGACTTTCTGACTGCTCAGGTCGATTTCAGGAAAATAACGCGCTATTTCAGACAGCGCAATGCATTCAGACACGGGCGTTCCGGACGCCACGCGCAGCGGAATAATAAGCTGGCGGTGAGGCGTTGCATAGGCGACCTCGATCTGAATTTTATCATTGGCCATTGTCAGGCGGTTCCATATTCGGTTTTGGCACGACTCACAAAAGCATCTACCATGCGGCCCTGCATTTCATTAAAAATGCGGCCAAAGGCCATCCCCAGAAGGCGATTGGAAAACTCAAAATCTAAGCGCAGGATGATTTTGCAGGACTCTTCGTCCAGCCGTTCAAAATGCCAGCCGCCACGCAAATAACGAAACGGCCCGTCAACCAGCTCCATGCCGATGTGGTTTGGGGGCTGCAGGAAGTTACGGGTAGTAAATGACTTACCGATACCGGCTTTGCTGACTTCCAGGCGCGCGACCTTGCTGGTCGGAGTCGACTCCAGCACCTCGGAATGACGGCAGCCCGGGACAAATTCCGGATATTTTTCGATATCATTAACTAGCGCATACATCTGCGCGTCACTGTAGGGTACCAGAGCACTTCGCTCAATTGTCGGCATGTTGGTCCTCGCCATCCGGTTATCTGTAAAACCCACGAATGATAGCGCAATTTCAACCGTGAATCATCCTTCTGCAACGCTTTAACAAGCGGTTTAAACAAGCGCAGAAACAAATTTTATTTTAATGTGGCATCGGTATAATACGCGCCATGACAAAATCAAAATCCAAAGCAAATTCCGGCACCATCGCGCTGAACAAAAAGGCGCGTCATGAGTATTTCCTCGAAGATAAATTTGAGGCCGGCATCGCCCTGCAAGGTTGGGAAGTAAAAAGCATTCGCGCTGGTAAAGTAAATATCAGTGATACTTATGTGATTATCCGCAATGGCGAAGCCTACCTGCTCGGCGCACAAATCCAGCCGTTACTGGAGGCGTCCTCGCATGTAGTGTGCGATCCTGAGCGCAGCCGGAAACTCTTACTGAAACAGCGTGAACTAGATAAACTAATTGGTGCCAGTGAACGCGAAGGCTACTCGATTGTGGCCACCGCCATGTACTGGAAGCGCCATCTGGTCAAGCTTGAGATTTATCTGGCCAAAGGTAAAAAGTCCCATGACAAACGGGATACCGTGAAACAGCGTGACTGGGAACGTCAGAAATCGCGGATCTTAAAGCACGATGTGCGTTGACAGCCAAAAGAATTGACGCTAACTTAGCGCTATTGAATTAGACAACTTTAACTGGAATCTATTGGTGATGAACACTTTAGCAGCACACAAAGCCTTAAACTGGTGGTGGCATATCCCGACCTAGCGGGTGATGCTTCTGTGCGTGCTTGTCACGTTTTAGATTCAAAAAACCCGCTTCCGAGCGGGTTTTTTTATTGCTTTTTTTGGCTATCTGAATTTTATACAAGAGTGGGAACAACGTGGACATTATCGAACATCCCGGTTACATCACCAGCTTACAGATCAACTTGCCATACCAGCCCGATCCACTCGCGCTGTATCGCCGCCTATGTCAGCATCATGCCCATAATTTGCTGCTGGACTCGGCTGAAATTAACTCCCGTGAGAATCTGAAAAGTCTGCTCATGGTCGATGCCGCGCTGCAGGTGGTCTGTCAGGATCAGATCGTTGAGATTACCGCGCTGACCAATAACGGTTCGCAGTTATTGCCATGGCTGGCCGAACAACTCGCTGCGCATGCTGAGCTGACCCGCGCGGTCAATAAGCTGACCTGTGTTTTCGAGCGCCCCGATACCGATGCCGATGAAGACAGCCGGCTGCGGGCAACCAGTAATATTGAGCCGCTACGCATCATTCAGCAACAACTGCAGCAAACTCAGCCGCACCCCCTGGGAATATTCCTGGGTGGGGTATTTGGCTATGATTACATCGCCTCATTCGAACAGCTGCCAGAAGTAACCGAAGGGGTGAATTGCTGCCCGGACTACCATTTTTACCTGGCCGAAACCCTGATTATTATCGATCACCAGCAGCAGACTACGGAGTTACTGGCGAATTTATTCAGCGGCCCGGATAGCGCGGACTTTTACCCATACATTGCTGACCAGGTGGGCCGGATTGTTGCCCAGTGTCAGTTGCCCGGCCGCCCGGAGCCTGCCTCCGCGCCAACCACACCGGTTAATACCGAAGTGACGGCCACGCCCACTGCATCCGACTTTGCGACTATAGTGACCGAGCTGCAGCAGCATATTCTCGCCGGTGATATTTTCCAGGTGGTGCCGTCACGACGCTTTGAGCTGAACTGCAACGACGCGCTGGCCGCTTACCAGCAACTGAAGGTTGCCAATCCATCGCCTTACATGTTTTTCATGCGCACTGATTCTTTCGAGTTATTTGGTGCCTCACCTGAGTCAGCACTGAAGTACACGGCCGCGACCAATCAGGTTGAGCTCTACCCTATCGCTGGCACCCGGCCGCGCGGCAAAGACGCTGACGGCAACTATCATCCCGACCTCGATAGCCGGCTGGAGCTGGAACTGCGACTTGATCAGAAAGAACTGGCTGAGCATATGATGCTGGTGGACCTGGCGCGTAACGATTTGTCGCGCATCGCCCGGCCGGGAACCCGCTATGTGGCCGACCTGCTGCAGGTGGACCGCTATTCCCATGTTATGCATCTGGTATCGCGGGTGGTTGCGCAACTGGCCGACGATCTGGATGCGCTGCATGCCTACCGGGCCTGTATGAATATGGGTACCTTAGTCGGCGCGCCGAAAGTCAGCGCCGCGACCCTGATCCGGCAGGTTGAGCAACAGCGCCGCGGCAGCTACGGCGGTGCCGTCGGCTATTTATCCGGTAATGGCGATATGGACAGCTGCATTGTCATCCGCTCCGCCTTTGTCCGCAATGGCCGCGCCGTGGTGCAGGCCGGCGCCGGGGTTGTGCATGACTCGATACCGGCGGCCGAAGTAGCTGAAACCGAGAGCAAGGCGCGGGCAGTTATAAAAGCCATACAAGATGCGCAGCGAAGCACGGAGGCCGCGTCATGAATCCTCCTGATCGTATTGTGCTGCTGGATAATTTTGATTCCTTTACCTATAACCTGGTCGATGAACTGCGACAGCTTGGCTATCCGTTAGTGGTCTATCGCAATCATATTGCGCCAGCTAAGCTACTGCAGCTGATGGCAGACTATCAGGGCCGGCAGTTGCTTTGCCTGTCACCGGGGCCGGGCCACCCGGCCAGTTCCGGTAATTTGCTGGAGGTTATCGAAGGTGCCCGCGGCCGCTACCCCATGCTTGGAATTTGTCTGGGCTTTCAGGCGCTGATCCAGGCCAGCGGCGGCCGCGTTGATCGCTGTGGTGAAACCGTCCATGGTAAAAAGGCACAGGTTAATCACACCAGCCATCCTATTTTTAGCGGCCTGCCCAACCCGCTGACCGTTGCCCGTTATCATTCGCTGTCAGGTTTTGACCTGCCGGCGGCGGTTGAGGTGATCGCCAGCTACGGCGATATCCCTATGGCTGCCGCTTTCATTGATTACCAGGCACTGGGCTTTCAGTTTCACCCTGAATCCATTCTGACCAGCCATGGCAGCCAGCTGCTGGCACAAAGCGTCAGCTATCTATTTTCTCAGGAGCAGTAGTCATGCAAGTTATCAAAGAGTTACTTAACGGCAACGCATTAACCATGGCGGACAGTCAGCGCCTGTTTGAGCGGCTGGTGAAAGGCGAGCTGAACGAGATCCAGATCACCGCCGCCTTAATCGCGATGAAAATGCGTGGTGAGCAACCAGCGGAAATGGCCGGCGCGGCCCAGGCCCTGCGCCATGCGGCAAAACCCTTTCAGCGCCCGCAGCGGCTGGTGGTCGACAGCTGTGGCACCGGCGGCGACAGTAGTAACACCATTAATATTTCGACTACCGCAGCGCTGGTCGCCGCCAGTATGGGCCTGACTGTGGCCAAGCATGGTAATCGCAGCGTATCCTCCCGTTCAGGCTCTGCCGATGTCTTAGAAAGCCTCGGCTTATCGGTCACCCAGGACCCGGCTGTGGCTGCTGAGCAACTGGACCTGTTTAATTTCTGCTTCCTGTTTGCACCGCATTATCACCCCGGTATTCGCTATGCCATGCCGGTACGCCAGACCCTCAAAACCCGCACCCTGTTCAATCTGCTCGGTCCGCTGGTGAATCCGGCCCGGCCTGATGTGCAACAATTAGGCGTATATGACGCCAGTTGGTGCCGGCCGATGGCTGAAACCCTGCATTTGCTGGGCTGTCAGCGCGCTATGGTGGTCCATGGGAGCGGCATTGATGAAATTGCCTTACACGGCAGCACCCAGGTGGTTGAGTTACGTGACGGTGAATTAACAGAATATCAGTTAACGCCGGCCGATTTTGGGGTACCATCAGCTCCTGTCAGTGAACTGGCCGGTGGTGACGCCGATCGCAATGCCACCTTGTTACAGCAAGCCCTCGCTGGTACCGCCAGTGACGCGCACCAGCATGCGATCGCCATCAGTGTAGCGGGCTTGCTCTATCTGGCCGGCGAATATCAGCAGCTTGATAAAGCCACCCATGCGGTACTCGAGCATCTAAGCAGCGGCAAGGCACTGGATCATTTACGGCAGCTACAGGAGTTCAATCATGGCTGAAACCATTCTTCAGCAAATCGTCGCCAATCGTCGCCAGGCTGTGCAACAGCTGGCAAGCCGCTACGATGCTGCCGATCTGACAGCGCGCCTGGTGCCCAGTCAGCGCAGTCTGGCTGAGGCGCTGGCAAAACCACGCAGCAGTTTTATTCTTGAATGCAAAAAGGCGTCGCCATCAAAGGGGCTCATCCGCGGTGATTTTCATCCGGTTACTATGGCCCGCGCTTACGCCCGTTACGCTGATGCGATTTCAGTACTGACTGAGCCGGACTATTTTCAGGGCGACTTCCGTTATCTGGCAGCGGTCAGCGCGGCAGTGGATGTACCGGTGCTCTGTAAAGACTTCATCGTGGAGCCACTGCAGGTGTTGTTGGCCCGTCACTTCGGTGCTGATGCGATTCTGTTGATGCTATCGGTGCTTGACGATGAGCAGTATCAGAGCCTGTCGTCCCTCGCCGCCGAGTTTAACCTGGATGTACTCACCGAAGTGTCCACACCTGACGAAATGGCCCGTGCGGCGAAACTGCAGGCGAAAATTATTGGCATTAATAACCGCAACCTGCATGATCTCAGCATTGATAATAACCGTAGTATTGAGTTAAGTGCGCAAGCCCCCGAGGGCGCCTTGCTGGTGGCTGAATCCGGCTATACCAGCCACCGCCAGGTGTGCGCCAGCGCGCCTTATGTTGATGGCTTTCTGATCGGTAGCGCGTTATCCGCTCAGCCCAATATCGACCAGGCCTGCCGTGAGCTTATTTACGGCCAGCACAAAGTTTGCGGCCTGACCGACCCGGCCGATGCCATGGTGGTCCGCGCCGCCGGTGCTGCCTTTGGCGGCCTTATTTTTGTCGAACGCTCACCGCGCTTTGTAAACATTGAAACGGCCCGGCGTATTTGTCAGGCTGAGCCAGATCTCAGCTTTGTCGGTGTATTTGCCGACCAGCCGGTACAACAGGTTATTGATTATGCCCATCAGCTAAGCCTCGCTGCGGTCCAGTTACATGGCCATGAAGATATTGATTACGTGAATGAACTGCGGAAATCACTGCCGGCGGGCTGCGTAATCTGGAAGGCCATCGGCGTTGATGAGCCGTTGTTGTTGCCCCCGCTCGAAGTCGAAGCCTTCTTACTCGACAACCGCTACGGCGGTAGTGGGCAGACGTTTGACTGGAGCTTGCTGGACACGTTATCGGATCAGCAACAGGATCAGTGCATACTTGCCGGCGGCCTGAGCGCTGAAAATGCAGCGGCGGCGCTAGCTACCGGCATTGGCCGCCTGGACTTCAACTCAGGTGTCGAATATCAGCCGGGCGGCAAAGACGCTGGCTTAATTATCGAATTATTTCATCAGTTACGGCAATACGGACGGAATACCCTATGACACAGTCACAGAATAAGCAGTACCCGGCCTATTTCGGCGAATTTGGCGGGCAATTTGTACCGGAAATTCTGCTACCAGCCCTCGATCAGCTCGAGCAGGCTTTTATTGATGCACAGCAGGACCCGGAATTTCAGAAAACCTTCGCGGATTTGCTGAAAAACTATCTGGGTCGGCCAACCCCCTTGTCGTTATGCCAGAACCTGCCGGTTGACTCACCAAACGGCACCAAAATTTACCTCAAGCGCGAAGATCTGCTGCATGGCGGTGCGCATAAAACCAACCAGGTACTGGGTCAGGCGCTGCTGGCAAAACGTATGGGCAAACGCCGCATTATTGCGGAAACCGGCGCCGGCCAGCATGGTACCGCCACCGCCCTGGCGTGCGCGTTGCTGGATCTTGACTGCACCATTTATATGGGCGCCAAAGACGTGGAGCGCCAGCAGCCGAATGTGTTCCGGATGGAGCTGATGGGCGCCAAAGTGGTACCGGTTGATACCGGCAGCGGTACCCTTAAAGATGCCGTAAACGAGGCATTGCGCGACTGGACTGCCAGTTATGATACCACCCACTACCTGCTCGGCACCGCGGCTGGTCCGCACCCGTTCCCGACCATCGTGCGGGAGTTTCACCGGATGATTGGTGCTGAAGCCAAAGCCCAGATCAAAGAACGGGCCGGCCGCCTGCCGGATGAAGTCATTGCCTGTGTGGGTGGTGGTTCCAATGCCATCGGCATGTTTGCTGAATTTATTGATGAAACCGATGTTGCCCTGGTGGGAGTCGAACCAGCTGGCCATGGCCTGGATACCCATGAACACGGCGCGACCCTGGCCGCTGGCAAACCCGGTATCCTGCACGGTTGTAAATCGTTTCTGATGCAAACCGACGAAGGCCAGATTGAAGAAAGCTACTCGGTTTCCGCAGGCCTCGACTACCCGGGTGTCGGACCGCAGCACGCCTACCTGAAAAGCATTGGCCGGGCGCGCTATGAGTCGGTAACCGACCAGGAAGCATTGGACGCCTTTAAGTTGCTGGCCGAAAAAGAAGGCATCATCCCGGCCCTGGAATCGGCCCATGCCCTGGCCTATGCCTTACGCCGGGCCGCTGAGCCCGATGCACCGGAAATCCTGCTGGTCAATTTATCCGGCCGCGGCGACAAAGACATCGACCACGTCCGGAAGATTTTTGCCGCACAAGCTAAAGCACAGTCTGACTCACAACAGCAGGAGAACCAGCCATGAGCCGTTATCAGAAGCTGTTTGCCCGCTTAGATGAGCGCGGACAAGGCGCCTTCGTGCCTTTTGTGACTCTGGGCGACCCGGATCCCGAAACGAGTCTGGCGATATTGCGGGCGCTCATCGCCGGCGGTGCCGATGCACTGGAGCTGGGGCTGCCGTTTTCTGATCCCGTCGCCGACGGTCCGACCATCCAGAAAGCCAGCCTGCGAGCCCTGTCGGCGGGTGTCCGTACCGCCGACTGCCTGAAGCTTGTGCGCACCATCCGGGACGAGAATCCGGATCTGCCCATCGGCCTGCTGGTATACGCCAATCTGGTTTCCTGCCCTGATGTCGATACCTTTTATCAGCGCTGTGCCACAGCTGGCGTCGACTCGGTTCTTATTGCGGATGTGCCGGTGCGCGAAAGCCTTTCATACAGCGAAACGGCGCAACGCCATGGCATTGAGCCCATTTATATCGCGCCGCCGGATGCCAGCAACGAACGGCTGCAGCAAGTGGCGAAACACAGTCAGGGCTATGTCTATTTGCTTAGTCGTGCAGGGGTGACCGGTGCTGAACAGCAGATGGTGGCGCCGGCGAGCGCCCTCATTGATACCTTACGGGAAGCCGGCAGTGCGCCACCGCTGCTGGGTTTTGGTATTGCCACTCCGGACCATGTGCAGGCGGCGCTGGCAGCCGGCGCGGCCGGAGCAATCAGCGGTTCAGCCGTGGTTCGCATTATTGAGCAAAACCTTGGTGATGTCGGCACCATGACCGCCGAACTGGAAAACTTCGTACGGGCTATGAAGAAGGCAACAGACAAGCCCTGAGGGCGCTTTCAACGTCCGGGTATTTGTATTCGTAACCAGCTTGTTGGGTCCGCTCGGGTAA
>CAYWXF010000069.1:0-9941 GCA_964462025.1 uncultured Pseudomonas sp. | reverse complement strand
TGACCGCGCCAAAGTGCGCACCGAAAGCTTCTACCGGCATCGCCAGGTAGTAAATCACGGTATCCAGCACCTGCCCCTGCTCCAGGATCATGGCAATGGAGCGGGCAAAACCAATCAGCAACGCCGTCGCCGTAAGTTCACTGGCACCTTCAATAAAGCGATTCGCGGCATTACTGCTGCCCATGCCGGAAACCAGCGCGGCAAACAACCCGAAGCCAAGAAACAGCGCGCTCAGCTCAACCAGATACCAGCCATGCGCCACAATGCCGTAAACCAGTAGCGCCAATACAGCTACAAAGCCGAGCAGAATAATTTTATGACGGCTGTTCAGCGCCGGGTAGTCACCGGTATCCGTAAGGTCCGGTGCGGCAATATCAGCCACCAGTGACTGGCTGGGATCCGCCGCGACCTTTTTGGCATAACGGTAAACATGATGGAAGCCAATCGCAAAAATCGGCACCCAGAGCACCAGCCGGTACCATAAGCCCGATGCCGGCGGTACTTCAGCAATCGACTGCGCGATCAACAAGGTAAAAGGGTTAAATAGTGATAAGCCGTAACCGATACCATAGCCGACGATTAGAATACCCATGGCGGTAATTCCATCAAGTTTAAGGGCCCGGCACAGAGCCACCAGCATGGCGACAAAGATCAGGTATTCTTCAGCCACGCCAATTAGCGCTGAAAAAATGCCAAAAGTCAGCATCCCGCCAAATATCAGCCAGCCGGTTTTGTCAGCAAAGCGGTGCAGCAGCAGACCGATCACTGCGTCCAGCATGCCGGTGGCACGCAGAATGCCCATCACGCCGCCTATCAACAGCACAAAGAAAATAACGCCGGAGGCGTCGCCGAGCGCCTGGGGGATAACGGTAAATAAAGTGAGCGGGCTAAGCAGCGGTTGCTCATCAAGTTGGCTATAAGTACCGGGACTCACCACCGTCTGGCCGATGGTATTAACGCTCCGCTCAAACTCACCTGAGGGGATCAGCCAGGTAAGGATCAATGCCCCTACCATCATGTACATCATTAAAACCAAGGTATGGGGAATCTTTATTTTTATCATTGTCAGAAGACCCTGTAGCTTTTCTTTTTGTTATAAACGACTTGCTATAAACGAATGACGTCGTCGCGCATGGCGGCCAGTATAGCAAGTAACTTATTTTGTGTACCTACCGGAATCCCCTCGGCTTCCATAGCCGCTATCAAATCTTCAACCAGGGCATTAAATTCGCTGGCCGAAATCGCCATGTTGCGATGTACCTCGGGCATGGGCGCGCCGGTATATTTACAGGGTCCGCCGGTGACTTCACAAATATGCAGGGTAAGCATTTCATGAAAGCGATCAATATCGGCATCGGCAAAATAATGAATAATACGTTCGTCGGTCGCAATCTCCAGGATCAGGCTTTCAACCAGATTACTGATCCCCTCCCGGCCGCCAAGCTCGTGATAGAGCTGCTGTGCCTTAACCGGCACCGGCGTCAGTAACATAAACACCAGCAGCAGTAGTGATATTGGTTTGCTCACTTAAATCGTCTCCCTACAACTAAAAGGTCGCCTGTAACGACAGGTACCAGCCTTTTTGATCCGGCAGTCCGGCGATTGACTTGAGATTGGTATAGGCACCGACCACACCGATGGTCTTGTTCGGAAACCAGGCCACGAACAGATCATGCCAGTCGTGTTCACCGGCAAAACTCAGATTATCAGGCTTTTGCCGGTACTCAGCCCCTATTGCCCAGTAACGATTCACAAACATGGCGACCGCAGCTTCTGTCATCAGTTCGTGACTGTCACCCTGATCGCCGCCAAAACCCAGCAGCCCGGTCTGATTCGCGCGGGTCGCACGTACCGTCACATTCGCCAGCCAGGTGCGCTCGAAAGGTCCGTTCAGCCAGGCCTTAGCGGCGCTCAGGTAATAGTCGGTGCCGCTATCTGACCGGGCACCAACCGCCTGCGGCAGTGAAAAGGTGCGGTTACGTTTATGCTGTAGCCCGACACTAATCTGCGGCATATCTCCATATACCAGATCACCAGCAAGTCGTACTTTAGCGCCCCAGATGTCCTGCTCCAGTTCGCCGCCTATGGTATCTAAACCGAACTGCTGCCGGGCGTAAGACACTTCAACGCGGTTGCTGTAAGTAAAACTGACGCCCTGCACCTGCAAACCAAAATCATCAACGCCGGCTTCGCTGTAGGCAACCGTGGCACCCCACTCGCCGGCTTCAGCATAACTGGATAAGGTTGCCCACGGCGTGATGCCGCCACCGCCAGCCCCTTCGACCGAGGTCGCTCCGCCGGTGGCCAGCAGGCGCCCTTTGCCAGCGTGAGCAGGCATCGCCGCCATCGCAAACGCCGCAACTAAAATTCCGGCAACCCGAAAACGCCTCATTGTACCTCCTTGTTAGTGCTTAACATTGTAGTTCTGCAGCCATTTATCAAATTCAGCAGCCGCCAGTGGACGGCTAAAATAAAAGCCCTGCATAGTCTGGCAACCAAGGGTACGCAACACTTGCCAGGCGGCATCATCTTCCACCCCTTCGGCGACGGTCGCCAGTTTCATCTCCTGCGCTAGCGCCAGAGTGGATCGCACTATGGTCTGATCAGCGGTATTTTCTGACAGCTCGGTAATAAAGGAACGATCCAGCTTAAGTTCATCCACCGGCAACCGTTTTAGCTGCGCCAGTGAAGAATAGCCGGTACCGTAATCATCAATTGAGATGCGCATTCCGGCCGCACGTAACTGGCCCAGCCGCTCAATAGCCCGCTCGGGATCCGCCATCACCGCGCTCTCAGTTACTTCCAGCGTCACTTTAGCCGGCGGTAGGCCACGTTCTTTCAGCAAAGTAGTCAGGTAGTCGCCCAATTCATCCCATTGCAGATCCAGTGCCGACAGGTTGATGGCCATGATCAGCGCATGGCCCTGTTCGTGCCAAAGCTGCAGCTGATCCAGCGCCGCCGCACAAACCCAACGGGTTATACGATTGATTTCGCCGGTTTGCTCCGCTAACGGAATAAACTCATCCGGCCGCACCACCCCAAGTTCATCATGGCGCCAGCGCACCAGCGCTTCAGCGCCGATAACATTGCCCTGCTGACAGTCCAGCTTGGGCTGAAAGTGCAGCTGTAATTTATTCTGGCTGACAGCTTCCGGCAGTGCTTTAAGTATTTGCAGCCGGCGCATGTAACTTTCGTCCATACCCGCGTCATAAGCACGGGCGAATTGTTTTCGCTGTTTTGCCAGGGTGGAGCAGATCTGCGCTCGCCGCACTAAGGTATCTACATCCTCGCCATGATCCGGGTACTCCAGGTAACCTACCCGGAAATCCAGCAGGTAGTGTGACGCACCCAGCATCCAGCGTTGTTCAAGCAGCGGCTTCAGACGCTTTAGCAACTGCTCAAAATCTTGCAGGTCCTTGCCGTCGCTCAGCAACACAAATTCATCGCCGGCCAGCCGGCCCAGCCACCAGCCATCGGCAAGATTATTTTCCAGGCGTTTGCCAACCAGTTGTAGGATCTGATCGCCTATGCGCTGCCCCAGTCGGTCGTTGATTTCACGAAAACGGATAATATTCAGTATCCCTAACACCCCGCTGCGGCCTTGCTGCAACGACTTACCCAAGCGTCGCTGAAACGAAGTGCGATTTGGCAGACCAGTAAGCAGGTCATGCTCGACCTGATAAACAATATGTTGCTCACGTTCACCAATGGCCTGACGCATGCTGTCAAACGCCCTGCCAAGCTGGCCGAATTCATCGTTTCGCTGTAACTCAACCGGCTCACTGTAGTCACCGCCGCGCAAGGCTTCGGCTGCTTCACTTAGCCGCGCCAGCGGCTGATTAATGCGCCGCGCCGTTACCCCGGCCAATAACAAGGCGACCAGCAAGGTACCCAGACCAATACCTATATATTGCCGACGCAATAATAAAAACTCAGCGGCCGCTGCCGCCCGATCAGTGGTGAGCAGAATATAAAGATCATCATCGGTACTAAACGCCAGATTACTTTCCTGCAGGCTGACCAGATGCGCCGCCATATCCTGCTCAGCCAGCCACTCTGTCAACGCGTTCAGGGTACCCGGTAATGCCCGTATCGCAGCTTGTTTCTCAGCCGGCAAGCTCGAGGCGAACACCTGCGCGTGTTGCATATCAATAAAGGAGATATTGGCGTTCGTCAGTTGCTGCATTAACGCCGCCAGTTCGTTATCCACGGCAAAGCCGAGGGTGGCCCAGGCGATCAGATTCGGCGCATTGACCGGTACTGTGACCAACTGGTAAATGGCATCGTCAACCAGCACCAGGCCAGCGCTCTTGTCCATGCCAATCAGCTCATTCTGGGGCGGCAGCAACGTGAGTTCATGGGTGGCCGCTATTTGCTCTCCCGCCGGGCTTTGTAACACCATGAGATCGGTGCCAATCCGCTCGCCATGGTTGATAAGTGCCGAGATAATGGTTTGCTCATCACCACTGGCAACGGCCTCGCGAAAGCCAAAATCATTGGTCAGCACTTCCGCCGCCTGCAGCAGCTGCGCGCTGCGGGCAGCCAGCAGTTCACCTAATACCCGTTCACTGACCTCCAGTTCGCGCTCGATGGTGCGCTCAGACTGATTACTGGTGGCCAGCCACACGGCTATCAATGAAATCAGCAGTACCCCGCCAGCCAGGCTGGCGAACATCAATAGCAGTCGGCTGCGAAAGCTCTTAACCATTATCTTTTAACCGGTTGAAGCGCTGCTGCAAAGGCGACGGCGGTGGTGGCGACTGGCCGTCCGGTGTTACCGGCAACGCGATAGTCAGGCTGCTGGCACCCGCTTCCGCAGTAAATTCCTGCTCATCGGTAATCTGGTCGCCAAGGCCGGGGTACCAGGCGTAAACAGTAACCGGACCGCTTTCGTCGTGTTCCAGTACCGCTTCTCCGGCACTGTTCGTGGTAACCGACTGAGCATGCGGGCTAACATAAATATAAGCGCGCATATGATCGTGGATATTGCAGCCAAGAACCACTATGCCAGGTTCATCAAATAGCAGCTCGGGCGCCTCCTGGTTGCTGTACAGCGGCAACTCAAACGGCTTGGTCTTCGAAAACGAATACACCTGATGACGCAGATTATCACTATTGGGAAACTGCACCCGGGTGCCGGCCGTCACCGCCAGTACGAAGGGGTTAAACAGCTTATCCAGCTGATCCATCACAGCTACACCTGCCGTGGCCCGGGAAGTTGCCACGCTGACCACTGCTTCAGGTAAGGGGTGGCCGTTGTTATCCACAACCTGCACGCTAAGCTGCTTAGCAACCAGCGCAGGGGGTGCGGCTAAAGCACTGGCAGCGACGAGAACGGCGAAAATAATTTGAAAGTTACGCATCTACCACCCATGCTTGTAGTTATTGAAGGGTTATCTGAGACCTTACTTATACAGTAAAGCAAAATAGATAGATCACAAGAACGGGAGCCAGTAATGACGAAGGAAACACGTACCGAAACCGACAGTATGGGGAAGATTGAAGTCCCCGCGGATGCTTTATGGCGGGCCCAGACTGAACGGGCGCGACAAAATTTCCAACTCAGCGAGTTGCGGTTTCCGACCTCCTTTATCAGTGCGTTGGCCGCCGTTAAAGCTTCTGCGGCCCAGGCTAACCAGCAGTTGGATATCCTCACCAGGGAGCAGGCCAAGGCTATCATCAAAGCGGCTGATGCGGTTATTGATGGTGATCACTTTCAGCAATTTCCGCTGGACATTTTTCAGACTGGGTCAGGCACCAGTACCAATATGAATATGAACGAAGTACTGACCAGCCTGGCGAAACAGCAGTCTGATGTGGATATTAATCCCAACGATCATGTGAACGCCAGCCAAAGCAGTAACGATGTGATACCCACGGCTATTCAGGTGGGCGTATCCCTGGCCATCATCAAAAACCTGATCCCTGCTCTCAATCATCTGCAGCAGATTATTGAGAATAAGGCCTCCACCCTTACCGGCACAGTAAAAACCGGCCGTACCCACCTGATGGATGCGATGCCCATCACCATGGCACAGGAGCTGCAGGCCTGGAACAGCCAGATTGCCAATTGTCAGCAGGCCCTTGAGCAGCAGTTGCGGCAGCTCAGCGAGCTGCCGCAGGGCGGCACCGCAGTTGGTACCGGCATTAACGCGCCGCGACAGTTCAGTCAATTATTCTGTGACTATCTGAGCAAGCGCACCGCCCACAGCTTTAAGCCGGCAGCCAACCTGTTCACAGGCATTGCCGGACAAGAGGTCAATCTGTTGTTGTCGGGGGTGCTTAACAGTCTGGCGGCAGTACTGATGAAAATCAGCAATGACCTGCGCTGGATGAACAGTGGCCCGCTGGCCGGCCTGGCGGAAATCAGCCTCAAAGCCTTGCAACCCGGCAGCAGTATTATGCCGGGTAAAGTCAATCCGGTTATCCCTGAGGCAGTGGCGATGGTCGCGGCCCAGGTCGCCGGTAATCACCAGACGATAAGTATCGCCGCGCAGCAGGGTAATTTTCAGCTCAATGTGATGCTACCGGTGATTGCCTATAACCAGCTACAGAGTATTGAGCTGCTCAGTAACGCCTGCCGCACCCTGGCTAACGATGCCATTGCCGACTTTACGGTCAATCATGAGCGACTGAATGATGCGCTGTCGCGCAACCCGATTCTGGTGACGGCCCTGAACCGCGAGATTGGTTACGATAAAGCCGCCAGTATCGCCAAGCAGGCCTATAAAGAACAGCGGCCTATTATTGATGTAGCTGAAGATATGACGGACTTATCCCGCGAACGTCTGCAGCAACTGTTGGATCCGCAACAGTTAACTAAAGGTGGTGTGCC
This sequence comes from uncultured Pseudomonas sp., assembly GCA_964462025.1. GTDB lineage: Bacteria > Pseudomonadota > Gammaproteobacteria > Enterobacterales > Alteromonadaceae > Pseudidiomarina. The sequence continues at coordinate 3,106 of CAYWXF010000069.1, read as the reverse complement.
CGGCGAAGATGATAAATCTTAAAGCGAGCAGAGATATTAAGAGGAGTATTTTATGAGTAAGTTACACGTGGTCATTACCGGCTCCAATCGCGGCATTGGCCTGGCTCTGACAAAAAAGTACGTTGAACGCGGTGATCGGGTGACCGCTTTGTGTCGCTCGCCCTCAGCAGAACTTAAAGAGCTTGATGTTAATATCGTAGAAGATATTGACGTCACTGATCCTGACGGCATCAGAAAAGCCGCGAAAGCGCTTTCTGATCGTACTATTGATGTGCTGATTAATAATGCCGGGCAACTCAAGAGGGAAGATCTTGGTGACCTTGATCGCGACAGTATCGAGTCACAGTTTCGCGTGAACGCGGTCGGCCCCTTGCTGCTTACCGAAGCCCTGCGGCCCTCAATGCGAGAAGGCAGCAAGGTCGCGATGATTACCAGTCGCATGGGGTCTATGGCTGACAATGGCTCAGGCGGCTATTATGGCTACCGAATGAGCAAAGCGGCATTAAACGCCGCCGGGGTGTCACTGGCAAATGATTTACAGGATGACGGCATCGCTGTGGGCATGTTCCATCCTGGTTTTGTAAAAACCGATATGGTCGATAAACAGGGCGACATTACTCCGGAAGAAGCGGCTCAGCGCATAGTGCAGCGAATTGATGAACTAGGCCTATCTAACACCGGGCACTTCCGGCATAGTAATGGCGAATCCCTCCCCTGGTAACTGGAGCACCGCCAATGGAAACCGCCCGCGCAACGATCAAAGGACTCAGCCTTATACTCAGTGCCGCATTAATCAGCTACGCACTGGTCGCCAGCGTCACTGAGTTTCAGTCCTTTCATCGGGTGGTCGAAGTCAAAGGCCTGGCCGAGCGCGAAGTAAAGGCTGACACGGCCATCTGGCCATTGCAGGTCGCGCGGGCCGGTAACAGCCAGAGTGTGGTATTCGAAGAACTCGAAACCGACATCACCGCCATTCGTACCTTTATGCTGGCACAGGGTTTCAGCGCCGACGAAATCAGTATTTCTGCGCCCTCGGTGCTGGATAAACTGGCCGAGCGCTGGGCCGGCAGTGATGATGTCGGCTTTCGCTATACCGGCACCCAGAGCCTGACAATTTATACCGATCAGGTTGACCGGGTGCGCGCTGTACGCCAGCAATTATCGGAGCTCGGTAAACAAGGCGTAAGCCTCAGTGGCACCAGCTACGAAAACGTGGTGGAGTACCACTTTAACGGCCTGAACGCGATCAAACCCAGCATGATCGACGAATCTGCGCAAAATGCCCGCCAGGTAGCGCAGCGCTTTGCGGATCATTCCGGCAGTAAACTGGGCAAAATCCGCAATGCGAATCAGGGCCAGTTCAGTATCACCGACCGCGACTTTAACACCCCGCACCTGAAAATTGTGCGGGTGGTTTCCACGGTTGAGTACCAACTCGTCGATTAAATAACCAAACTATCGGTTTTTTAAACAATCGCACGTTTTCCCAAGGTATTTTGCGAAAAATAGGTTGACGCTATGGTCCCTGATTTGCATAATACGCGCCGCACTCACAGAGCGCAGTTTGATAATTCTGAAATGGCTACGTAGCTCAGCTGGTTAGAGCACAGCACTCATAATGCTGGGGTCGCAGGTTCGAATCCCGCCGTAGCCACCATCAGAACTTTTGGGCGGACGTGGTGGAATTGGTAGACACGCTGGATTTAGGTTCCAGTGCCTCACGGCGTGAGAGTTCAAGTCTCTCCGTCCGCACCAACTCATCAGACTAACAAGCGGATTTTTTAAGCTAGTTGGGGTATAGCCAAGCGGTAAGGCAGCGGGTTTTGATCCCGCCATTCCCAGGTTCAAATCCTGGTACCCCAGCCACTCTCATCTGCTTGTTGCGGTGGTGGCGGAATTGGTAGACGCGCTAGCTTCAGGTGCTAGTGTCCGAAAGGACGTGGGGGTTCAAGTCCCCCCCTCCGCACCATTTTAATTAATGGTGTTTGCAACAAAGCTAAGAAACCGCCAGCTGGCGGTTTTTTTATATCTGCGAATCGCCCATTGCCGCGCGAATAACTTGTTTTCGCAATGGCGCCAACTTGCTCACTGCAGTTAAGCCTAGCGCAACAGCTGCGCGTGCCATCAGGTGCTCTGAGCGAAACCCAACATGAATCGCATCCATAACCCGCATCATCTGCTGGTTTACCGCCATCTGTTTACGCTCATAACCACGTAGCGCCTGGTCAAGTGGTTTCTGCGCAAGCTGCCCGAAAAGTTCCTGCACATCCGCAAAGCCAAGATTTACACCTTGTCCGGCAAGGGGATGAATGCTGTGGGCAGCATCACCAATTAATACGACTCCGCGCGTATCGATATACCTGAGCGCCCGCTGCCGGCGCAGGGGAAAACTGCCATGACGTTGCAGTTCAAAGCTGCCAATATGGGGTGCAAAGGTTTGTTCCAGCCCCTCGGCGATAGCCGCTTCATCCGCTGAGCGCCATTCCTGTTCGGAGCGGTAATCGATGAGACAGGCCCGGTGTTGATCTAAAGGTAACAAAGCATAAGGTCCCTGCTCACGAAAGATTTCCCAGGTCGCAGGCGCAACAGGTTTCTCCGTCTCGACGATAGCCAGCAAACAGCGCATGTCGTAATCCCAACCGCGCATACCGATACCGGCCGCACGCGCCACGGCGGAATTCGCCCCGTCAGCGCCAATAAGTACGTCATAACTCAGTGGCTCACCCGTTTCAAAATGCAACTGTTGCCCGCTGAGATCATAGGACTGCACTGCAGTATCAGAGCGCAGCTCCACCTGTGAATGTTCAGCGAGGTAGTGCCACATGGCACGTATCAGTGCATTGTTTTCGACCATAACGCCGAGTTGCGGCTGATCAACTTCTGCGGCGGTAAAAGTGACACTCAGACCGTCGCGGGTTGTAACACTCAAGGCATCATAGGCAAGGTGTTTCGAAGATTCGACACGTGACCACACCCCCAGCCGTTGTAACCAGTGGCGATTTTTTTCGTGCACTGAAGAAATGCGCAAATCCCATGGCGCTTGCTATGGCGTGCTTAGCGGTGAGGCACCGCGCTCAAGCTACGTCACCCGGTAGCCGGCTTGTTG
>CAYWXF010000068.1:0-9953 GCA_964462025.1 uncultured Pseudomonas sp. | reverse complement strand
CAGCCGGACAGCACCAGTAAACTGGTTGCGGTCAGGATAGTGCGCAAATGCGTCATAGTTATCCGGTTATAGCAGGCGAAACAAACATCCCCGTAAGCAGGATCAGGAAGCCGGCAATAAACGCCAGCAGCAACCATAGTAACACGGCTCTGGCCCAGTTCTTTTTGTTGGGATTGGTTTCATCGCTGAAACTCCAGAGAAACAGCATGATAACGCCTATTACCGGAATCGACAGTACCAGTAAGGTAACAAACCACTCACTGGTGCGAACCACTGGTTGGGGTTTGTCAGTGACATGACCTTCCATAATGACTCCTTCGAAAAAGACTCTGCTTCATTGACCCTAGGCAAGGGGGGGAAGGTTGTCAATAAATGGCCTACAGCCGGGCGCGCAGAAACTCCATGGTTACTTTCATCGCCGCACTCATATGCAGGCGGCTACGATACACCAGATGTACCGGGGTAGCCGGAGGAATAAAGTCCGCCAGTAATTCGGTCAGTTCGCCAGCGGCGATTTCAGTTGCCACCTGGTAACGCGGCAGAAACGCAATGCCCATGTCCGCGAGCAGCGCGTGCTTCAGCGCCAGATTATTGTTGGCGCAAAAGGGGCCGCTAACGGCGACCGTGACCGGGTGCCCCTGATCATGTAACTGCCACTGGCGTTCGGCGGCATGAAAGCCATGCAACAGGCAGTGGTGCTGGCTGAGATCGTCGGGCTGTTCGGGCGTTCCATGCGCTTTGAGATAACGCGGTGTGGCCACCATGGTCAGCGGCAGATCACTAATCCGGCGGGCAATCAGGCTATTGGGCTCAAGCACACCACAGCGCAGCGCCAGATCGATATTTTCTTTCACCATATCAACCCGCTTGTCATCCAGTACCAGTTCGGCTTTGAGCTCCGGGTAGGTTTTTAATAGCTCCGGCAGCAACGGCGCCACCTGTATCGACCCAAAAGTAACCGGCGCGGTAATACGAACGATGCCTGACGGCTCATCGCGGAAGCTGCCCAGATGATGCTCCGCAGCCGCCGCCTGACTCACAATCTGCTGGCAGTAATCGTAAAAGGCGCGGCCTTCCAGGGTGACTGTCATGCGTCGGGTGGTGCGCTGCAGCAGGCGCAGGCTCAGGTGCTTCTCGAGGCGGGCGATGGCCTTACTGACCGCACCTTTGGACAGATCCAGCGCGTCGGCAGCAGCACTGAAGCTGCCGGCTTCAACAACCTTGGCGTAAATGGCCATATCACTTAAGCGTTCGAGCATCATGAGGGCGATCTTATTGTTCACGTACGGAAACAATGATTGTATTGCGAGGTTATTAATTAAGCAATAAGGAAACAGTAAACTGTGTTCATCAGGTCGCCAGTGACCTTAATATTACACTCAGATGAGGACTTTAATCATGAACACAGTAACGCAGACAATCAATAGCAACCGGAAGTTATCTTTAGTCGTCAGCGATATCGCCCGCAGCCTGGACTACTATCACGGTAAGCTTGGCTTCGAGGTGCTGGCCCAAAGCAGCGACTGTGCCCAGTTGCGGATTTCATCCGGCTATGTGCTGAACCTGTGCCTGCAGCGCGCCGCTACCGGCACTTCAGGATTGCGGGAGCGCTGCGTCCGTTTCAGTCAGCAGGGCATTAATAAACTGCTGCGGTATCCACAAATTCTGGTGCGGCCGTTTATGGCTCAGCGTTCGCGAAATGGCTCACAGCTGCCCGTGCAACTGCAGGATCCCGACGGCAACCGGCTTGGTGTTTGTGTCGATGCGCCGCAAGCAACCTCACAGCCAGCAGCCAAAGCATCCGGCAATAATGGTTTTCGCCGCGGATTGGTCAGGGTTTTTAGTGATTTAGCCGCGTTTCACGGTTATCGCCGCTAAAGTCTGTGCTAGAGTTTCATTATAAGAGCACCAAAAATTAGTGCGCTAATCTGGACAAGCTATGAAATACATTGCCATTTTTGCAGTAATGATAGGACTAATAATGAACTCTGAATCGACCCAGGCAAATGAGTTTACTTTGTATTTTGCCCGCCATGCGCAGAAAGAAGCGGCGCCCAGCAATCCCGGTCTGAATAAGCAGGGCCAGCGGAGCGCGCAGCAGTTGGCGGATATTCTCGAATATGCGGGCATTAAAGCGGTGTTCAGTACCGACTTTAACCGCACCAGGCAAACCGCGTCGCCCCTTGCCGAACGGCTGGATCTGCAGGTAGAAACTTACCCGACGGGCGAAAACGAGGCTTTTGTCCGCCGCCTGCTGGATAACCAAAAGACGGTGCTGGTGGTCGGCCACAGTAATACCGTGCCCGAACTGGTTCGTTTAGCCGGGGGGCAGGCACCGGATCTGTCTGAGCGCCACTATGGTGATATTTTCCAGCTGACTTATGTTGGTGACACTGTTGTAACTACCCGCCTGAGGCTTCCAACCTATGCAACCACTGATTAGCTATATCACCCTCGGGGTGGACGATCTTGAACGCTCAATGGCGTTCTACCGGGATGTGCTCGGCTTCGCAACCGATGGCATTGTAGGTGAAGCCTATGACCATGGTGCAGTGGTCTTCTTTAAAATGACCAACGGTCAGGTGCTGGCGCTATGGGAGCGCAAGAGTATCGCGGCGGATTGCGGTGTGAACCAGGGTGCTGCGGATCCAACGGCCTTCATGCTGGCGCACAATGTGTCCGGCAAAGATGAAGTTGACGAGTTAATGGATGAGCTTGCCCGCGCTGGCGTCCACATCTGCAAGCCAGCGCGTAAACTGGCCTGGGGTGGCTATGGCGGGGTATTTCAGGATCCTGACCAGCATCTGTGGGAAGTGGTTTTTAATCCGAAGTCGTGATTAGTTCGGCTGCGCGACTTTCACTTGGTTGCGGCCTGCATGTTTGGCAGCATAGAGCGCTTTATCGGCGCGCCGGACAAAGTTAGCTGCGGTTTCATGTTGCTGGTAGTAAGCAAGCCCGAAGCTGGCGGTAATGGATAAGTCCGGTGCCAGGTCAGAAAAGTCTGTCTCTGCAATATTTTTCCGTAACCGCTCACAGATTTGCTCGGCTGAAGCGGCTGAATCTCCTGATAACAACAGCGCGAATTCTTCGCCGCCCCACCGGGCCAGCAGGTCGCTGTCGCGTGCGGAGTGGCTGATCTCTGCGGCAATACGCTTTAACACCTGATCGCCTGCGGTATGAAGGTAAAGATCATTGACCTGCTTGAAGTGGTCGAGATCCAGAATAACCAGTGCCATCGGCTGGGACATGTGCTCTTGCTGCTCAACCGACTGATGCAGGCGCCAGTCAAAGGCGCGGCGGTTCGCCAGTCCGGTCAGGCTGTCCTGATTTGCCAGTTTCGACAGGGTGCGGGTCTGTTCTTCAACCAGTATTTCGAGTTGGTTGCGGGTGCGTGACAAGGCGCGCAACCGCCAACGGACGGCGGCAAAGATACCCGCCAATATCAGCAGGCCCACAATGAACCAGATCAGCGGTCGCTGATAGAGCGCGGGCGTTTTGGTAAAACTAAAGGTTGCGCCATTGCTCCAGGCGCTACCCGGATAAGCTGCCTGTACTTCCAGGCTGTAGGGGCCGGGCGGGAGGTCGGTATACTCAACATCAAGGCGATCCTGGCGGTCAATCCAGTCGGTGTCGTAGCCAATAAGCCGCGCACGATAGTTGATGCCTTCGGGGTGCTGATAGCCCATGCCAGCGTAATTAAAGCGAATGCGCTTGGCTTCCGGCTCGACAGCCCCGCCTTCATGAAGGCGTTTACCGTCTACCAGCACGTCGCTGATAACCACCGGTGGTGGCACCGGATACAAGGTGCGCAGATCCGACGGATTAAAATGGCCCGCGCCTTTTGCTGTCGCCAGCCAGATGCTGCCGTCGTCGGCCCGGTATACAGAAGGGCCGCCAGGATTCAACTGCGCGCCGGCCAGCCCCTGAGACTCAGTGAAGTACTGATAATCAATGCTATTACGGGCTCGGGCAAAAACCGCTTCAACCTCGTTGCGCGGGGCGTAGATCAGGCCGTTGGGAGAGCTTAACCAGAGATTACCCTGCTGATCGAAAGCAATGTCAAAAAAAGTATCAAAGGGCAGGCCATGCAGGCTGCTTAAACTATCCCAGCGATTTCTGGCATGCTCCCAGGCCAGGATGCCGCGGTCGGTAGCGAACCAGACGTGGGTGGCGTCCTCCTGGATGCCAAAAATGATCTCGGCATCGCTGAAGCTCTTGGTATCGACCGGAATGATTTTGTTGGTTTTACGGTCCAGCTGCGAGATACCGCGCATGCTGCCGATCCAGATCTGCTGGTTGCGGTCTTCATGTACGGTATAGATGATTTCATCGGGCAGGCCATCGGCCACTGTGTAATAGCGCGGGTTACTGAGGGTGCCGTCAGGGTGGCGATCAGCGACCATCAGCCCCTGCAATGTCGCGGCATAAATCTTGTCGTCTGAAGCGTGAATAATTTTACGGATATCATAACCGGGGAAACCGCTTGCCTCATCATAGTGAGCGACCAGCTTCTCATCGCGCAGAACATAAATGCCGTTGGTAAAAGTGCCTACATAAAGTGTGTTATCGGCAGTCATCATCAGGCTCAGAATCGACTGGCGATGCACCGGCACATCGGCGGCATACCGTTTGCTGGCTTCGCCGTCTATGACACTCAGGCCGCCCAGCCCGCCAGCCAGTATCGACTTATCGGGCAGTTCGGTGATGGTGCGCACGTAGCCAAAGCCCAGGCCATCTGCTTTGGTATGGGTGTGTAACAGCGCTTTACGAAACTGTACCAGTCCGCCGTGAGTGCCTACCCAGAGGTTGTTTTCACGATCGCTGAACAGGCTCAGAACGTGATTATTGGGCAGGCCCTTTGAGGTATCTGTCATCTGCGGCGAGGCTTCACTCAGCTGGGTGACACCGTCTTCGTGCGTGCCAACCCAGATTTGCTGCTGGCTATCTTCATGCAGCTCGGTGATGGTGCTGGGGAAAGATACCGGCCAGGGGGAGAAATCAAGCCGGCGCACATCGCTGACAAAAATTTGTTTATCTGAACTGAGCAGGATCCGGCCATCGGTGGTTTCAATAATGCCAAAAACGTTACCGGCAGGAACGCCGGCTACAGGCTCAAAGCGGTTACTGTTCTCGTTGTAGAGCACCGCGCCTTCGGTGGTACCCACCCAAATGCGGCCGTGCGAATCCTGCATAATGTGCAGCACCGCGTTAATCGGCAAGCCGTCGGCGGTGGTAAACTGCCGACGATTGCCATCGGCATCTTCGCGGGTTACGCCGGCATCCAGGGTCGCAAACCAGCTGCGGCCGGCGGTATCAAACAGGGCATAATCGACGCGATTGGCAACCGGTGGTTTGGGTTGCCACTTTTCGCCGTTAAAGTAACTGATGCCGCCGCGGGCACCGGTTGCCACCAGATGGTTTGTGTTCGGGTCGTTGGTGATAAACAGGGTGCCAACGTCAGGTAATTGGGCCTCTTTGCCTATCACTTCAAAGAATCGGCCATTAAAACGGACCGGGCCGCGCCAGCTTGCTATCCAGATGTAACCTTGTTGGTCTTGGGTAATATGGTTCACTGAACCGTGCGGCAGGCCATCCTCCGTGGTCCAGGTGCGCATGGCGTGATCGCTTAAAGGCCTCGGAGAATTAGCGTATGAAGGAGTCGCTAAGGATATTCCGACCAGAACAAGAAAGATGGATACTAATATCTTCAATATAAAATCACTCGCAAAATCCCGCTACCGGTCTTTTTATGTCCGTTGATAGAAATACCATTAACCTTGAGTGGCATCAATAGTCAATTCAACTAATAAACGATTTTTATTAACGAGATTTTAATTAGTTACCAGTAGTGCATTTACGATAAAATTTTGCTCATAAAACAACCTGTCCATCGTCGCGAAACCTACAATGAAAACAGAAAAAACTCTGGCAGAGCTCATTGAGATTATCCCGGATGCCGCACTCATGATTGATGAGGAGGGCTCCCTGGTATTGCTCAACAACATGCTGGCAAAGATGTTTGGCTACGAAAAGCAGGAGCTGCTTGGCCAGAGTCTGGATATTCTGTTACCCGAGGATATTCGCGAGTATCATCACCAACATGTTGTCGGATTTTTCAAATCCGGTAAGAGCCGCCCTATGGGGCAGGGGTTTCGTTTTTTAGGTCAGCGCCGTTCTGGCGAAAAGTTCTTCGTTGAAATTATGCTGAGCCACGTGCGCCTTGATGGTGAGGAATACGCACTGGCTTTTGTTCGCGACAATACCTTTGCCAAGCAAACAGAAGATAAGATCCGTCGTGAGCTCGAGCGCGAGCGATTACTGGCCTTAACGGACCACCTTACCGGCTTAGGCAATCGCCGTGCGTTCACCCATGAACTGGAACAGGATATTGAAGAGTTAAAGGAACACGGCTGGCATTTCGCGGTGGGTTTTATTGATTTAGACGACTTTAAAGTGATTAACGATACCTACGGCCACGAGATGGGCGACCGTATTTTGCAGGATGTCGCTACTTCTATCCGCCAGGGCTGCCGCGGTACTGACTTCGTTGCGCGTATCGGCGGGGATGAGTTCGCTACGATTCATCCGGGCGCGACCTTGCAGGATGCGGTACAGGTATTGGATCGGGTTCGCACCTCTATTGTTGCTGAAATGAAGGAAAAACACTGGCCCGTGACGTTGTCGCTGGGTGTATGCCACTGTGATGATCCGACCCGTGAATATACGGTTGCTGAGCTGTTACGGGCGGCAGATGAGGCTATGTATGAAGCCAAGCAGCAGGGGAAAAATCAGATCAAGATTGCTTCGTTGTAGTTTTTTTATGGTTTTTCACAAAGCTGACAAGCTGGTCAATGTTCATGGGCCGTGCGTACAGATACCCCTGTAACTCCTGGCAGCCTTCTTTTATCAGGAAGTTAGCCTGGCCGGAGGTTTCCACACCTTCAGCGATTACCCGCAAATCCAGCGCCTTAGCCATAGCTATAATGGTACGGACTATCTGTGCATCGTTCGGGTTGCTGGCAATATCCGCGATAAACGACTGATCGATTTTAAGCTCCTGCATCTGCAACTGGCGCAGTGTGCTTAATGACGAATAACCGGTACCGAAATCATCCAGGGATACCTGCACGCCGCGTTGAGTAAGCGCATTCAGTACTTTTCGAATCGCGGGCATATTCAGCAACGCCGCGGTTTCGGTCAGTTCAAACTGAGCCACGGACCAGTCGCCGGGCAATGCGCCCAGGTTTTTGGCAAACCGTTTCTCGCTGCTGTCTGCATTGAAGTCTGCCGCCGATACATTGAAAGAAACGCGGTGGATGTCGGTGTAGAGCAAATCCGCTTCAATCAGCTCCTCAATGGCAGTCTGCATGATAAAGTCGGTAATACCGCAAATAAGACCATGTTGCTCGGCCAGCGGAATAAAGCGGGCAGGGCCAATCCAGCCATCTACTTCATGATGCCAGCGCACGAGTACCTCAACCCCGGTAATACGCTGTGTGGACGAACTGAACTGCGGTTGATAGACCACGCTGAGATGTTGGTTCGCTATCGCAGACTTCAGATCGAGTAACAGCCGGGCGCGCTCGGTGGCGGTTTCGCGCAGCTTAAGCTGATACGAGCGAATGCAGCCGGGGCCATGGGCCTTGGCTTCATCAAGCGCCAGACTGGCTGAGTTAATCAGCTCTTTACTATTTTCCCCGTCGGTCGGAAACATTGAAATGCCAATACAGGCGGTCATTTGTAGTTCCGGAAGCCCTTCGATGTTAATCAGGCGAATCCGTTCCTGCAGTTGCTCAGCTTCAGGAACAACGTCGTCCGGCCAGATCGCACCCGGCAGCACCACAGCAAACTCGTCACCGGAAATACGGCCAAGGATAACCTGCCGCTTAAACTGCTCGCGCATTTCATCAGCGACTGATTTAAGAAACTCATCGCCGGCGTGCATGCTGAGGTTACTGTTAATCTGCTTGAAGTCATCGATATTCATCAGCATCAGTACCAATGGCTTATCATTGTTCTTGCAGACCATCAGCGTGCTGTCGAGCTGTTTGCGAAACATATGGCGGTTAAGCAGGTGGGTCAGTGAGTCATCTTCAGACAGGCGTCGCTCTCGCTTCAGTGCGACATAAGTGAGGATGTACAGCATAACCGCCGTAACCAGCACATAGCTCGCACCTTTATAGGTCTGAAATGTTGTCAGCAGCGCGGGATTATCAACAAATTCAAGGAGAGCCCGGTCTGACAAGAAAATCCATAACAGACCGGCAACCAGATAAATAGTGGTAAGTAGCGCTGCGTTTGCTTTTGGCGACATATAGGGTTGGTCTTCCAATGGTAAACACTTGTATAACCCTAGCAGTAAAAGCTACTTTTTACCAAAGTACGACAAATACTTAGCGTGAAACCGCAGATGTTCGCCGATGAAGCTGGCGATAAAATAATAACTGTGGTCGTAACCCTCCTGCATTCGCACCTGAGCATCCAGGTTCGCGTCGCTGCAGACCTGTTTTAACGCATCGGTACCCAGCTGTTCAGCCAGGAAATTATCGGCGGTACCCTGATCAACCAGCAGTGGCGGGGCTTGTTGGCGTTCTCTGATCAACAGGGTGGCGTCATAGTCGGCCCAGGCTGCTTTATCATCGCCCAGGTAGCCGCTAAACGCTTTGCGGCCCCAGGGGCTTTCGGTCGGGTGGCAGATGGGCGCAAAGGCCGACACACTGCGATACAGGCCGGGGTTACGAAGAGCCATCACCAGCGCGCCGTGGCCGCCCATGGAATGACCGCTGATGCTGCGTTCACCGTTTAACGGTAGTTCCCGCTCCACCAGTTCGCGCAGTTCAGTGACGATATAGTCGTACATCTGATAATGCTGCGCCCAGGGCTCTTTTGTGGCATTTACATAAAAGCCGGCACCCTTGCCGAAGTCATAAGCGCCTTCCGGATCATCGGGCACATCCGCGCCGCGCGGGCTGGTGTCCGGGATGATCAGCGCGATCCCCAGCTCTGCCGCCACTCGCTGGGCGCCGGCTTTGGTGCTGAAATTGTCATCGGTACAGGTTAGCCCCGACAGCCAGTAAACCGCCGGTACCCGTTGCTGTTGCGCCTGGGGTGGCAGGAACACGCTGAACTTCATGCTGCAGTTCAGCGTTTGTGACTGGTGCTCAAACTGGATCTGCTCACCGGCAAAGGCTTTAACTGAACTGATTTTATTTATCATAATGAATCACCGAGCGAATCGATTTTCCTTCATGCAGTAAATCAAAGGCCTCGTTGATATCCTCAAGGCCCATGGTATGGGTGATAAAGGTGCTGAGCTTAAATTCACCCGCCAGATAGCGCTCGACATAATCCGGTAATTCACTGCGACCTTTTACACCGCCAAAAGCGCTGCCGCGCCATACCCGGCCGGTAACTAACTGGAACGGGCGGGTTGAAATCTCTTCGCCGGCTCCGGCCACACCGATAATGACGGATTCGCCCCAGCCTTTGTGGCAGCATTCCAGAGCCGAGCGCATTACTTTGATGTTGCCGATACATTCAAATGAATAATCCACGCCGCCATCGGTCATTTCAACGATCACGTCCTGGATCGGACGCATGTCATCATTGGGATTGACGCAGTCGGTGGCGCCCAGCTTGCGGGCCATGTCGAACTTGGATTCGTTGATGTCGACGGCGATGATGCGGCTGGCTTTGGCCATCACCGCACCAATAATCACCGACAAACCGATGCCGCCCAGACCAAATACCGCGACGGTATCGCCTTCCTGAACCTTGGCGGTATTTTTCACCGCGCCCATACCGGTGGTTACGCCGCAGCCCAGCAGACAGACTTCTTCCAGGGGCGCTTCTTTGTTTACCTTAGCCAGGGCAATTTCAGGCACTACCGTGTATTCAGAGAAGGTAGAGGTGCCCATGTAGTGATAAATGGGTTTGCCGTTTTTGGAAAAACG
>CAYWXF010000067.1:7752-10305 GCA_964462025.1 uncultured Pseudomonas sp. | reverse complement strand
CATACTGCATCGTGTTCCCGGGTGTCGTAAATGAGAACACCATGCCATAAATTGTCGCCCCGCCATTCATGGTTAAATCGGCATCCTGCATCACCATCACAACCGGCTCTTCTTCACTGCCGATAACATCGCCTGACCCCATAGCGCAGGTACCTGTCACCCAGATAAAGCCTTTGGATGAAGGGCCTAAATCAGTGCAATCCGTGCGTTGGATATCAGCCAGCGCCCGCAGATCTTCCCAGTTTGTTTCCGCAACACCGAAGATGTAGTCCAGCAAATCGGAAGGAAAGTTCGCATCATTATCAAGAATGTCCATGCCATGATCGCCGCGCTCACTAAAAGGCTCGGACGAGCAGTTACCGCTGCTAAACTCTTCCTGACCACAGGTGGTGCCGTTACCATTGATATCAACATCACCACTGGTCCACACCGACAAAGGTACACCATCACCACCGCCATTCGGGTTGGCGACAATCTGGAAACTACCGGACACATTCATATTGCCACGTATTGCTACCGGCACTGCTGGGGCACGGCGCACCAGGGGGATTACCGCCAGTTTCTGACCCAGATTCCGGCGCCCGCGACCATCGCCTGAATGCGCGATCAAATCGACCGTCACCACATCAATATCACCCCGCAGGGTGCCTGCGAACCGCTCGCCGGTCAGCGTGGCGCTGTAGGTTCCCGCACCAATCACGCCGGTGATGGTCCGGTTCAGGTTGGTACGGTCGTCATCCAGCAGCATAATAACTTGTTCCAGCGCTGCATCAGCAACCACAAAGGCTTCCTGGCTGGCCAGGTGGTTGCGCATAATACGCTGCTCCTGCATTTTGAAGCGCGCCGTATACAAAGTGACAAGGATAATTATCGCTAACAGCAGCACCGTCAGCGTCAGGGTGGCGAAACCCTGCTGCTGGTTAAACGGTGGGCGGATATCAGAGCGCATTGCGAATCACCACCTGAGTTGATAGTGCACGTGACATTGATGCATCCGAAGGCAGTGCGACCTCCAGGCTTACATCAATAACCTGCTCATTGATCATGTTCAGCATGCGTTCGGTCATGGTAAAGGTCAGTGAAGTCACCCGTAGCATGTCGGTACTGGTCAGGCTTTGCCAGCCGTTCGAAGTACAACTGGCGGAGCTCTGCCGGCGCTGCACCTGGGCATCCCTCATCCGGTAACCAAAATTTTCTGACGAGCCGTCATGCACACCGTTTTGGTTTTCATCGTAACTAAAACTGATGCAGCTGTTCACGGGCTCGCCACTATAATTTGTGATCAGAATACTATTATCAAAGCCGGTGCTGGCATTGGCCGGGTCAGTTATCAGTTCTTGGGCATCGGCACGATAGCCGGCGCGACGCAGGTCACTCACAATCAGCGCCATAATAGCGGTCGCTTCTTCCTGCAGCTGACTTTGCTGCAAACTGCGCGAGTTCACGCCCAGGGTATTGGAAAATACCGCAGTTAGTGCCGCCATCAGCACCAGCCCCAGCGAAATCGTAATCATCAGTTCAACCAGCGACAAACCGCGCTGGCGCGAGTAGCCTGATGTCATCATGTACATGTCGGATACCCTCCGATGTCGCCCAGCTGGCAATAGCGCACGCGCCCCAGCACGCTCACAATAACCCGCACTTCAGCATCCATTACGCCATTTTCAAGTAGCTGGTAGCGTACACTGCCGGCGTGCCCTTCGGCTAAGCCACGAACACCATCAAAACGGGTATAACTGCCGCTACTGAAGCTCGCTCCGGCCAGTGCAACACCAGTAAACTCATCGCCGGACTGCGCCCGCAACACGCCATCAATACTGCAGTCTTCGGTCAGGCAGTTGCAGTCGCTGCGATTACTGACTGCGGCGCACCAGCCATTGGCATCCTGCTGCCACACCACAAAGCGCTGTTCGCCACTGCGCAAGGCATCGGAGCGCGCATAGTGCAACAGCGCATAGGTATCCTGCGCCGCGCTTTGCAGCCGCATGCTGCGGGCAATATCCAGCAGTGCCGGCACCCCGGCACCCAGTACCAGGCTCAGGATCACCAGCGCCACCATGGCTTCCAGTAAAGTGAAGCCGGCAACTCGTCTTAAGCCGCTGTTAACTGTATGTATAGTGCGCATTGCGTTCCATTTGAAAATAGCGTATCAAATACTATAGCTCTATATCAGGTCTATCATCACGTCTATCATCATAGTGCAAAAAATCATCTTTTACGACAGGGGGAATAAATGCAAGTTAAAAAAACGTTAAAAGGTATAACCCTCATTGAATTAATGGTGGTTATTGCCATCATTGGCATCCTCGGCGCTATCGCCTACCCGTCGTATGTCAATTATGTGCAGGAAGCGCGGCGCGGCGATGCCATTGCGCAATTGCTTGAATTGCAGATGGCACAGGAAGAATGGCGGTTACGAAATAGCAGCTATGCTGATCTGGCATCGCTGAGCGTTACCCCCAGCAGCCAGTACTACAGCTTCAGCGCCACTAACGTCGGTGCCGAAACCTACACGCTCACAGCAACCGCCACTGGTACTCAGACCGGCGATGT
>CAYWXF010000067.1:0-7652 GCA_964462025.1 uncultured Pseudomonas sp. | reverse complement strand
TGAATCTTATTCGGCGTTAACTACGCGCAGTTCCGGCGGAATTGAAAAGGTAATGTTTTCCAGGCGGCCGCTGCGCTCACGGGCAGTGGTGCCACCCCACTCCTGCAACTGGCGAATCACATCCCGTACCAGTACTTCAGGTGCCGAGGCGCCGGCGGTCACGCCAACGCGCTCCTTGCCGGCCAGCCAGTCGCGGTCAATACAGGACGCATCATCAATCAGATAAGCGGTCGTGCCCATTTTTTCTGACAGCTCACGCAGCCGGTTTGAATTGGAACTGTTGCGCGCACCCACCACCAGCAACACATCCACTTCAGCGGCGAGTTCGCGTACCGCATCCTGGCGGTTCTGGGTGGCATAGCAGATATCATCCTTGCGCGGCCCCTGCACATCCGGAAACTTAGCCCGCAGCGCATCAATCACATCCGCGGTATCATCCACCGACAGGGTGGTCTGGCTCATATAATGCAGTTCTTTCGGATTCTTAACCTGCAGCTGCTCAACATCCGCCGCCGACTCCACCAGGTAAATCCCGCCGCTGGCGTTATTGTACTGGCCCATGGTGCCTTCCACTTCCGGATGCCCGGCGTGCCCGATGAGCACACATTCATGGCCTTTGCGGCTGGCACGGGTTACTTCCATATGCACTTTGGTAACCAGCGGACAGGTGGCGTCAAATACCCGCAGCCCACGATCTTTAGCCGCCTGGCGCACCGCCTGCGACACGCCATGGGCAGAAAAAATGACAATGCTGTCGTCGGGGATTTCGTCCAGTTCTTCAACAAAAACGGCGCCACGCTGACGCAGTGAATCCACCACATATTTGTTGTGCACCACTTCATGGCGCACATAAATCGGTGGTTCAAAAATTTCCAGCGCGCGCTCAACAATGGTGATCGCACGGTCAACGCCGGCACAAAAGCCCCGCGGATTAGCTAGTACAATCTCCATAGTCCCCTCCTTCAGGGTTTACTTCAGGGGTTTACTTCGATGATTTCGACAGCAAACCGCACCCGCTGGCCTGCCAGCGGATGATTAAAATCTATCGTGACAAAGCGCTCGTTTACGGCCCGCACTATGCCCGGTAAATCCGTGCCATCGGGCTGAGTAAAAGCAATAATAGCGCCCACTTCGGGTTTAGTCTGGTCGCTGAATTTGGTCCGGTCAACCTGATAAATATTATCACGGTTCGGTTCACCAAAGGCATCTTCCGGCGCCAGCTCAAACTCACGATCATCGCCGGCCCGTAATCCCACCAGGCAGGCTTCGAAGTTATCCGTCAGCGAACCATCGCCCATCCGGAACTTCGCCGGCTTGCCACTCATTTTGGTACTGTCAGCAACCGAGTCATCGCTGAGTTTAATGGTGAAATGCAGGACCACTTCACGGCCGTGTTCAATTGGCAGACGCTTGATCATTTTGCCGGCTCCTGACGCTGTTCAAAAAAGGCCTCGAGTAACATCAATACCGCGCCCACAGAAATCGCCATATCAGCGATATTGAACGCCGGCCAGTGCCAGCCGTTGGCGTGAACATCGATAAAATCAATCACGTAACCGTACATCATGCGATCCAGCACGTTGCCGAGGGCACCCGCCAGAATCAGGGCAAACGCCAGGTTCTGGCGCCACAGGCTGGCGGCATTGCGCCGCAGCCAGATGATCAGCACAATGCTTACTACAACGGCCAGGCCGGTGAACAGCCAGCGCTGCCAGCCACCCTGATCCGCCAGAAAACTAAAGGCGGCACCGTAGTTGCGTACGTAAGTGAAATCGACAAAAGGCATCACGCTGATGCTTTCGTAAAGATCAAACACCCGGATCACCCACTGCTTGGTAAACTGATCCAGCACAATCAGTGCCAGCGTCAGCCACAAAAAGCGCAGGCCCGTGGCCTGCTTCACGTGTTTCATATCAGGCAAAATGACGTTCCTCACCAGCGCCGTCAACATTGCTGACACAGCGCCTACACAGGGTTGGATGGGAATCAATGGTGCCCACTTCCGGACGATGATGCCAGCAGCGCTCGCACTTCACATACGGCGACTTGGCAACCTGCACCCACAGCCCTTCAATGTCAGTTTCTTTAGCGCTTGCCGGTGGCTTGGTGCTAACTTCCACCTTCACCGCGGACGTTAACAGCGCAAAACGCAGTTCTTCGCCCAGGCTGGTCAGTTTGTCGGCCAGTTCCTGTTGCGCATACAGGGTTAATTCAGCCTGCAGTGAGCCGCCAATCACTTCGTCGCGACGCGCCTGTTCCAGCGCCCGGTTCACCTCATCACGGATCTCCAGTAACTGCTGCCAGAAGGCGTTGTCTTCGTCACTGACTTCGATATTATCGGCGCCGCGATACCACACCTGCGCAAATACGTACTTATCACGCGTGCTGCCATCGGCCAGGGTGGCCGGCAGCGCCTGCCAGATTTCCTGCGCGGTAAAGTTACAGATCGGCATCAGCCAGCGCACCAGCGCTTCGGCAATGTGATACATCGCCGTCTGGCATGAACGCCGCGCCACGCTGTCACGCTTGGCGGTGTACTGGCGATCTTTAATCACATCCAGATAGAAGCTGCCCAGCTCAATCGAGCAGAAGTGCATGAGTTTCTGCACCACTACATGGAACTGATAGTCGTCATAGGCGCTCAGCAGCTCGTCCTGCAGGGCCATGGCACGGGCCACAATCCAACGGTCAATATCGACCATGTCTTCAGGCTTAACCGCATGCTGCGACGGCTCAAATTCATTAATATTCGACAGCAGGAAGCGCGCAGTGTTCCGGATCCGGCGGTAGCTATCGGCTGCCCGCTTCAGGATCTCATCAGAAACCGTCATTTCCGCTGAGTAGTCTGTTGCCGCGACCCAGAGCCGCAGGATGTCGCCACCCAGCTTATTCATCACTTCCTGGGGTGCGACCACGTTACCGATCGACTTGGACATCTTGCGGCCCTGACCATCAACGGTAAAACCGTGAGTAAGTACTTGCTTGTACGGCGCCTGTTCATACATGGCGACGCCGGTCAGCAGCGACGACTGGAACCAGCCGCGGTGCTGATCCGAGCCTTCCAGGTACAGATCCGCCGGCCACTGCAGGCCGTCAACCTTGTTCAGCACGGCTTCATGGGTCACGCCCGAGTCAAACCAGACATCCAGGGTATCGGTAACCTTGCGGTATTTTTTCGCTTCGTCTTCGCCCAGCAGCTCGGCCGGCTCCAAATCAAACCACGCCTGGATGCCGTCTTTCTCAATGCGTTGGGCAACCTGCTCAAGCAACTCCAGCGTGCGCGGATGCAGTTCATCGGTATCGCGGTTCACAAACACCGCAATCGGGTTGCCCCAGGTACGCTGCCGTGAAATACACCAGTCCGGGCGGCCGTCGATCATGCTCTCAATGCGGCTCTGGCCCCATTCCGGCACCCAGCGCACCTGCTTGATCTGCTCCAGCGCTTTGCTGCGCAGGCCTTCTTTGTCCATGCTGATAAACCACTGTGGCGTGGCGCGGAAAATAATCGGCGTTTTATGGCGCCAGCAATGCGGATACGAGTGGTTATAGGCTTCGTGATGAACCAGCCGTCCGGCTTCCTGCAATGCATCGACAATATTCGGATTGGCCTTCATCACGTGCTGACCGGCAAACATCGGGGTGTCATCTTTGTACACGCCGTTATCGCCCACCGGGTTATACACTTCGATGTTGTAGCGCTGGCCGACAATAAAGTCGTCCACACCATGGCCCGGCGCGGTATGCACACAGCCGGTACCCGACTCAGTGGTCACGTGCTCACCCAGGATCACCGGCAGTTGCTGATCAAACAGCGGGTGGTGCAGTTGCATCAGTTCCAGCGCCTCGCCTTTGGCGTAGCCCAGGTTGTGATAGTGGCTGATATCCCAGCGCTCCATCACTGAAGTCACCAGATCAGTAGCAACAATCAGTCGTTGCGCCGGACGCTCGTCGGTTGCTTCTACCTGTACTAACGCGTAATCCAGGCCCGGATGCACAGATACCGCGCGGCTGGCCGGAATGGTCCATGGCGTGGTGGTCCAGATCACCATGGCCACTTCACCTTCACCGGCATGCTCTGCCGGATGATCAAAGGCACTCAGCACCTTCGCTTCATCAACGACCCGGTAGCTGACATCAATCGCCGGTGATCGTTTGTCCTGATATTCCACTTCAGCTTCAGCCAGCGCCGAGCCACAGTCGGTACACCAGTGCACCGGCTTAAAGCCCTGCTGCATATGGCCATTAGCAATAATTTTGCCCAGCGCCCGCAGGCTGTCCGCTTCCTGCTGTGGGTTCATGGTCAGGTAGGGGTTATCCCAGTCGCCAAACACGCCCAGGCGTTTGAAATCTTCCCGCTGCGCTTCAACCTGCGTCATCGCGTAATCGCGGCAATGCTGACGGAACTCAGCCACAGTCAGCTTTTTGCCCGGCTTGCCGTATTTTTTCTCAACCTGCAGCTCAATCGGCAGGCCGTGGCAGTCCCAGCCCGGCACATATGGCGCGTCGAAGTCACTCAGGGTTTTGGCTTTAACAATAATATCTTTCAGGATCTTATTGACCGCATGGCCAATGTGGATCTGCCCGTTCGCGTACGGAGGGCCATCGTGCACTATAAACACCGGCTTGCCCGCTTTGGCATTGCGTACCAGGCCGTACACATCGTCGGCATACCACTGTTCCAGCATCTGCGGCTCACGCTGCGCCAGGTTACCGCGCATCGGGAACTCTGTGTCCGGCAAATTAAGCGTGTGTTTATAGTCAGTCATCAGGCTTCCTGTTTGATCATTATCGGGCTGTTTGTGCCAGGGTATTTACATTAGGGCTATTCTACCTGCGCAGCAGGGCTCGGGCTACCTCTGCATCGGCTTTAATTTGTTCACGTAAGTCAGCAAAATCGGCAAATTTTTGTTCCGGGCGTATCGCCGCCACCGGCATCACTTCCAGCTGCCGGCCGTAAAGTTCGCCGTCATAGTCAAACAGGTGCACTTCCAGCTGTTCAACTGTGCCTTTCACCGTTGGCCGCCTGCCTACATTCGCCACGCCGTCCAGCAGCTCACTGCCACTGTTGCCGGCCAGTCGCACCCGCACCGCAAATACGCCCTGCAAGGGGCTGCGCAGCCGGTGCAGGCGGATATTCGCGGTCGGGAAGCCAATGGTACGGCCTTTCTTCTCGCCATGTACCACCCGGCCACAGAACGCGTAGGGTCGCCCCAGCATGGCTTCGGCTTCAGCAAAATCGCCGGCTTTCAGCGCGGTGCGGATAGCGGTGCTGCTCACCCGCTGTTGCTGTTGCCGGTAACTGCGGGTATCGACCACATCAAAACCCAGTTGCTTGCCGGCGCGCTGCAGCAACGCAAAATCGCCTTCGCGGTCTTTGCCGAAGCGAAAATCATCGCCAACCACCAGAAACTCGACGCCCAGCTGTTCAACCAGTACTTTCTCAATAAAAGTCCGGGCCGGCAGGTTGGCAAACTTACGGTTAAATTCGATCACAATATGGCGATCAATGCCACGCTCACGCAACGCCAGGTGTTTTTCGCGGAAATTCGTCAGCCTTGCCGGCGCTTTGCCGGGCTGGAACAACTCCTGGGGCTGCGGCTCAAACGTCATTACCGCGGATGCCAGATCGCGCTGCCGGGCCTGCTCAGTCACCTGTGCCAGCACCGCCTGGTGGCCCAGGTGTACGCCGTCAAAGTTGCCTATAGTCAGCACGCAGCCGCGATGTTCGCGGCGAATGTTGTGGATCCCACGAATGAGTTGCATAGTCGGGAGTCAGATCTCGTTGTGTCGCTTTTGCTAAGCCGCAGATTATAACAGGCCTTACTTTGTACGAACAGTTGTACGAGCAGTAACGCGGATGCGCAGCACCAGCAGCGTCAGCCCGTAGGCACCGGCGCCGGCACCAATCAGCAGGGCTAACTCTCCGATGCGATGCCAGGTGTCTGCCCCCAGCCACCAGTCACGCTCAGGGCTTAGGTACCAGACCGTGGCAATAATAGCCACACAACCAGCCACCACTTTAGCGATGTAGGTTAAGGTGCCCGGATAGCGCTTGAGCACCCCGTCGCGCCACAGGTTATAGCCCAGCAAGCCGGCGTTAATCGCCGCCGACATCGAAGTCGCGATAGCCAGGCCAACATAACCAAAGGGAATCGCAAACACCAGGTTCAGCACCATGTTCGATACCATGGCAATAATGCCGTAGCGCACCGGACGGCTGGTGTCCTGACGCGAATAAAAGCCGGTGGCCAGCACCTTCACCAGCATAAAGCTCAGCAGCCCGCTACCGTAGGCATAAAGGCTGTAGGAAGCCAGCCGGGCATCTTCCGGAGTAAACTCGCCGCGCATAAAGAGCACCATCAGCATCGGCTCGGCCAGTATCAGCAAACCGGTCATCGCCGGCAGCCCCAGCAGAATCACGGTACGAATACCCCAGTCGAGGGTGCGGCTGAAATCATCCGATGATTTATCCACATGGCGGCTCGACAGCGCCGGCAGAATCACCGTGGCGATGGCGATACCAAATAAGCCCAGCGGAAACTCCAGCAGCCGGTCGGAATAATACAGCCAGCTGATCGAGCCGCTCATTAAGAAGCTGGCGATGAAGGTATCCAGCAGCAGGTTGATCTGGCTCACCGACACCCCGAACAATGCCGGAATCATCAGCTTGCGGATTTTGGTTACCCCGGGATCACGCCAGCCCCACTGCGGCCTGGTCAGCATGCCGGCGCGGCGGATAAATGGCAGCTGGAATAAAAACTGCAGCAAGCCACCGAAGAACACGCCCCAGGCCAGCGCATATTCCGGTTGCTCAAAATGCGGTGCCAGCCAGATCGCGGCGGCGATAATAGCAACGTTCAGGAACACCGGCGTAAAGGCTGCCACGGCAAACTTACCCAGGGTATTTAAGATAGCCCCGGCCAGCGCCGCAAAAGTGACAAACCAGAGATACGGAAAGGTAATGCGCAGCAGGTCTGAGGCCAGCACATACTTATGGCCCTGCGGCCCGTCGTGATACCAGTCCAGAAACCAGCCCATGCCAAACAGCGCCGCCACCACCGGCGACAGGATCACGCCAAGCAGGGTCACCACGGTGATTATGGTGCCTAAAGTGCCCGACACCCGGGCAATCAGCAGCCGCTGCACATCCAGCGGATGGCCCTGTTTATATTCGGTGAGCACCGGCACAAAAGCCTGCGCAAAAGCGCCCTCGGCGAACAGGCGGCGTAAAAAGTTGGGGATCTTATTGGCAAAGAAAAACACGTCGGCAGCCGCACCGGCACCCATCAGGTTAGCGATGACCACGTCGCGGGCCAGGCCCAGCACCCGCGAAATAAAGGTCATGGCGCTGACGACAACGCCTGACCGTGCCAGTTTACTGCTCAAAGCCGGTTAACCTGCTTGCCTGTCAGCGATGTAATCATCAATTAACCGCTCCAGTACATCCAGTGGCATACCACCGCTGGTCAGCACCACATCATGGAAGTCACGCAGGTCAAACTTATCGCCCAGTTCGGCGCGCGCTTTTTCACGCAGCTCAACAAATTTCAGCATGCCAATCTTGTACGAAGTCGCCTGACCAGGCCAGACGATATACCGCTCAATTTCCGAGGTCACATCGGATATCGTCATGCCGCCCTGGGATGCCATGT
>CAYWXF010000066.1:0-10614 GCA_964462025.1 uncultured Pseudomonas sp. | reverse complement strand
CGGCGCCCTTCAACAGTATTAATAATGTAACTGTACTCGCCGTTTTTAATTGCATCAACAATATTTGGCCGGCCTTCCTGCAGCTTATTCACCACAGTACAGCTGAAACCTTCATCCTTCAGCAATTTAGCGGTACCGCGAGTGGCCTCCAGGGTGAAGCCTAAACCGATCAGACCGCGGGCTAAATCAAACAAGCGGTCTTTATCGCCATCACGCACTGAAAGCAGCGCTTTCCCGGCTTTCGCCAGAGCTTCGCCAGCGCCCAGGTTGGCTTTGGCGTAGGCTTCTTCAAAGGTTTCACCAACGCCCATAACCTCACCGGTTGAGCGCATCTCAGGCCCGCGGATTGGATCCACGCCCTGGAACTTGGCAAACGGGATAACCACTTCTTTGACCGAGTAATACGGCGGAATCACTTCCTTGGTATATCCCTGTTCCGCCAGGCTCTGGCCAACCATCACCCGCGCGGCAATCTTCGCCAGCGGCAGTCCCGTGGCTTTGGAAACAAATGGTACTGTCCGGGCAGCCCGAGGGTTCACCTCAATCAGGTAAACATCTTTTTCTTTTATCGCAAACTGAGCGTTCATCAGACCATTTACGCCCAGCTCAAATGCCAGCTTTTTCATCTGGTCACGCAACTCATCCTGGATCTCAGGACTCAGCGAGTATGGCGGTAGCGAACAGGCCGAATCGCCTGAGTGCACACCAGCCTGCTCAATATGCTGCATGATGCCGCCAATCAGTACATCGGTACCGTCGCAGATGGCATCCACATCCACCTCAATGGCGTTATCCAGGAAGCGATCCAGCAGTACCGGAGCTTTGTTGGATACTTTTACCGCATCGGTCAGATAGCGCAGTAAATCTTTTTCATCATAGACGATTTCCATCGCCCGCCCGCCCAGTACATACGACGGACGAACCACCAGCGGATAGCCAATGCGTTCGGCTTCACGCAGCGCATCGTCGACCTTGGTTACAGTGGCGTTTTCCGGCTGCATCAGTCCCAGACGACGGACCGCATCCTGGAACCGCTCGCGGTCCTCAGAACGGTCAATGGCATCCGGCGAGGTGCCGATAATTGGAACACCGTTCGCTTCCAGCTCGCGCGCCAGTTTCAGCGGCGTCTGGCCACCGTACTGAACAATCACACCCTGCGGCTTCTCAACCCGGACAATTTCCAGCACATCTTCAAGCGTAATCGGCTCGAAATAGAGGCGATCTGAGGTGTCGTAGTCGGTCGAAACCGTTTCCGGGTTACAGTTGACCATGATGGTTTCATAGCCATCTTCACGCAGCGCCAGTGCGGCGTGTACGCAGCAATAGTCAAACTCGATACCCTGGCCGATCCGGTTAGGTCCGCCACCGATAACCATGATTTTCTTGTTATCCGTTGGGTTTGCTTCACATTCCTCGTCATAGGTCGAGTACATGTAAGCGGTATCCGAGCGGAATTCGCCGGCACAGGTATCAACGCGCTTATACACCGGGTGTATTTTCTGCTCATGGCGCAACTTGCGAACCGCGGATTCCTCAACCTCGAGCAGGTCGGCAATACGCTGATCAGCGAAGCCTTTACGTTTCAGCTGCCGCATCACGCGCTCGCTCAGGCCATCAAGGCCCAGCTTGCGGATTTCTGCTTCCAGCAGCACAATCTCCTCGATCTGGATAAGGTACCACTCATCAATGCGGGTCAGTTCAAATACTTCGCGCACCGTCATATGCATACGGAAGGCGTCAGCGATATAGAAAATGCGCTCGGCGCCCGGCTCTTTCAGTTCACGAATGATTTTGTCGCGTGCTGCCGGGTCGGCCAGATCAACCATAGGATCAAAACCAGAGGCGCCAATTTCAAGGCCGCGCAGGGCTTTTTGCATGGATTCCTGCTGATTACGACCAATCGCCATAACCTCACCCACCGACTTCATCTGCGTCGTCAGGCGGTCATTACAGCCAGCAAATTTTTCAAAGTTAAAGCGTGGGATTTTAGTAACCACGTAATCCAGCGATGGTTCAAACGATGCTGGCGTTGCCCCGCCGGTGATCTCATTTTCAAGTTCATCCAGGGTGTAACCCACCGCCAGTTTGGCGGCAACTTTAGCGATCGGGAAACCGGTCGCCTTCGAAGCCAGTGCGGAAGAACGCGATACCCGCGGGTTCATCTCGATGATGACCATGCGGCCGGTATCCGGATCGATGCCGAACTGTACGTTTGAGCCACCGGTTTCAACGCCAATTTCCCGCAGTACGGCCATCGCCGCATCACGCATCAGCTGATATTCTTTATCACTCAGGGTCTGGGCCGGTGCCACAGTAATCGAGTCGCCGGTGTGAATACCCATGGCATCAAAGTTTTCAATAGCACATACGATGATGCAGTTATCGTTTTTATCCCGCACCACTTCGATTTCGTATTCTTTCCTGCCAATCAGCGATTCGTCAATCAGCAATTCTTTGGTTGGCGATAAGTCCATGCCACGGCGGCAGATTTCTTCAAACTCGTCGCGGTTATAGGCAATCCCACCGCCACTACCGCCCATGGTGAACGACGGCCGGATAATACACGGAAAACCCAGTCGTTCCTGAATCTCAAAAGCTTCAGTCATACTATGGGCCACTTCAGCGTTCGGGGTTGCCAGGCCAATAGCTTTCATGGCCTTATCAAACCGGTCACGGTCTTCTGCTTTGTCGATGGCATCAGCATTGGCGCCAATCATTTCCACGCCAAATTTTTCCAGTACGCCGTGTTTATCAAGTTCCAGCGCACAGTTCAGCGCAGTCTGGCCACCCATAGTAGGTAACACGGCATCAGGACGCTCGATTTCAATGATCTTGGCGACAACTTCCCAGTGAATGGGCTCAATGTAGGTGACATCAGCCATCTCCGGATCGGTCATGATGGTTGCCGGGTTGGAGTTCACCAGAATAACCCGGTAGCCCTCTTCCCGCAGCGCTTTACATGCCTGGGCACCGGAATAGTCGAATTCGCAGGCCTGGCCAATAACAATCGGACCAGCGCCAATGATAAGGATACTTTTTATATCTGTACGTTTTGGCATAGTGTTACTGGCTCATTAATTCAATAAAATGATCGAACAACGGCGCTGCATCATTCGGCCCCGGACTTGCTTCCGGATGCCCCTGAAAACTAAAGGCAGCAGCATCAGTGCGGTGAATACCCTGCAAGGTGCCGTCAAACAGCGACTTGTGGGTAATACGCAGGTTGCCGGGCAAACTGCTTTCTTCAACCGCGAAACCGTGGTTCTGCGAGGTGATCATAACGCGGCCACTATCCACATCCAGTACCGGATGGTTGGCGCCATGATGGCCAAATTTCATTTTTTCTGTTTTACCGCCGCTGGCTAAAGCGAGCAGCTGATGGCCAAGACAAATGCCGAATACCGGAATTTTGGCCGCGATAATTTCCTGAGTGGCCTTAATAGCGTAGTCACAAGGCTCGGGATCGCCAGGGCCGTTCGACAGGAAAACCCCATCCGGCTTCATAGCCAACACTTCGCTGGCTGGCATTTGCGCCGGGACTATGGTGATCCGGCAGCCGCGGTCGGCCAGCATGCGCATAATATTGCGCTTAAAGCCGTAATCGTATGCCACTACGTGAAACTTAGGATCTTTCACGTCGCTGAAACCTTCGCCCAGTTTCCAGCTGGTGGCGGTCCACTCACAAGGGTGGCGAATGCTGACTTCTTTGGCTAAATCCAGCCCTTTCAGACTCGGACAATCACGTGCCAGCTGCAGCGCTTTATCAACATCCAGCTCACCATCGACATTGCCGGCCATAATACAGCCGTTCTGGGCGCCATGTTCACGCAGATGCCGGGTTAACCTACGGGTGTCGATATCCGCTATACCTACTACATTGCGCTGCCGCAGATAATCGGTAAGCGACTGCTCACTCCGGAAATTACTGGCCTTCAGCGACATATCCCGGATGATCAGGCCTTTCGCCCAAACCCGGTTGGATTCGTCGTCTTCATGAGTGGTGCCGTAATTGCCAATGTGGGGATAGGTGAGAGTGACGATCTGTTCAGCGTAGGAGGGGTCGGTAAGAATTTCCTGATAACCGGTCATTGCGGTATTAAAAACAACTTCACCAACTGCTGCACCGCCGGCACCGATCGCTGTGCCGTGAAAAACAGTACCATCAGCAAGAACGAGTATCGCCCTACTTGCTGCATGGCTCGCTAGAATACTCAAGGTTAACCTCCGTACATAAAAAAACGGGTGAATCATTTAAATGACTTCCCCGTTGATTACCTTGCACCAGCGTAAGGCCTAAGCCTCTGGAGTGCGCGTTTTCGCTTGCCTGAAAAATATCCCGGCAAATTGGTCCTAGTGTAGCGAAAATCAGTGCTTCCGTCTACCCGAATTTAGCCTTGCTGCAGGCTACAGAATATCCTTCAGGGCCTGCTTCAAATCCAGCATATCGGCCATCCGGTACCGTCCGGGCGGCTGCTCCGCCAGCCAGCGGGCTGCCTGTAATGCGCCGGCAGCAAATACGCTGCGGTCACTGACCTTATGGCTTAGTTCCAGCCGTTCACCAGTCTGCGCCAGCAACACGCAATGTTCACCGACAATATCCGCCGCCCGGATACTGGCAAAACCTATGCTCCCCGGCCGGCGCTTACCATCACCGCGGATACCCGCAGTCACATCAGCCAGCTCCTGCTTACGCCCGGCCGCTGCGCTTTCACCAAGCGCCAGCGCCGTTCCCGAAGGCGCATCCCGTTTGTGCTGATGGTGCGCTTCAATAATCTCAATATCGGCCTCGGGCAGCGCGAAACTGGCCAACTGCACCAGTTGCTGCAACAGGGTCACGCCGACACTGGTATTCGCAGCGTAAAGTACGGGTATCTCAGTCGCAGCCTGCTCCATTAACTGCTGTTGCGCTGATGTCAGCCCGGTTGTGCAGACCACAATCGGCACGCCCAGGCGCTGCGCCGCTGCCAGGTTGGCAACCAGCGCCTCGGGCAATGAAAAGTCTATCAGTACATCGACCTGATCGGCGATCAGATCATCCGTATGCATAAAAGTTAAGCCGCCACTGGTAGGTTGACCCAGCCGCACTGAATCGATACTGACCAGTGCCGCAGCCGGTTCCATCTGCGGGTGTGCTTCTGCTGCCATTAACAGGCTTTGCCCCATGCGCCCGGAAGCGCCAATCACTCCGATTTTGATCATAAGCTCACTCGCTGTTCGTTGTCGCTTAACCTGTTGTCTCTTACCACATCCTCCGATGCGGCCGGGTCGCGGCCCAATACCACCGCCACCGCCATGTCACCGGTGACATTGGTGGCGGTGCGGATCATATCGATGATCCGGTCGATAGCCGCGATAAAGGCAATGCCTTCCAGAGGTAAGCCTACCACATTCAGCGTCACTGTCAGCATGACCATCGCAGTTCCCGGCACGCCGGCCGTGCCTACCGACGCCAGCGTGGCGGTCAGGGTAATCAGCAGATAGTCCATCCACTCGAGCGGAATGCCGTAAAGCTGGGCAATAAATATCGCCGCAATGGCCGGATAAATACCACCGCAGCCATCCATGTTGATGGTTGCGCCCAACGGCAGCACAAAGCCGGCATATTTCTTTGACACGCCCAGCTTCTCGGTCACTGTCTGATGGGCCACCGGTAAGGTGCCGAAGCTACTACAGGTAGTAAAGGCAACCAGCTGCGCGGCAAATACGGATTTAAAAAAGAACCAGGGTGAAATACCCGCGCCCCAGCGCACCAGGCTACCGTAAACCACCACAATATGAATAAGACAAGCCAGATAAATCGCGCCAATAAATGCCGCCAGCGGCCACAGGCTAGCAAGGCCATAATGACCAACCACCCAGGCCATCAGGCCAAACACGCCGAACGGGGTGAGTTCCAGCACCAGTTTGGTGATGCGGTACATCACCTGAGCACCGGCCTTCAGAGTATCACCAAGCGGTTTAGCGGCATCACCAACCTGATTGATCGCGATGCCGACCAGCGCGGCGAATAACACGATCTGCATTACGTTGCCCTGGGTTAAGGCGGCAAAAGGGTTGGTCGGAATGAAGTTGAGGAACACATCCACTACCCCGGGTACCTGTTTCGGCACATAATCGGCACTGGCTGTGAGATTGCTGGTTGGGGCTATATCCAGCAGGCTGCCAACGGCCAGGCCAATGCCGCTGGCAATAACTGCGGTCAGCAGAAACAGGCCGACGGTTTTAGCGCCCAGTACACCTACTCCGGAGTCGCCCCGCAATTGCAGGATGGCGCTGACGATGGCACAGAAAATCAGCGGAGCCACCAGCATCTTCAGCGCATTGATAAACAGGGTGCCGAGCGGGCGTAACGCCTGCGCAACATCAGGATCCAGTACCCCGATCACTACGCCCAGCACGAAACCACCCAGTACCCGCTGCCAGAACGGAATTGCAAACCAAGCCTGAAACATCCGCAGTCACCTTATCGGCCAAAATAAAACGCCCACTTTAACTAAAGTGGGCGCTGTGACTTAGATTCTTTGCTTCTGACTTATAACCAATCAGGATGACGGGCGTTGACAGTCCGGCTGACCCTTACTGGCAATAGCCTGTCGGTAAACTGGCATGGCCTGTGATTCATAACGCTGAAGCGCCTGAATACGCGACTGTGGGGATGGGTGAGTAGACAAAAACTCCGGCGGTTGTGCGCCTTTCGAGGCCGCCATGTTGCGCCACAATTTCGCTGCCGCAGATGGATCGTAACCGGCTTTGGCCATGTAATCGACGCCAAGCTGGTCCGCTTCACTTTCATGGCTGCGTGAATAAGGTAGCAAAATACCTATCTGCACACCGGCACCTAATACGGCCATTGCCAGGCCTGCAGTCTCCTGGTCCAGTTCACTGGCAGCAAGGATACCACCCAGTTGCATGCCAATCCCCGCGGCTGTCTGACTCGACATCCGCTCATTGCCATGTTCAGCAATGACGTGGCCAATTTCGTGGCCGATAACCGCCGCCAGCTGATCACGGGTTTTAGCCACATCCAGCAAGCCTTCATAGACACCAATTTTTTCACCCGGTAGCGCGAAGGCGTTGACTTGATCGTTGGCGAACAAGGTGACTTCCCAGCGCTTGCCGCTATAAGGAGCCGGTAACGATGCCACCAGATCATCGGTTACGCACTGTACATAAGCGATTTTACGACTGTCGGTACTGATCTTTTCTTCTTTCTTAATTTCCTCGTAGGTCCGTGCACCCAGTTGATCCATTTCGCTACCGGAGAATAAGCGAAGCGCACTGCGTCCCGTGGGTGACTGACTACACGCCACTATTACCGCGGCCCCAATTAAGCTAATCGTAACCTTTTGCCAAATTCGCATATGCCTTACCCCTGTGCTTGTAAGAGCATTCCGTGTCGTTAGCCGCGCAAATCGTCAAAAAACTTGCGTACCCCGTCGAAGAAACCTTTCTCTTTCGGGCGATACCGCGCTGCTTCATCACCTGTGCCCATGGATTCATCCAGTTCACGTAACAGATCCCGCTGACGCTCTGACAAGTTGACCGGTGTCTCGATAACCACCTTGCAGATCAAATCACCTACCGCACCAGTACGAACTGAACGCACACCTTTGTTCCGCAAACGGAACAACTTACCTGTTTGAGTCTCGGCCGGTACTTTTAGTTTCACTTTACCTTCAAGTGTCGGCACTTCAATTTCGCCACCTATTGCAGCATGAGTGAAACTCAACGGTACTTCGCAGTATAGATTATTGCCGTCACGAGCGAAAATCCGATGCTCACGCACATGCACCTGCACATAGAGGTCTCCTGACGGTGCGCCCATTTCGCCGGCTTCGCCTTCACCGCTCAGGCGGATCCGATCCCCGGTATCCACGCCTGCCGGGATTTTTACTGAAAGGGTTTTAGTACGCTCCACGCGCCCTTCACCGTGACAGGTGCGGCATGGATCTTTAATGACCTTACCGCGGCCACGACAATGCGGACACGGCTGTTGCACTGCAAAGAAGCCCTGGCGCATCTGAATTTGCCCTGAACCGTGACAATGCTTACAGGTTTCCGGCGTGCTGCCCTTGCGTGAACCTGCGCCATCACAGTCTTCACAGGTGCTGAGCTTGGGTATTTTCAGCTCAACTTCCTTGCCCCGCACGGCTTCCTCGAGTGACAACTCAAGATTGTAGCGCAGATCAGCACCGCGCTGCGCCTGCTGCGGCCCGCGCCGGCCACCGGCACCGCCAAAAATGTCACCGAACACATCACCAAAAATATCGGCGAAATCAGCACCACCGGCGCCGCCGCCAAAACCGCCCTGAGCCTGATCAAAGGCCGCATGGCCATATTGGTCATAAGCTGATCGTTTCTGTGGGTCCATCAGCACTTCATAAGCCTGCTTGACCTCACGAAACTTCTGTTCAAGCTCTTTATCGCCTTTGGTCCGGTCAGGATGATATTTCATCGCCAGCCGTTTATAGGCCTTTTTGATGTCGCGTTCGCTGGCATCTTTGCTGACACCAAGCACTTCATATAAATCTGGTTTCGACATAATTATGAGTCTTCCGCTATCCCTTTACACAAACACACGGAGGCCACCTGCTGGCAACCCCCGTGCGTTTTGACTATCGACACCCGGTGGGCGTGCGCTTATTTTTTGTCTTCGTCTTTTACTTCTTCAAACTCAGCATCAACAACATCGTCGCCTTCTTTCTTACCGCCAGCGGCATCACCGCTTTCAGATTGCTGTTGGGCCTGTTGCTGGGCTGCTTCCATGAGTTTGCCGGACGCTTCAATCAACGCCTGCTGTTTGGCTTCGATCTCGTCTTTGTCATTCGACTTGATCGCGCCTTCCAGATCGCTAATCGCTGATTCGATGCTTTCTTTGTCGCTGGCCTCAAGGTTGTCACCAACTTCAGCAAGCTGCTTACGGGTGGCGTGAATCAGGCCGTCTGCCTGGTTGCGCACCTGCACCATCTCTTCGAACTTACGATCTTCCTCAGCATGGGCTTCGGCATCGCGAACCATTTTTTCAACTTCATCTTCATCCAGACCAGAAGACGCCTTAATGGTGATCTTCTGCTCTTTACCGGTATCTTTGTCTTTCGCAGACACATGCAGAATACCGTCAGCATCAATATCAAAAGTGACTTCGATTTGCGGCACGCCACGCGGCGCCGGACGAATACCTTCCAGGTTAAACTGACCCAGCGATTTATTCTCGCTGGCTTGTTTACGCTCACCCTGCAACGCGTGAATCGTAACCGCAGACTGGTTGTCATCCGCGGTTGAGAAGGTTTGTGACTGCTTGGTCGGGATCGTGGTGTTCTTGTCGATGAGCTTAGTCATCACGCCACCCATGGTCTCAATACCCAGCGACAGCGGGGTTACGTCAAGCAGCAGTACGTCTTTCACATCGCCCTGCAGTACGCCGGCCTGTACCGCCGCACCCACAGCTACCGCTTCATCCGGGTTCACATCACGACGCGGCTCTTTGCCGAAGAAGTCAGTTACCGCAGCCTGTACTTTCGGCATACGTGTCTGACCACCGACCATGATCACGTCCTGGATATCGCCCACTGACAAGTCAGCATCTTTCAGCGCCTGCTTAACCGGGGCCAGGGTTTTCTCAATCAGGTCTTCAACCAGTGATTCCAGCTTCGCCCGGGTTACTTTAATTGCCAGGTGCTTAGGACCGGTATTGTCTGCAGTGATATACGGCAGGTTTACTTCAGTCTGCTGAGCAGATGACAGTTCGATCTTGGCTTTTTCAGCGGCTTCTTTCAGGCGCTGCATTGCCAGTGGATCTTTACGCAGATCGATACCCTGATCTTTATTGAACTGCTCAACCAGATAATTAATCAGACGGTTATCGAAATCTTCACCACCTAGGTGGGTGTCGCCGTTTGTCGCCAGTACTTCGAAGGTGTGCTCACCTTCCACTTCGTCGATTTCAATAATTGAAATATCGAAAGTACCGCCACCTAAGTCATAAACGGCAATAACGTTATCGCCTTTTTTCTTGTCCATGCCATAGGCCAACGCTGCCGCAGTCGGCTCGTTGATGATACGTTTTACCTCCAAACCAGCGATACGACCAGCGTCTTTGGTTGCCTGACGCTGAGCGTCGCTAAAGTATGCAGGCACTGTGATCACGGCTTCAGTCACTTTCTCACCGAGGAAATCTTCCGCGGTTTTCTTCATTTTCTTCAGAATTTCCGCAGAAATCTGTGGTGGCGCTTTACGGTCACCATTAATTTCAACCCAGGCGTCGCCGTTTTCAGCTTCGACGATTTTGTACGGCATGATGCCGATATCGCGCTGCACTTCTTCATCTTTAAAGCGACGACCAATCAGTCGCTTGATCGCGAATAAAGTTTTATTGGGGTTGGTGACTGCCTGGCGCTTCGCCGGCTGTCCTACTAAGGTTTCACCATCGTCGGTGTAAGCAACCACTGACGGCGTAGTACGGTCGCCTTCAGCATTTTCAATTACGCGGGCCTTGCCGCCATCTAATACCGCAACACATGAGTTGGTGGTACCTAAGTCAATTCCTATAATTTTACCCATAATTCATCTCCAACTTGGTAAAACAAAACTAATTCGTTAATCCTGATGTGGGTA
>CAYWXF010000065.1:2890-10623 GCA_964462025.1 uncultured Pseudomonas sp. | reverse complement strand
GGCTCAGAGCGGTTGTTCCGGGATGATTATCTGGATGGCAGCCTGGAGCAGATGATTCTGTTACCGGTGCCGCTGCCGGCCCTGGCGCTGGCAAAAATTGCCATTCACTGGCTGCTCAGTGGCCTGCCACTGGTGATCCTGGCACCGCTGACGGCCTTATTACTTAAATTACCTGTACAGGGCTGGAGCACGCTGCTGCTTACCCTGTTGCTGGGTACGCCGATTCTGAGTGCGCTGACCGCTATCGGCGCGGCGCTGACGGTTAGTTTAGGGCGCGGTGGCGCGTTACTGAGCCTGTTACTGCTCCCCTTATTTATTCCGCTGCTGATTTTTGCGGCGGCGGCAGTGGAGGGCGCACTGGTGGGTGCCCCTGTAGTGGGTCAGGTGGTATTATTAGCCGGACTGATGGTGTTAACCCTGACGCTGGCGCCGCTGGCGGTAGCGGGTGCGATACGAGTGAGTGTGAACTGATATGTGGCGATGGTTACATCCCTATGCAAAGGGCGAAGCAACGTACCGGCTGTTAGGCCGCTGGCTACCATGGTTAACCGGCAGCGCGCTGCTGACGCTGACAGTGGGGCTGATCTGGGGGCTGTTTTACGCACCGCCCGACTACCAGCAGGGTGACAGCTACCGGATCATTTATATCCATGTGCCGGCGGCCATTTTCTCCATGGGCACCTATACCGGCATGGCGATTGCCGCGCTGATTGCGCTGGTGTGGCAAATCCGCACCGCGGAGTGGGCCATTGCGGCCATCGCGCCGGTGGGTGCGGTACTCACCTTTATCGCTTTATTTACCGGCGCCGTGTGGGGTAAACCCATGTGGGGCACCTGGTGGGAATGGGACGCCCGGCTGACGTCCGAGCTGATTCTGCTATTTTTGTATCTGGGTGTGATTGCGCTTTATCACGCGTTCAGCGACAGCCGTACCGGCGCCAAAGCGGCGGGAATCCTGGCGCTGGTGGGGATGGTCAACGTGCCCATTATTCATTACTCGGTGTACTGGTGGAATACCCTGCACCAGGGCGCTACGATTACCAAATTTGAAAAGCCGTCGATGGCCACCAGCATGTTGATTCCGTTACTGATTTGTCTGCTGGGTTTTGCGCTGATGACCGCGGCCTTTATCTGTCAGCGGCTGCGCAATGAGATTTTGCGGCAGGAATTGCACCGCGACTGGGCACAGCAGGAGTTAAGCTAATGGCCTTTTCAAGCTGGACTGAAGTAATTAGTATGGGTGGGTACGGATTTTATGTCTGGTTGTCGTTTGGCGTTTCGCTGGCGGCGCTGGCAGCCCTTATGGTACACGGCATACTGACCCGTCGTAGTCTGCAACAGCAGAGCAAGCAACAACAGCAACGCCAGCAACGGCTGGCCCGTCGTAAACAGCAGGAGCGTAGTCGCTGATGATCCCTCGCCGTAAAAAACGTCTGACCTGGGTGATTTCACTCATAGCCGGTGTGGCTGTGGCAGTGAGTTTGATTCTCTATGCCCTGAACCAGAATATAGACTTGTTTTATACTCCCAGTGAAGTGCTGACCGGTAAGGGTAAAGACCTGGCGCGGCCACAGATTGGCCAGCGCATCCGGGTTGGCGGTATGGTGGTGGAAGATTCCGTGCGCCGTGATCCGCAAACCCTGCAGGTACGCTTTCGGGTGACAGATACCGGGCCGGAAATGACCGTGCTTTATACCGGTATTTTGCCGGACTTATTCCGCGAGGGGCAGGGCATTGTCGCGCAGGGCACGCTGATTGAGCCTGATGTGCTGCAGGCCACCGAAGTACTGGCTAAGCACGACGAAGAATACATGCCGCCGGAGCTGGCCGAAGCCATAAAAGGCATCAAGCATGTGAACCCGAACAGCCCGGACGCCTACACTGAAGGTGACAACTCTGGTGGCAAACAATGACAGCTGAATTCGGACAAATTACGCTGGCGCTGGCGCTGGCCTTTTCCGCGTTGCTGGCGGTATATCCGCTGTGGGGCGCGCAGCGGGGACACGTTGGTGCCATGATGCTGGCCCGGCCACTGGCCTACGGCCAATTCTTCTTTACCCTGCTGGCCTATATCGCCCTGACCTGGGCCTTTATCCAGAACGATTTTACCCTTGCCTATGTGGCGGCCAACTCCAATACCCAGTTACCGCTGGTTTACCGGATCACTGCGGTGTGGGGCTCCCATGAAGGGTCCTTCTTGTTATGGATGTTGATGCAGGCTGGCTGGATTGCCGCTGTGGCGCTTTTTTCGCGGCGCATGCCGGTGACCATGATGGCGCGGGTACTGGCCATCCTGGGGTTGATCAGCATCGGCTTCTACCTGTTTATGCTGTCGGTTTCTAATCCGTTTGACCGCGCGTTGCCGCTGATTCCGGTCGATGGCCGCGATCTCAACCCATTATTGCAGGATCCGGGCATGATTATCCACCCGCCGCTGCTGTATATGGGCTACGTGGGCTTCTCAGTCGCTTTCGCTTTTGCTATCGCTGCGCTGATGGCCGGCAAGCTGGATGCCTCCTGGGCGCGCTGGTCGCGGCCGTGGGCTACAGCAGCCTGGTCGTTCCTGACGCTGGGCATCGCGCTGGGTAGCTGGTGGGCTTATTACGAACTTGGCTGGGGCGGCTGGTGGTTCTGGGATCCGGTTGAGAACGCCAGCTTTATGCCATGGCTGGTTGGTACGGCTTTAATCCACTCACTGGCAGTAACAGAAAAACGTGGAACCTTTAAGGCCTGGACGGTGTTTCTGGCGATTCTGGCCTTCAGCCTGAGTCTGCTGGGGACCTTCCTCGTGCGCTCGGGGGTGATTGTATCGGTGCACGCCTTTGCCACGGATCCGGCTCGCGGGCTCTTTATCCTTGGCTTGCTGGCGGTGGTGATCGGCGGCTCGCTGTTACTCTTTATGCTGCGCGCCGGTGCGGTCAGCAGCTACACGCGGTATCAGACTGCTTCGCGGGAAGTCATGCTGCTGGGCAACAATATTCTGCTGATGGCAGCCACCCTGGTGGTATTGCTGGGTACGCTGTTGCCGCTGGTGCACAAAGAGCTGGGCATGGGGTCGATTTCAGTTGGTGAGCCCTTCTTTAATCAGATGTTTACCTGGCTGATTGTACCTTTTGTGCTGCTGATGGGGCTGGGGCCCTTGTTCCGCTGGCGCCGCCAGGAGCTTAAACCGCTGGCTGGCTCGTTATTGCTGACGCTGGTGCTGGCGCTGTTACTGGCGTGGGCGCTGCCGGCCATTCTGGCGGACCAGATCCACGCCATGACGGTACTGGGACTGGTGTTGAGCTTCTGGATTGTGCTGTCACTGGTGAACGAACTGCGGCTGCGGGTGCAGCAGCGCGGGCAGGGCATCAACGGCTTGGTGAAACTGGGACGTAGCCACTGGGGCATGGTGCTGGGCCATCTGGGCTTTGCGGTAACCCTGATTGGTATCGCCGCGGTCAGCCAGTATGAAATTGAACGGGATTTGCGCCTGGCGCCGGGCGAAACCGCGCAGGTACAAGGCTATGACTTCCATTTTGATTCGCTGAGTCAGGTCAGAGGCCCGAATTTTATTGCCGACCATGCCGAGTTTACCGTGAGTCGCGATGGCCGGCTGGTAACTGAGCTGGTTACCGAGAAACGTTTTTATACCGTGCAACGCACCAGCATGACCGAAGTCGGGCTGGATGCCGGCTTTACCCGTGACCTCTATGTGGCGCTGGGTGAACCGCTGGATGACAGCAGCGAAGCCTGGGCGGTGCGTATTTATGTGAAGCCCTTTGTGCGCTGGATCTGGCTGGGTGCCTTGCTGATGGCCCTGGGTGGCGCGCTGGCGATGACCGATAAACGTTACCGGGCGTCGCGTCGCAAAACGCCGAAGCTGGCAGGAGGATTGTAATGGCCGAAAGACAGTCGTTACGCTGGGTGGTACTGGCACTGCCGCTACTGGTGTTCCTGTTGCTGGTTGGTTTTTTGCTGCGGGGCTTGTTTTCCGATCCGACTGAACTGAGTTCGGCGCTGGTGGGTAAGCCGGTGCCGCAGTTTGAGTTACCCGATATTTACGATCCGGACACCGTCTATACTGAAGAGGTGCTGCAGGGCCGGCCGATGTTGCTGAACGTATGGGCCACCTGGTGTCCGACCTGCCGCGCTGAGCACGATTATCTTAATCAGCTGTCGGCGCAGGGCGTTTATATTGTCGGGCTCAATTACAAGGATGATTCGCGTGCTAAGGCAGTGAACTGGCTGAATACCCTGGGTGACCCCTATCAGCTGAACCTGTTTGATGAGCGTGGCCTGGTGGCTATTGATCTGGGGGTGTACGGCGCACCGGAAACTTTCCTGATCGACGCTGATGGTTATATTCAGTATCGCCATGTGGGTGACGTGAATGAGCGGGTATGGGCGAACACCCTCAAGCCACTTTACGATGAGCTGATGGCCGACTATCAGGCGACAAGTGACGGAGCAAAACCATGAGAGCCACAATGCTGAAGCTGCTGATACTGGTATTCTCACTGGCGATGAGCTGGTCGGTGGCAACGGCTGCCAGCCTGGAAACTTATGAGTTTAATGATCCGCGCAAAGAAGCCTTGTTCCATGAACTGATTAACGAATTGCGCTGCCCCAAATGCCAGAACCAGAGCATCGCGGATTCTGACGCGCCGCTGGCCAAAGACTTGCGTGATCGCACCTATATTATGGTGCAGAACGGGGCCAGCAAGCAGGAAGTAGTTAACTACATGGTGGAGCGTTACGGCGATTTCGCCCACTATCAGCCGCCCTGGCGGGTCAGCACCAGCATTTTATGGTGGGGACCGGTCGGCATTATTGTGATTGGCCTGCTGGTGGTCTTCGTCCGGGCCCGGGCACGGGCCGAAAACGACGAGCTTTCTGTTGAAGAAGAACAGCAACTGGCGCGGTTGCGCCGCACCGACAAGGAACAGGATTAACCGCCTATGTGGATGAATGTGCTGATGATAGCTGTAGTGGTGCTTGCCGGCGGGATATTCCTGATGGTTACCGGCCGGCGGCAGCATGAGCGGCAACGCACCCGGCTGGATGTGAACCGGGAACTATACGAACAACGTATACAGGAACTGGATCAGGAAGTTGCTGAAGGCTTGCTCAGTGAAGATGCAGCGCAGCGCAGCCGCCGTGAACTGGATAAGCGTTTTGTGCATGAAAACGCTGAGCTTGAACAGGTTCATGATGAACGTATCCGCAGCGGCATCTGGTTACCGGCGGCGGTGGTGATGGCGCTGGGTGTTGCCGGTTACATGGCCTTCGGCAGCTGGGGCCTACAGCGGCAGGCTGATGAAGCCTTGCAGGCATTGCCTGAGCTGGGCCGCAAGGTGATATCTGATGATACCGCCCAGACCACCCCGGAAGAGCTGGAAACCTTCGCGCTGGGGTTGCGGCAAAAATTATTACGGGCACCGGATGATGCCGTGGCCTGGCTGGTGTACGGCCGGGTGATGCTGGCGCTGGGCCAGATGGAACAGGCTATTGATGCCTTTGAGAAGTCGTATCAGCTGGATCCTGACCGCACCAGTACCCAGTTAAGTTATGCGCAGTTGCTGGTCAGTACCGGCGATGAGCAATATCTGGGCAAAGCCGCGCGCTTATTGTCGCAGGTATTGTCCGATGATCCACAGAACCCGGATGCGTTATCGCTGCTGGGCGTGGTGGCTTATCAGCGGGGCGATTTTGAGCAGGCGGTAAGCGCCTGGCAGCTGTTGTTGCAGGATTTACCCGAAGGCGATCAACGCTACCAGGCGATTCAGCAGGCACTGACTGACGCTGAACAGCAACTGACTGGCGCGCAGATGACACTTGAGGTGATGGTTGATGTGCATCCGTCAGTAGCGGCGCAGGTGCCGCCCGATGGTACGCTGTTTGTGTATGTTCGGGATCCGGACGGCGCACCCATGCCAGCGGCTGTGGTGCGGCAGCCAGTGGGCGAGTTCCCGGTATTGGTAACGCTTTCTGATGCTGACGCCATGCTGGATGATTACCGGCTGAGCAGTCTGCAGCAGTGGCAGGTGATGGCACGGATTTCGGATGATGAGCAAATTGATCAGGCGCCCGGCGATCTGGACGCGGAGCCGGTTATTGTTGAACCCGGAACGGAGCAGGTCAAGCTGGTAATCAGGGACCTGAAACTAGAGTTATAACAGGAGGTTATTGTGCAACTGAGAATGATAGGTGTGGTTTTCGTCTCCCTGGTGCTGACTGCTTGCGCGGCCTCGCCTGATAAGGATATGTACGCCGATCCCCGGGACCCTTTTGAGGATACTAACCGGGACTTATGGGATCTTAACCGGGAGTTAGACGACGCCATTTTGTGGCCTGCTGCACGCACCTACGGCAAATTGCCGCAGCCCGTGCGTACCGGATTGCTGAACGCGGCCGAAAACCTCAGTGAGCCGTCATCGCTGGTCAATAATGTGCTGCAGGGCAAGGTCACTGATGCCGGGGTAACCTTCTGGCGCTTCGCCATTAACAGTACGGTAGGCGTGTTCGGGTTATTTGACGTGGCTTCACCGCTGGGCCTGAGCCGGCGTGACGAAGGTTTTGGCGAAACCCTGGCATTCTGGGGTATCGGTGATGGCCCTTACCTGATGCTGCCGGCGCTTGGGCCGACCGTGCCGACTGACCGTGGCGGCGACCTGGTCGATGGTCTGTATTTTCCACTGGATGATCTGAGTACCCCGCTATCTGTGGCGCGTTTCGTCATCAAAGGCCTGGATACCCGGCTGCAACTGCAGGAACAGGAAGAATTGCTGGAAAACTCACTGGATCCATACTCCTTTGTGCGGGAAGCCTATTACCAGCGCTGGCGCGATAAAGTATTCGACGGCAATCCGCCACCGACCGAAGCTGAAGAAGAACTGGACGAAGACTTTTACGACCAGTTTTAACGCAGAGTTTAATCTAAATAACGCATGAGCCTTGCGCCTGCAGCGGCTCATGCGTTATAAATCCCTTTCACCGTCATTACTGATAATAACTATAACTATTATTCAACGAGGAAATTGTATGAGCCAGGCGCCATCCAATTCGACCCTTTGGGGCCACCCCAAGGGTTTGTATGTGTTATTTACGTCGGAAATGTGGGAGCGTTTTTCCTACTACGGCATGCGGGCCTTATTGGTTCTGACTCTGGTTGCTGCTACTGAAGAAGCGAACCCGGGTTTTGGTATGAGTCAGGGCGATGCCCTCTCACTTTATGGTACCTACACTGCACTGGTTTACTTCACGCCGCTGATTGGTGGCTGGTTAGCTGACAATTTCCTTGGTCAGCGTTTATCGATTCTGCTTGGCGGTATCCTGATGGCGGCCGGCCAGTTCGTGCTGTTTGCGGCCACGCCACACAGCCTTGACCTGTTCTATGTTGGTCTGGGTCTGCTGATTGCCGGTAACGGGATGTTCAAGCCGAATATTTCGACCATTGTCGGCGATCTCTATCCGCAGGGCGATGCCCGCCGCGACAGTGCGTTCTCGATTTTCTACATGGGTATCAACCTGGGCGCTTTCATCGCGCCGCTGATCACCTCAACCTTAGGTGAAAGCCCCGACTACGGCTGGCGCTGGGGTTATTTTGCCGCTGGTATCGGTATGACGCTGGCGGTTGTTACCCAGGGTCTGTTCTTCCAGCGTTTTCTGGGCGATATCGGTAAAGTTCCCGGCGCCAAGCGCGACCGGCTGGCTTCAGGGGGCGTGAAAAAGCCACTGACCAAAATCGAGTT
>CAYWXF010000065.1:0-2790 GCA_964462025.1 uncultured Pseudomonas sp. | reverse complement strand
TGTATGAAATTCAGGCCACCGGTAAAGCCAATATGATCTGGCTGGTACTGGCTTACCTGTTCCATACCCTGGGTGAACTTTGTATTTCTCCGGTCGGTTTGTCACTGATGACCAAGCTGGCACCGCTGCGCCTGGCGTCACTGGTGATGGGTATCTGGTTCCTGATGCCGGCTATTGCCAGCAAGCTCGCTGGTATGGTGGGTGCATTCTCAGAGAACGCTGAAACCTTTACTTTCTCACAAAATATTGCCGCCGCTATCGGCCTGCAGGCTGAGTACTCGGGGCTGCTGGTGGTGTTTGGCGGGGTGGCCGTTGGCCTGCTGATTTTCGCCATCGTGCTGTGGTTGATTTCCGGCATGCTGGTGCGCTGGATGCATGGCGCTGAGCGGACTGAGCCTGAAACCACTGTCGAAGGTATTGAGCAGGAGCTCGAGGCCGTTGCCGAACACGAAGGTATCGGTGATAAAGCTAAAAAATAAGGATTGTTGTTGATGGTTAAGAAAGTTGTGATACCGGTTGCGGGTCTGGGGACCCGCATGCTGCCTGGTACCAAGGCGATACCGAAAGAAATGCTGCCACTGGTTGACCGGCCACTGATCCAGTTCATTGTGGAAGAGTGCGCCGCGGCCGGCCTGACAGACATTATTCTGGTTAACCATTCCACTAAGGGTGCTATCGAAGATCATTTTGATACCAACTTTGAGCTGGAAGCCACGCTGGAGCACCGCAGTAAGCAACAGCTGCTGACCGAAGTGCAGGGTCTGTGTCCGGAAGGCGTGACTATTATGTCAGTGCGCCAGGGCGTACCTAAAGGCCTGGGCCACGCCGTACTCTGCGCGCGACCGTTGATTGGTGATCAGCCTTTTGCGGTGGTGTTGCCCGATGTGCTGGTGGATTCGGTCAGCTGCGATCTGCGCCGCGATAACCTGGCCGAAATGGTCCGCAACTTTAATGAAACCGGTGCCGCTCAGGTAATGGTGGAGAAGGTCCCCCATGAGCTGGTGAATCAGTATGGCATCGCTGACCTGGACGGGGTAGAACTCAAGCCCGGAGAGCAGACGGCCATCAGCCAACTGGTTGAAAAGCCGCCGGTTGATTCAGCGCCTTCTGATTTAGCGGTAGTCGGGCGTTACGTATTCCCGGCCAGCCTGTGGGCGATGCTGGAGCAAACGCCGGTGGGCGCGGGCAACGAAATTCAGCTGACCGACGCCATGGCGATGCTGCTCAAGGAACAACAGGTGAATGCCTACTATATGAAAGGGCGCAGTCATGATTGCGGTAATAAACTGGGCTATACCCAGGCTTTCATTGAGCACGCGCTACGGCATCCGCAACTGGCAGAGCCGCTTAAAGCCTGGCTTCAGGACCTGTCACAGCAGGATCTGTCATAGTCAGATGCTGACGCAGTAAATCGTATAACAACCGGGCACAAGGCCCGGTTGTTTCGTTTTTGGGCAATACTAAATAAAGGGCGCCGGCGCGGTGCGAGCTGCCGCTGACTTCGACGCGGCGGATACCGGGCGCTTGTTTGGTCGCAAAGGCCGGCAGCCAGCAAAAGCCAATACCGGCCTGTACCAGCCGCAGGGCCTCGGCAAAGTTGGTTACTGTCCAGCGCTGTTCGGCTTTCAGCCAGCCTTCCGCTTCCACTGGCTTACGCGCGGTGTCACGGATGACAATCTGCAGGTGCTGGCTGAGGAGATCCGGGCTGACCGGCTGGGGCTCGCGGGCCAGGGGGTGGTCAGCGCTGACCACCAGATCAAAGCGGTAATTGGCAATGGGCTCACCAACCACGCCCTTGGGTAGCTGATGGGTGATGACGATGTCGGCAGTCTGCTCGAGGATGTGTTCGACTGAACCGGTGAGTACGGTGTCTTCAATGATCAGGCGGCTGCCCCGGCTGTGCAGCTGAAATTCAGTGAGCGCCGGCACGATTTGCTGCCGGTCAAATGACATTTCCAGGGCCAGCCGGATTTGCGGCTCCCAGCCCTTGTTCAGGTTATCCGCCAGTTGCTCGAGTTCGGTGACCAGGGTGGTCAGCTGCCGCGAGCGGCGCAGCATGACTTCTCCGATGGGCGTTAAATGGGCTTTGCGACCTATTACCGTCAGCATCTCGACGCCCAGCTGATCCTGCAGCTTGGCCACCGCATGATTCAGTGACGATTGGCTTTTGTTAAGCGCCGCGGCGGCATGGGCGTAGCCACCATGGTCAACCACCGCCTGCAGGATGCGCCATTGCTCCAGGGTGGTTTTAGGACGATAAATCGCGCTCATGGGCTTAGCCTTTCGCAATAATGACGGCGCGTAGCGGCGCCGGGTAGCCCTCGATGGTTTTACTACGATCATCAGGGTCGAGAAAGTCGGCCAGTGACTGGCCGGTCATCCAGTCGGTGGCGCGCTGTTCGCTGAGGTCCGTGACCGATTCATCAACCACCACGGCGCTGCTGAAACCACAGCGATCCAGCCAGTGCAGCAAGGCGGCGGTACTGGGAATAAACCAGACATTCCGCATTTTGGCGTAGGTCTGGCCAGGTACCAGTACCTGCTGCGCATCGCCTTCGATAACCAGGGTTTCGAGTACCAGCTGGCCGCCGGGCTTAAGCTGGGCGCGTAGCTGAGTCAGAAAATCTATGGGTGAGCGGCGGTGATAGAGCACCCCCATGCTGAATACGGTATCAAAGGCTTTAAGTTCGGGCAGGTCGTCCACGCCAACCGGGAACAGGTGAGCGCGAGCTTTGAGTTCATCGGGCATAAAGTGCCGCACCGCTAAAAACTGCGCCATAAACAGCTGGC
>CAYWXF010000064.1:0-10815 GCA_964462025.1 uncultured Pseudomonas sp. | reverse complement strand
AAAGTGGTCCGGTAATCGTTACCGGCGACCTCAACGATGTGGCCTGGTCGCATACCACGCGGCAGTTTCTGCGCGAGAGCAAGCTACTGGATCCGCGCCTGGGCCGGGGTATCTATAGTACCTACCATGCGCGCTTTCCGCTGTTGCGCTGGCCCCTGGATCACATCTTTCACAGTGAGCATTTTATGCTGGTGGAGATAAAGCGGTTAAAGGGATTTGGTTCCGATCACTTCCCGCTACTGTTTGAGCTCGCGCTACGCAGTAAAGACTGATCTAGTTGGTAACTAATTTGCCTGATTTGAGCGCCCGCAGCACATCGCGGGCAAACTCATGCTCACGGAAGGGTGGTTCGCCAGCCAGATCATTGCCACGGCGCAC
The DNA here is from genome assembly GCA_964462025.1 of uncultured Pseudomonas sp. Classification (GTDB taxonomy): domain Bacteria; phylum Pseudomonadota; class Gammaproteobacteria; order Enterobacterales; family Alteromonadaceae; genus Pseudidiomarina. The sequence continues at coordinate 10,437 of CAYWXF010000064.1, read as the reverse complement.
AATCACCAGGTTTTCTGAAGGGATCACAAACAGATACTGACCGCGGTTACCGCGTGCAGCAATGGTATCCTCAGGAAGTTCAGGAAAGCGCTCATTAAACAACCACCACTGCGCGCCATAGCCGGGAATCGCATTGCCACCTGAGGATTGTTCTGCGGGCTGCGCCGGTGCCGGCGTGCTGATATAACTCAGCCAGTCGTCCGGCAAAATTTGCTCATCATTCCAGCGGCCATTCTGCAGGTGCAGGATACCCAGGCGGGCAAGATCCCGTGAGGTGGTCCACACCTGCGAGGACAGAATGAAATCACCCTGCCAGTCGGTTTCCAGAAAGGTATGCTGCATACCGATCTTGTTAAGCAGGTGCTTAAACGGGAAAGCCAGGTAATCGTTGATATCGGTAAAGCGCTCACGCAGGGTTCGCAGCGCCAGCAACGTATCGTTATTAGCATACTTCCAGCGTGTACCCGGGGGCACTTCCAGTGCTGTTTGCGTGGCCGTGTCGCTGACCAGACCACCACCAAGGTAAACCCGGTCGGTACGGTTGCCGGCGACATTACTGTCCAGACCCGAGGCCATGTGCAGCAGGTGTTCGAGGGTAATCTGACCGCGCGGATCAGCCGGATGCGACCAGTTGGCAAGCCCCGCCGGTTCGTCGACCTTGATGAGACCCTGTTGTACTGCCACACCAATCACGCTGGCACCGATACTTTTCGCCACCGACCAGGTCCGCTGTGAGGTCTCCGGGGTAAAACCCTCCAGGTACTGCTCGGCAATAATCTGCTCAGGCGTAGCAATCAGTACCGCGGTGGTGCGGGCACCAGCGCCATAATAATCAGTGAAGGCTCCGCTGATGGCAGTATCCAGTAAGTCGTTACCCGTGGAACTGTTGATGGGGTTCAGTTGCACCCAGGGAGCACCGCTATCCGCGGCCGGAGCGGGCTGCGGATCAGCCAGGCGCGGTAGCGCACCGACCACGTCGGCAGTGGCACCAACAGGCAGTTGCACACAGCCCAGTTGCGGCCGCCAGACGGCGGTACGGGGAGGCAGATCGTCATAAGCCACCTGCACCATGCGCAGTTCAGGATCAATAAATACCGGCAGGTCAGTAACCAGGTCCTGCACCAGCGGGTAAATGCCGGTCAGTTCCTGCTCATTAATCTGGGCCATGGTCTTGCCGGCATTGAAGGTTGCACTGCAGGTAAATGCGGCTTTATAACCAGCCGCATAGGCTTGAATGGTGGTTTGGGTTTCGGCCGCGCTGGCACTTACGCCAGCCTGCGCGCTCAGGGCGACAACGACACTAATGAAACTGAGTCGCAGCGCCCGCATCACAATTAGCCTTTCTGCCGCTTCATTGACTCAAAGAACTCTTCGTTGGTCTTGGTCATTTGCAGCTTATCGATAAGGAATTCCATCGCTTCGGTTTCGCCCATCGGATGCACGATTTTACGCAGGATCCACATTTTCTGCAGCTCTTCCTGGGTGGTCAGCAATTCTTCGCGACGGGTACCTGAGCGGTTGAAATCAATCGCCGGGAACACGCGTTTTTCTGCAATCTTACGGTTCAGGTGCAGCTCCATGTTACCGGTACCTTTAAACTCTTCGTAGATAACTTCATCCATTTTTGAGCCGGTATCGATCAGCGCTGTAGCAATGATGGTCAGGCTGCCGCCCTCTTCCACATTACGGGCCGCGCCGAAGAATCGTTTCGGTTTGTGCAGTGCGTTGGCGTCCACACCACCGGTCAGTACTTTACCTGAACTCGGAATCACGGTGTTGTAGGCACGGGCCAGACGGGTAATCGAGTCAAGCAGGATAACCACGTCTTTTTTGTGCTCAACCAGGCGCTTGGCTTTTTCGATGACCATTTCGGCAACCTGCACGTGGCGGCTGGCCGGCTCATCAAAGGTAGAGGCAACCACTTCACCTTTTACCAGGCGATGCATTTCGGTTACTTCTTCCGGACGCTCGTCAATCAGCAGCACCATGAGTACACACTCAGGGTGATTCGCGGCAATCGACTGGGCAATATTCTGCAGTAATAAGGTTTTACCGGCTTTAGGTGGCGCCACGATCAGACCACGCTGACCTTTACCAATTGGCGACGCTAAATCCAGTACCCGGGCGGTAATGTCTTCGGTACTACCATTACCCCGCTCCATCACCATGCGCTCATCGGCATGTAATGGTGTCAGGTTTTCAAACAGAATCTTATTACGGGAGTTTTCGGGTTTATCGTAGTTAACTTCGCGGACTTTCAGGAGGGCAAAATAGCGTTCACCTTCTTTCGGTGGCCGTATCTTGCCGGCAACCGTGTCACCGGTCCGCAAGTTGAAGCGGCGGATCTGGCTGGGCGATACATAGATATCGTCCGGTCCGGCCAGGTACGACGAATCCGCTGAACGCAGGAAGCCAAAGCCGTCCTGCAAAATTTCTAAGGCACCGTCACCATAGATATCTTCACCGCTTTTGGCGTGCGCTTTTAAAATAGCGAAAATGATATCTTGTTTACGGGTACGCGCCATGGCGTCGAGGCCCATGGTTTCGGCAAGCTGAACCAGCTCGTTGACAGGTTTATTTTTTAATTCTGTTAAGTTCATAGGGGGGCTGATGACTTTTTATTTGGCCAATGGGAATAAGGTTTGATTAAAGTTTTGTCTGGGGTCTGACTATCTGGCGGCCGTATGGCTGGCAACCTGAAGAAAAGCAATGTACGAAAAGTAACACCTAAAAATTAAAACGTCCAGTTTTTCATCGATTATTTAAACCGGGGCCAGACAAACGTAGCCGGAACCTGTAAGTTCCGGCCTGTCACCTTATCACTTACTGCTTACAGGTGCTGGTCAATAAACTCTGCCAGTTGTGCCTTAGATAGTGCACCCACTTTGGTGCCGGCAACTTCACCGTTTTTAAATAACAACAAAGTAGGGATACCACGGATGCCGTATTTAGGTGGCGTCTGATTGTTATGGTCGACGTTCAGTTTGCCAACAGTAATGCGATCACCGTACTCTTTCGAGATATCGTCCAGAATTGGCGCAATCATTTTACATGGTCCGCACCACTCGGCCCAGAAATCGACCAGTACAGGTTTATCTGAATTAAGGACATCTGCCTCAAAACTATCATCACTTAGCTGAACAATTTTATCACTCATGATAATCTCCGCTGCTGAATTCGCGTGAAATAATAAAACCCTATTATTTCTGTTTTTGAATGTTAGCGCAAACTGATATGCTTACGCCATGAGTAAAACACACCTGACAGAGACACGGTTCGCCGATCTCGACCTGCATCCGCAGGTTTTAACCGCGTTAGAAAACGCTGGTTTCGAATACTGTACGCCTATTCAGGCGCTTAGCTTACCTGTCGCACTGACGGGTAAAGACGTTGCGGGCCAGGCCCAGACAGGCACCGGCAAAACGCTCGCCTTTCTGGTAGCTACCTTCACCACCCTGCTGAATAAGCCACGCGAGGGCGAAAAACGTTACCCTCGCGCTATTATTATGGCTCCTACGCGTGAACTTGCCATCCAGATCGCAAATGATGCTGAATTATTAGCAAAACACTGCGATATGCGCATTGGTGTGATCTATGGGGGCGAGGGTTATGAAAGTCAACGCCAGGCCCTCGAAGAAGGCGTAGATATTCTCATCGGCACCACCGGGCGCCTGATGGATTACTATAAGCAGGGCATTTATCCACTGGATAAGATTGAGGTGGTGGTGCTTGATGAAGCCGATCGCATGTTCGATCTGGGCTTTATTAAAGACATCCGCTTCATGCTCAGTAAAATGCCGCCGGCCAAAGAGCGCCAGAGTATGCTGTTCTCTGCCACCTTGTCACAACGGGTACAGGAACTAGCCTACGATCACATGAATTCGCCCACCAAGCTTGAAGTCGAGCCGCTGCAGAAAACCGGTGAACGGATTTCAGAAGAACTTTTCTATCCGTCAAAGCAGGATAAAATTAAGTTACTGCTGACCCTGATAGAAGAAGACTGGCCGGACAAAGCCATCATTTTCGCCAACACCAAGCATGTCTGCGAAAAGCTGTTCAACTGGCTGGAGGCCGATGGGCACCGGGTTGGCCTGCTGACCGGCGATGTGCCTCAGCGCAAGCGCCTGAAAATTCTTGACGACTTTACTGAAGGAAACCTGGATTTTCTGGTCGCCACTGATGTTGCCGCCCGCGGTCTGCATATTCCTGAAGTCAGCCATGTTTATAACTATGACCTGCCAGACGACTTCGAAGACTACGTACACCGCATTGGCCGTACCGGCCGCGCTGGTGCCAGTGGTAAAGCCATTAACCTGGCCTGCGAGGAGTACGTCTATAACCTGCCCGCTATCGAAGAGTATATTGGCCACGCTATTCCGGTGACTAAATATGCCCCGGAAGCCCTGCTGACCGATATCAAAACGCCGCGGCCAACCCGTCGCCGCACCCGCGGTGGCCGTCGTGGTGGCGGTGGCAGTGGCGGCGGCGGTGGTCAGCAACGTCGTGGTGGCGGTCGCCAGGGTAACCCCAGGTAGCACCGCATGGCGCATTCGTCGCGCATGGCCGCAATCGACCTCGGGTCCAACAGCTTTCATTTGCTGTTGGCCCAACCTACCCGCTCCGGCGGCAGTCAAGTCCTTTCCCGACAGCGCCAGAAAGTCCGTCTCGCTGACGGCCTCGACAGCAATAATCAGGTCAGCGATGAAGCCATTCATCGCGGCCTGGCCTGCCTTGCCAGCTTTGCCGAACTACTGCGCGGCATTCCGCAGCAACGGGTGCGTTGTGTGGCCACGGCCACCCTCCGTATAGCAGCGAACCGCGAGCAAATCATCAAATCCTTTGAACAGGCACTTGGTTTCCCGATTGAAATTATTTCAGGTGAGACTGAGGCCGAATTGATTTATCAGGGTGCCACTTTGTCCATGGCAACCGAAGCCCAGCGCATGCTGGTGCTGGATATTGGCGGCGCCAGCACCGAAATTATTGTTGGCACCGGCGCTGAGCCCAGCCACCTGCGCAGCCTGGATATGGGTTGTGTGGTCTGGCATAACCGCTTTTTCAGTGATAAAACCATCAGTGCCGCGGCTTGTGATAAGGCTATTCAGGCGGCAACTGAACTCCTGCAACCCCACGCCAGCGACTTCCTGCAACATCCATGGGAACTCGCCTGCGGCGCTTCAGGTACCTTCCGGGCACTGTACGATATCCTGCAACGTGAAAGTAAACCTGCCATCGACAGCGACTGGCTGGAGGATGTACTGCAGCGCAGCATTGCGCTGGGAAAAATCAGCCGGCTTGGTCAGCTCGGTGTGCGCCGCGAACGCCAGCCGATGTTTATTGGCGGGCTGACCATACTGGTCGCGCTGGTGCGGATGTTAGAAATTAAAGAAATTATTCGCGCCCAGGGCGCCCTGCGGGAAGGTCTGTTACATAATCTGGTCGCCAGTACCCGGGCACAGGCGACCAGCGGTTGTTAAGCTTTGAGTTGCTGTGCGGCGTGCTTGGCGAAATAAGTCAGAATGCCATCGGCGCCGGCCCGCTTAAAGCTCAGTAACGATTCCATAATCACATCTTCACTCAACCAGCCATTAGCGATGGCGGCCTTCATCATAGCGTATTCGCCGCTTACCTGATAAGCAAAGGTGGGCACCGCAAACTGGTCTTTCACGCGCCTGACGATATCCAGATAGGGCATGCCAGGCTTCACCATCACCATGTCGGCGCCTTCTTCAATATCCATCGCCACTTCATGCAGTGCCTCATCGCTATTGGCGGGATCCATCTGATAGGTTTTCTTATTGCCGCCTTTGAGGTTCGAGGCTGAACCCACCGCATCACGGAAGGGTCCGTAAAAAGCCGAGGCGTACTTGGCTGAATAAGCCATGATCTGGACATTGTGGAAGCCTTGTTCTTCCAGCGCTTCACGAATGGCGCCAATGCGGCCGTCCATCATATCCGAAGGGGCGACCACATCGGCACCTGCGCGGGCATGCGAGAGCGCCTGCTGCACCAGCGCGGATACGGTCACATCGTTCTGAACATAGCCGGCGTCGTCAATGATGCCGTCCTGTCCGTGGGTGGTAAAAGGGTCCAGCGCCACGTCGGTGATCACGCCCAGTTCCGGCACAGCTGCTTTGATTGCGCGCACTGCCCGTTGTGCCAGGCCATCATCGTCCCAGGCCGCCTCAGCGGTCAGCGACTTATCGGCGGCAGGAGTAACCGGAAACAGCGCCACGGCAGGAATGCCAAGCGCGGCAATTTCCCGACATTCATCCACCAGTAGATCAATCGACAGCCGCTCGACACCAGGCATCGACTGCACCTGCTCGCGCTGCTGTTCTCCTGGCAGCACAAACAGGGGATAAATCAGATCCGCCGCGGTAAGCTGATTCTCGGCCACCAGCCGCCGGCTGAACTCATGGCGACGCAGGCGGCGTAAACGGCGAAACGGAAATGAAGATGTTGATTGCATTTAAAAACTCTCAGTACGCTTAAAATTAGGGGTGGCCACACGGGCCGCGCGAACGGTATCACGTCCCGCACGTTTGGCGCGATAGAGCGCATCATCTGCTACCGCCAGCAATTCGGTTTCACTGACCTCATACACCGATGGATGATACACGGCAATGCCGATACTGGCCGTGATCCGCATCATGCCCTGCTCGGTGCTGAACACATGCTCACGGATTGTCGTCGCCAGCCGCTCGCCGATCTCTTTAGCACCGGCTTCATCGGTAACAGGCATCAGGATAACAAATTCCTCGCCGCCATAGCGAAAAATTCGATCGCCCGCCCGCTTACAAGTACCTTTTAGCAGTTCACTTAACTGAATAAGGATCTCGTCGCCAACCAGATGGCCATACTCATCATTAATCGGTTTAAAGTGGTCAATATCCATCATTAATAAAGCCAGGCTTTGCTTATTGCGCTGGGCCCGACGAATTTCCAGCGGCAGCTCGTCGTCCAGATAGCCGCGGTTATAAAGCCCGGTCAGGCGATCCTCATTACTCTTCTGCTCAAGCTCACTATTGGCTTCGCGCAGCTTACCCATCACCGCTTCGAGTTCAGCAGTGCGCTGTCCGACCATTTCTTCAAGCTGGGTATTAAGTTGCTGCTCGGCTATTAGTCGTTCACGACGATCTTCATTGAAGCGAATCGCCAGCACCAGCGACAGCAGCATAATTTCAATTGCTGATGCAATCATAATGGCATAGCGCTGCACAAACACCGATTCCAGCAGCCCGAGATAACCCAGCGCGTTGCAGATAACCGCAAACAGCAAGCTGCCCAGCGCCAGGGTATAGATGCGGGCATAAGTCAGACCGCGCCGCCACAGCACCGCCCCCGCTATCATCAGGTAACAACAGCCAATCACAGACAGCGTCAGTACAAAAGGAATAAGCGCGGCATAAGATAAGATCAGGCTGAGAATAAAAATCACACCGTAGATAAACTGCAGCAGCACCAGTCCTTTATGCAACCCGGGGCTGCGCTTTCTGGTCTGCAATACCTGGGCCGCCACCATGCTGGCGAACAGAAACACCAGGCTGCCAATCATGGTAACAATACGATCCTGCAACCAGGGCCACTCCGACCAGATATACTGATAACCGGTGCCATCAAGGCCGGCAAGCAAGAGCCCGATACTGACAATATAGGCCGAATACTTGAGAAAAGCCGGATCCCGGGTTACACCAAAACTAAACAGGTTGTAGATAGCCATGCAGTACAGCAAGCCGAAATACAGCGCCGTGGCTGCCACCAGATATTGCTGCTCTTGCATAAACTCTAACGGCTGCCAGATTTCAAGCGGGAAGCGCATAGAGCTTTCGGTACGCACCTTCAGGTAAACCTCAACGGCCTGCCGGTCTGGTAGCGGGACGATAAAGTTTTTGTGCTCGACCGGACGCTTGTCAAAAGGCTGTCGGTCACCCACATGATAGGTATCGATAACCTCGTCGTTGCGGACGAAAAAAATATTTACCGAGTCGAGCAGCGGGTAACCCAGATAAAGGATGCGATCGGCATCCACGGCGGGGATCTCGGCTTTAAACCAGTAGGTGTGAGGCGTGTAGCCGAAGGACACTTCCCGGCCCGGCGCTAACTGCTGCCAATCATCCTGCGTTATCAGATCGGCAAGCTGCAACTGATGGGTGGGATCGGTCTTATAGTAAACCGTGGGGTCAAGCTTTGCGGCAAAAGAACAGGCTGACCACAGCAGTAGCCCGCACGCCAGCAGAGCGAGAACCGCGCGGTTCAGGGGCGCCCCCAGGCCTTACGACCAAAGAGATCATGGCTGACCTGCCAGGTCTGTTCTGCCAGTTCGGCGACCGACTGCTGCCGCAAGCCGGCAACAACCTCGGCTATCTCCGGCAGCCAGCAGGGTTCGTTCATGGACGGACGGGGCTTCAGGGTGCGCGGGATTAAAAACGGCGCGTCGGTTTCCAGCACCAGTTTGTCGGCCGGAATAAGCGGCACTGCGGCGCGTAGTTCCTCACCACGACGCTCGTCACAGACCCAACCGGTGATACCAATAAAACAGCCCAGCTCCAGATAGGCAGCAAGGGCCTCCCGGCCACCGGTGAAGCAATGAGCCAGCATCTGTGGGATCGTATGCTGATAGTTTTTGAGTATGTTTAGTTGATCTTCCAATGCATCGCGCTCGTGCAGGTAAACCGGCTTGCCTACTTTTGCGGCTAAATCCAGCTGTGCCTGAAACACCTGGCGCTGCTTATCCGGTGGCGAAAAATTGCGGTTAAAATCCAGCCCGCATTCACCAATGGCCACCACTGCCGGGTGACCAGCCAGTTCAGCAAGCTGATCAAGGTAATCAGCCGGTACCGCGGCCGCATCATGGGGGTGGATACCAACGGTAGCCGCCAGCTGATCGGGAAACTGTTCACAGAGTTCGATGGCGGCGCGACTGTGCTCGAGGTTAGTACCAATCACCAGCAGCCGGGTTACACCGGCTGCCTCAGCGCGGGCGATCACCTGATCGACCCCATCCGCAAATCGTGAACTGGTAAGATTTACCCCACAGTCAAACCAAGGCATAGCGGCCCTTATCAGTTGATACGTTTCACTTTAATCCGACCGTTAAGGTCAGTGCGGCCCAGGTAGAAGCTGTTGAGGATGCCCCGTTCAATATAATAGTCGGCATTTTCCGGCAGCTGATAGGTGGTGCTGTCGGTTTGCTGCCAGCGCTGACCGTTCTCCAGCTGCAGAATCCAGCGACCATAGGGGTCTTTGGTTTTCTTCACTATTTCAACATAGCGCTTATCCGGTCCGTCGGCATTGTCGTCTTTCAGGTGCTCTTTACCAAAATCATCGGCACGGGAGTTATTATTATTACTGGCAGATTGCTGCGGCTGGTAGTCGCCATTGGCTGCCAGTTCGTCAAAACAGACAAGCCGCTGCAGCGGGTTCTCAATCTGCGCACAAGCAGCCATCTGCTCATCGGACACCGACTGCGCCGTCACCGGGTGACTGAAGAGCGCAACGACCGCAGTACTGCATATCACACTGCCGATCCATACACGTTTTAGCATGACTAATCTTTCCTAATTTAGATTACTGTTTTCCGGGTTGGTGTTCCGGTTTTTTTTCCGAGCCCTGATATAGACCAGCGATTACCAGACCAAGTTCAAACAACAGCCACATCGGAATGGCCAACAGCGTCTGGGAGATCACATCCGGGGGCGTCAGTATCATCCCTACCACGAAGGCACCGACAATGACATAAGGCCGCTTTTTACGCAACGACTGCACGCTAGTCACGCCACTCCAACACAATAAGATAATAGCGACCGGGGTTTCAAAGGCAATCCCAAATGCCAGAAAAATCGCCAGTACAAAATCCAGATAGCGGGCAATATCGGTTGCCACGGTGACACCTTCTGGTGCGGCACCGGCCAGAAAATTCAGCGCCAGCGGCAATACCACCAGATAGGCAAACGCCACCCCACCATAAAACAACAGCGTACTGGACACCAGCAAGGGCACCACCAGGCGCTTCTCTTTACGATACAGACCGGGGGCGATAAACGACCACAACTGCCACAACAAAAACGGAATCGCCAGCGCGATAGCCACCACCAGTGCCAACTTGAACGGCGTGAAAAACGGCGTGGCAACATCGGTGGCAATCATGGTGCCGCCGATTGGCAGACTCGCCAGCAGTGGCGCGGCGATAAGCTGATACAGTTCATCAGCAAAAAATGCCAGCACCGCAAATACCAGCAACACAGCGATCAGGCTGCGCAGCAGCCGGCTACGCAATTCCAGCAGATGATCGAGCAGCGGTGAATCACTCATTGGGTTTGTCTTCAGGTTTTTTTTGGTAGGGGCGTTGCACCTGCGCCGCGGCAGCTTTCAGCTCAGCCACTGAGCGCTGCAGTTCCGGCGGCAGTTTATCCATGTCCAGTTGCTCGGCTTTCT
>CAYWXF010000063.1:0-11079 GCA_964462025.1 uncultured Pseudomonas sp. | reverse complement strand
CCGCGCTGAACTTGACCCGCCGCAGTTGACCCCGTATAACATTCATTCAACTTTGCGGAGGGCATATGTCGGTAGAACACCCTATTATTGCAGTGACTGGCTCATCGGGTGCCGGCACAACCACCACCAGCCAGGCCTTACGGCATATTTTCCGTACCCAGGATATCAACGCTGCTTTTGCTGAAGGGGATAGCTTCCATCGCTACTCCAGGCCTGAAATGGACCTGGCGATCCGCAAGGCTCAGGAGCAGGGCCGCCACATCAGTTATTTTGGCCCTGAAGCTAATGACTTTGCCCGGCTGGAATCGCTGTTCCGCGAATACAGCGAAAGCGGCAATGGTCAGATCCGCCGCTATCTGCATAGTTTCGACGATGCCGTACCCTACAATCAGATGCCCGGTACCTTCACGCCGTGGGAACCGCTGCCAGAGAAGACGGATGTCCTGTTTTATGAAGGGCTGCATGGCGGGGTCAGCGGTAAGGAGTATGATGTGGCCCAGTACGTTGATCTGCTGATCGGCATGGTGCCTATCGTTAACCTGGAGTGGATCCAGAAGTTACTAAGAGATACCTCAGAGCGCGGCCATTCGCGCGAGGCGGTCACCCAGAGCATTGTACGCAGTATGGAGGATTACATTCACCACATTGTGCCGCAGTTCTCCCGTACCCATATTAACTTTCAGCGCGTGCCCACCGTAGATACCTCAAACCCGTTCAGCGCGAAAGACATTCCCTCGCTGGATGAGAGCTTTGTCGTGATCCGGTTCCGCGGCATCAAGAATGTCGACTTCCCTTACTATCTGCAGATGATCGATGGCGCTTTCATGTCGCGGATGAATACCTTAGTCGTTCCCGGCGGAAAAATGGTATTCGCGATGGAGCTGATTCTGGCGCCGCTTATCGAGGAAATTATTGAGAAGAAGCGCCGGGGCGGACACATCGACCCACTTAGTCGCTAAGCCGGCCAGGTTGCGCGCCATTCAGCGCCTTCGCCCTGCGCCAGTAACGGGGTCAGAAACTCCATTACTTCGGTCAGTTGCTGCAGCAGTCCATAAGGCGGGTTGATAAAAAACATACCACAGCCGTTTAGCTTGGTCCGATCGTGCGGCGCCCGGATCATTAAATCCACCGCCAGCACCTTATCAGCCCCGGCCAGCCGCGTCGCATGCTTATGAAACACCCCGACACTGAGCGGATCCTTGATCGGATACCAGACGGCGTAGGTGCCGTTCGCCCAGCGTTGCAGACCCTGGCCAAGCGCAGTACTTGCCTGAATGAATTCATCGCGCTGTTCAAACGGCGGATCAATGAGTACCAGTCCGCGTTTTGCCGGCGGTGGCAGCAGCGCTTTGACAGCGCCATAACCATCGGTTTCCGTCATCACTTTGACTGAGCCGGCAGCGCGGAAATCACGGCGCACATTTTGCTCCAGCGAGCGGCCATCTTCAGGGTGTAATTCACAGAGTACCAGTGAATCCTGCGAACGCAGTTGCCGGGCGCTCAACCAGGGCGAGCCCGGATACCAGCGTAATTCGCCATCAGGATTCAGACTGCGGACACTATCAAGGTAGCTGTTGAGCGCTGCCGGCGGCTTGTCAGCGGCTAGCAGCCGGGCGATACCCTGCTCCCACTCCGCAGTTTTGCTCGCCTGCTCGCCCTGCAAGTCATACATACCCACGCCGGCATGCGTATCAAGCACCCAGAAGGGCTTGTCTTTCTGGCGCAGGTAATCCAGACAAATTAATTGCAGCGAATGCTTAAGTACATCGGCGAAGTTACCCGCATGATAGCTGTGGCGATAGTTCATCGATGCCGGCTCAGGCAGGCTCAATGCTGTAGCTGTGGGTCATGACCACAGCGGCATCCAGCATCTTCGCCACCGAACAGTACTTCTCGGCCGATAATCGCACCGCCCGTTCAACATGCGCCTCAGCGACACTGTTGCCAGTTACCACAAAGTGCAGATGGATATCAGTGAATACCGCCGGCACGCCATCGGCACGGGTACCTGTGACTTCACAGCGGCAGGCGGTTACATCCTGCCGCGCTTTTTCCAGGATCATCACTACATCCACCGATGAACAGCCGCCGGCAGCAACTAATACCAGCTCCATCGGGCTGGCCGCCGTCTTTTTATCTCCGTCGGTAAGCACCTGGTGGCCAGAGCCACTGGTGGCGGTAAATTGCAGGCCCTGCGTCCAGTCAACGCGGGCACTCATAGTGGCAGGCTTGGTCATGTTTTGTCCTCGTGCTCAGTGAGCTTAAAACTTAAGGCCCGGCGATAGCTTCTCAGGCAGAGCCACTTTATCGGCTTCCACCGAGGCGACCGGGTAAGCGCAATAGTCAGCTGCGTAGTAGGCGCTGGGGCGATGGTTGCCACTGGCACCTATACCGCCGAACGGCGCTGCGCTGCTGGCACCGGTAATGGGTTTATTCCAATTGACGATACCGGCGCGAATGCGCTTGAAGAAGTACCGGTAGGTGTCCTCATCATCACAAAGAATACCAGCCGACAGCCCGAATTCGGTGTTATTTGCTTCTTTGATCGCCTCGTCGAAATCCGTGTACCGATAAACCTTCAGCAGTGGACCGAAGTGCTCCACGTCAGGCATTTCGTCTACGTTGGTAACATCCAGAATCCCTGGCGATACAAAGCCCAGATTGTGGTCTTTCTGTACCATGCGCAATAATACGGTGGCACCGGCGTCGCTGAGTTCATGCTGTACGCTGACCATATCGCTGGCGGCCTTGGCAGAGATCATCGAGCCCATAAAGGGCTGTGGATCAGCCTCATAGTCGTCAACCTGAATGTTTTCAGCCACTTCCAGCAACCGCTCCAGGATCGCGTCACCATTGTCGCTTTTCTCCAGGAACAGCCTCCGGGCACAGGTACAGCGCTGACCCGAACTGATAAACGCGGACTGCACGATATCGTGTACCGCGGCATCCACATCAGCGACGTCTTTAACAAGCAGCGGGTTATTTCCGCCCATTTCCAGTGCCAGAATCTTATCCGGCCGGCCGGCAAACTGCTTATGCAGGATGTGTCCGGTACCTGATGACCCGGTAAAGAAGAGGCCGTCGATCTGCGGGTGCGCCGACAAGGATTTGCCGGTATCGACCAGGCCCTGAACCAGATTAAGCACCCCTGCTGGCAAACCAGCTTTTTCCCAGAGCTTAACGCAGTATTCCGCCACGTAAGGCGTCATCTCGCTGGGTTTGAAGATCACGGTATTACCGGCCAGCAGTGATGGCACGATGTGGCCATTGGGCAAATGCCCCGGGAAGTTATAAGGGCCAAATACCGCCACCACGCCATGCGGCTTATGGCGGACAAAAGCCTTACCTGAAGGCATCGGGTTTTCAACGGTGCCGGTACGCTCATGGTAAGCGCGCTCAGAAATAGCGACCTTGCCAATCATGGCGCCAACTTCTGTCAGGCTTTCCCATAGCGGTTTGCCGGTTTCGCGCGCGATGATCAGACCCAGCTCTTTTTTGTTCTCTTCCAGCAGTTCGGCATACTTTTTACAAATGGCCAGGCGTTCATCAAACGCTTTATCGGCCCAGTCAACAAAAGCGCCACGGGCAGCGATAACCGCTTGCTCAACCTGGGTATCAATGGCAGCTTTGCCGCTCCAGATGGTTTCATTACGGGCTGGATCCACCGAACTAAACTGGTCGCCTTGGCCTTCAGTCCAGATCCCGTTAATAAATAAATTCTTTGCTGTCATGAATGTTCTCCTGTCAGTGAGACAATGCGGACCTGATCACCAGGTTGCACCCGCAGCGCGGCAGCGCTGTCAGCGTCAATGGTGACGGCTTCGGCGGTCACTTTAACCCGGGTCTGCAGTGCCCGGAAGTCAGCCACCCGCGTATTGCAGACAATATAGACCGGCCCTTCTGTGACCTTGTCAATGGCTACTGGTAAGCGCTTACTCTCGCGGACGCTCTTAATATTAGTTACTTCTGCTTCAACTGTCGGGCCCGCATCAAAAATATCGACATAGCCACGAAAGCGGAAGCCTTCGTTTTCAAGCATACCTAAGGCCGGACGGGTACTTTGGTGCACTTTGCCAACCACAGCCTGGGCCTCAGCATCTAATAGTTTTACGTAAATCGGTTGGCGCGGCATCAGTTCGGCAATAAAGGTTTTCTCGCCAATCCCTGTCAGATAGTCCGCATCGGTGAAGTCCATCGAAAAGAAATGCTGCTGCAGCCAGCGCCAGAACGGCGACTCACCGTCCTCGTTGGAAACACCGCGCATCTCAGCAATGGCGTACTGGCTGAACCGCTCCTTGAATTCCGCCATAAATAACATGCGGAAACGGGATAGCACCCGGCCGTTCATATTCTTGCGGAAAGGCTCGCGCAGAAACAACGTACAAAGTTCACTCACGCCCGTGTAATCGTTACACAGCGTCAGGGTTTCCAATGCGTTATAAACACCCAGTTGTTTCGAGTGATGGATTTCCTTACCTAACCGGTAATGGTAAAACGCATCGGACAAACCGACTGTTGCTTCAATACCGCTACAACCGACGATCTCGCCCGTTTCAGTATCTTCCATAACAAACAGATAGCCTTCTTCACCGGGCTCAGTAACCTGCTCGCTGGCGAAGGCTTCCTGCGCCCGGGCAATGCGCCGTTGCAGCAGATCTTCGTCAACCGGCAGTGACGTAAAGCCATGACCGGATTCTACCGCGCAGGTGTACAACGCCTGATAATCCTGGGGCGTAATAGGACGAACCACTAACATAAATTATCTCCGCCGGATTAACCCGCCAGTTTCGCTACCGCACGTTCAAAGCGGGCCAGACCTTCAATAATGTCTTGCTCAGGAATAATCAACGATGGCGCGAAGCGGACCACGTTGGGGCCTGCAATTAACACCATCACGCCTTCATCAGCGCCGGCGTTCAGAAAGTCCCGTGCTTTACCGGCCCAGGTATCGTTCAGTTCGGCCCCAAGCAAGAGCCCCTGACCACGAACATCCTTAAATACATTGTGGCGGTCGTTGATATCGTTCAGCAGTTTTTTAAACAGCGACTCGCGCTGTTTCACGCCACTTAAGACTTCTTCGGTATTTACCACATCAAACACGGCTTCAGCCACCGCACAGGCCAGTGGGTTGCCGCCATAGGTACTACCATGGGTGCCGGGCTTCAGGTGCGAGGCTATAGTCGCGGTAGTCAGCATAGCGCCGATCGGGAAACCGCCGCCAAGTGCCTTGGCAGTGGTCAGGATATCCGGGGTTACGCCCAGTTGTTCATAAGCATAGAGGCTACCGGTACGGCCAAAACCCGTCTGAACTTCATCAAAAATCAGCAAGGCATGGTGCTTATCACACAGCTTACGTACGCCTTTAACGAACTCCTGATCCGGGCTGATAATACCGCCTTCACCTTGCAGGGGTTCCATCATCACCGCGCAGGTTTTCTCTGACATTAACTTGTCGAGCGCTTCAAGATCGTTATAGGCAACATGTTCAATACCGCCTGGCTTAGGTCCGAAACCTTCTGAATAAGCAGGCTGACCACCAACGGTCACGGTAAAGAAAGTGCGGCCGTGGAAGCCTTTGGTGAAAGCAATAATTTGCTGTTTCTGTTCACCGTGATTATCCAATGCCCAGCGGCGCGCCAGCTTCAGTGCTGCTTCATTGGCTTCAGCCCCTGAGTTAGCAAAGTAAACGCGCTCGGCGAAGGTCGCGTCCGTCAGCTTTTTTGCCAGCCGGATAGCCGGCTCATTGGTAAATACGTTGCTCAGGTGCCAGAGTTTATTGCCCTGTTCGGTCAGCGCGTTAACCATGGCGGGATGACAATGGCCAAGACAGTTCACCGCGATACCACCGGCGAAATCGACATACTCGGTGTCGGCCTGATCCCAGACCCGGGACCCTTCACCGCGAACCGGAATCATACTGGCCGGATTGTAATTAGGTACCATAACGTCGTCGAACATGGCGCGACTGACTGATTGATGTGCTGATTTGGACGTTGACATAAATTCCCCTTGTTCGCTATTTACTACGACTATTTTGATGGCCATATTATTGCAGAAAAAAGCATCTCTGTCTGCGCGATCGCGCAGAAAAACTAAGGGCTGACAAGCATTTAGCTAAGCTTGCAGGGGCGCTGCATAAGTATGCGGATTAACCGCGTGGCGACGAATAACTACTGCGACGAAAGCGTGTAACGGTAAAAGTTTTTCAGTACCGCATGGCCCTGTTCGGTCTGTACGGCTTCCGGATGATACTGCACGCCCCAGAGCGGTAGCGAAGCGTGGCGAATCGCCATAATCTCCCGGTTACCTTCAGCATCTTCGGTCCAGGCATCAACGATGAGTTCGGGCGGCATGCTTGCCGGATCCAGCAACAGGGAGTGATAGCGGGCCACGGTAAATGGCATGGGCAAGCCGCGGAACAAGCCATTATTGTCATGCTGCAGCGGTGACGTTTTGCCATGCATCACCCGCCGGGCGCGCACCACTTTAGCACCAAATACCTGGCCGATCGCCTGATGGCCAAGGCAGACGCCCAGTATTGGCAGCTTGCCGGCGAAGGCTTTGATCAGCTCCAGTGAAATACCAGCGTCATCGGGCGTGCAGGGGCCTGGAGAAATCACCAGTCCGGTTAACGGCAGTTCGCGAATCGCGCTGAGGGTCAGCGCATCGTTGCGGGTTACCTGAATATCGGCGCCCAGCTCACGAAAGTAGCGCACCACATTGTGCGTAAACGAATCGTAGTTATCCACCATCAGCAACATGCTAAACGCCCTGTCATACGCGGGTTTCAGCCAGTGCTGCCAGCAGCAGCTTCTGGTATAAGCGTTCTTTTAAGCCATTGGGACTGTCTAACTGCATGCGCTCCAGGCAAGCCTGGTGCTGGGGCTCAGGAGCTCCCGCCAATAATCCGGACAGCACCATTTTTGCGAGCGCCCACTTTGAATGACTGCGGTTTTTTAACAGCTCCAGCGGCTCCAGCAGTCGCTGCTCGGTTTCAGTAAAATCAGTGCCAAGCGGAAACTTCGGCAACAGACCTTCTTGCCGCGCACGGTATAGCTGGGTATGCAGACGCTCGGGCGTATTGTCGCGCCAGGCGGACGGGATCTTCCAGGATTTTTCTACTTTCCCGGCCTGCTTCGCCTGCTCCAGCAGCTCGTCCTGAAAGCGCGAATCACTGATAGTAAGCATGGCTTTAATGGCTTCGGATTCGGTTTTACCGCGCAACTTAGCGACGCCATATTCGGTGATAACGATATCGCGCAGATGCCAGGGGATGGTCTGATGGCCATAGCTCCAGACGATATTCGAACGTTCCTTGCCTGTTTCGGTGCGGGTGGCGTTAACAGTAATAATGCAACGGGCATCATCCAGGGCAAACGCCTGATCAACAAAGTCATGCTGGCCACCGACGCCGCTGATCACCCTTCCGTCAGCTAATCCGTCAGAAATAATAGCGCCACGCAGCGTTGCCATCATGGCATTATTAATAAATGACGCTTTCGCGCGCGCCTGCCGTTTCTCTTGCTCCTGCCCGTACAGGTGATTGGTAAAGCTCACCGGCTTCATGACGAAGCGGGCCCGCTCAGCGCTGCTCATTTCGCGCAGCCGCCGGTAAAATGCGCGGCAGTCCGCAAAAAATCCACCATGCAGAATAGCGCCATCAACTTCGCGTTTCAGGATGCCATGCTCCGCCAGATGCAAAAAGCCATCGACAAACATTTCGCTGATACCATAAAGCCCAATGGCAAAGGGCGTATCTTCGGCATCGTCTGGTGCCGGCTGCCCGCTCGTCATGTCCGCCAGCAGGCGCCGGAAATCGCGATTTTGTTTATGCCGTATGATCAGGCTATGGGCAATGGCATCCCCAATCGAGCCGATGCCAATCTGCAGGCTGCCGCCATCGCGTACCAACCGCGCGGCATGCAGGCCAATTGCCTGATCCTGAAAGCTGACCGGTCGCTTGGGAATCGAAAAGAGTTCAAAATCGGTTTCTTCGCTGTCCAGCAGCACATCCACCTGATCGGCACCAATCTGCGCGTCACCACCCATAAAAGGCAGTTCGCTGTTGTACTGGCCTGCCAGTAGGAATTTCAGCTTGCCCTGCCGGCGTAATCTCAACAGGTCGGCGGTAATGTCGGGATTACAACTCAGGCTGAAGTCATCGCCCTCGCGGGCCAGGATCTGGGCCACCACGTTCACGCCCTGATCCAGTAACAGGCCTAGTGCATGACTGTAATTCACCGGAATATAACTTTGCTGGGCAACGGCGTTAGTTGACCACTGGCCGGCCATAAAGAAGAATTCACTAACCTGAATATTATCCGGCAGCCGCTGTTCGCGAATCAGCCGGATATAATCGAGATCAGGGTAATTGCCGAACAGGCGTTCGCGGGCAGGCTCAAAAAATCGACGTGCTAGTTCACTGCCCGGCCGGGGCGCCTCCAGACTCAATGCGGTAACAATCTTCAGTTGAATACTGGAATCATTCAGCGCCCGGTGCAGCAGCGCATTGGCGATGTGGTTGGCTTTTCCCAACCCCAGTGGCAAGCCCAGTACAATGGTTTTGCCAACCTGCTGAATAATCGCATCAGCAACCTGATCCGGATACTGATAGCTGTTAGACACCGAAGCTGTCATTTACACCACCTGCCTGCGAAAGATGAATTTAAGGGCGCGGAACGAACCCTATTACATCATAGACCTTAGCTAAGGTTTGCGCAGCATGAGCACTGGCCCGTTCGGCGCCGGATGCCATCACCTGGTTCAGGTAATCCATGTTATTACGGTAATCCTGATAACGCTGCTGAACAGGTTCCAGCATCGCCACCACCGCCTCGGCGGTATCGGTTTTCAGATGGCCATAAAGCTTATCTTCATACTGCGGCACCAGCTCGGCGATTGGCTTGCCGGTTGCAGCTGACAGCATCGACAGCAGGTTCGATACACCAGGCTTTTCTTCGGGATTAAAATAGATACGGGCCTGCTCGTCAGAGTCGGTTACTGCACGCTTGAGCTTCTTGGTAATACGCTTAGGGTCTTCCAGTAAGCCGATGAAGTTATTTTCGTTTTCATCTGACTTGGACATTTTTTTAGTTGGATCCTGCAGGCTCATAACCCGTGCGCCTACTTCCGGAATAAAAGGATCCGGAATGGTGAACACATTACCGTACAGATTGTTAAAGCGCGTGGCGACATCCCGGGCTAGTTCCAGATGTTGTTTCTGATCATTGCCCACCGGCACCTGATTGGCCTGATACAGCAGAATGTCGGCCGCCATCAGCGCCGGATAGGTATACAGGCCGGCGTTGATATTACCCGCGTGTTGCAGGGATTTATCTTTAAACTGCGTCATCCGGTTCAGCTCACCCATTTGGGTGTAGCAGTTTAATACCCAGGCCAGTTGCGCGTGCTCGGCCACATGCGACTGCACGAAAATAATACTGCGCTGCGGATCCAGGCCACAGGCCATATACAGCGCCAGGCCATCCAGCGTTGCTTCACGTAATTTAGCCGGATCCTGACGCACGGTAATGGCATGCAGATCGACCAGCATAAAACGACAGTCATGGGTATCCTGCATCGCCACCCACTGGCGCAGGGCACCGATATAATTACCTATAGACAGTTGTCCTGATGGCTGACAGCCACTTAATACAATGGGTTTACCGCTCATGATTCGGGGTTTCCTGTTACTACTTTTTCGAATGTGCTACCGAAGCCAGCTCGCTGCGCATCGCCGCGATTACCTTCGCATAATCGGGTTCATTAAAAATCGCTGAGCCAGCGACAAACATATCAGCTCCGGCTTCCGCTATTTCCGCGATATTATCGGTTTTTACGCCGCCATCAATCTCCAGCCGGATGTCATAACCACTCTCGTCGATGCGCTTGCGGGCCTGCCGCAGCTTATCCAGCGTGGCGGGAATAAATTTCTGGCCACCAAAGCCAGGATTCACTGACATCAGCAGAATCACATCTACTTTATCCAGCACATAATCCAGATGATGTAGTGGCGTTGCCGGATTAAATACCAGCCCGGCTTTACAGCCAGCATCCCTGATTTGCTGAAGCGAACGATCCACATGCATGGTCGCTTCCGGGTGAATGCTGATAATCGAAGCACCCGCTTCAGCGAAGCTATCGATCATGCGTTCGACCGGTTGCACCATCAGGTGAACATCTATCGGGGCGGTCACACCATGGTCACGAAGCGCCTTACATACCATCGGACCGATCGTCAGATTCGGGACAAAGTGATTGTCCATCACGTCAAAGTGCACCACATCGGCGCCAGCTTCCAGCACCGCATCAACTTCGGCGCCAAGACGCGCGAAATTGGCCGACAAAATGGAAGGAGCAATCAGATAATCCGCCATGATAACCTCAAGCCTGTCTGAAATTGGCCATAGTGTACCAGACAGGCGTTCACTTAACAGTCAAAAAAACCATCGCGGAGCTTGGCAGATGCGTCCTTTTCCTGTTAAATTATGAGCACTTGTCTTTATGCAGGTGTAACTTAGGTCTTACTCAGGAAATGTCCATGACGTACCGGTTCGGTTCAGTTGCGGTAATTTGCGGAATTGTGCTGCTTAGCGCAATGAGTAATCCTGCGTCTCAGGTGGAAGCGGCAAACCTGGCTCAACAGTGCGACAAGCTCATGCGTCATGCTGAAACTGAACAGGCGAAACTGGTTTGCGGTACCGCCAGCGAAGAAGTGACCTGGAGTTCCTGGTTTACCGGCAGCCGTTCTACGCAGTTCCACTATCTCGATTTATTCGAATTACTCTTCGGCAGCAGCGACAGCGCGCAGCGGGACTATTCCAGCAACAAGCTCCGCTAACCCGATGAACTCTTCCCAAAAGAATCAGGACAAACCCGGTCTGTTCCGTGTTGCCTTAAGTATTATTGCCGCTTTATTTGGTGTGCAAACTGAGCGCAACCGGCAACGTGACTTCGGTAGCGGAAATCCCGCTACCTACATCACCATAGGTATTATCTTTATTGCGCTGTTCGTACTCAGTCTGATCCTGATTGTGAACTGGGTGCTGCCATAGGCTTGGTCGGATCGACAATTCCTGA
>CAYWXF010000062.1:0-11220 GCA_964462025.1 uncultured Pseudomonas sp. | reverse complement strand
GGCCCATTCTGGCCGTGCTGATCGTGACTATGGGGCTGCGCCAGTACTGGCAGCCCGTCACATTTACCGGTAGTTCGGCACCCCATGCCCTGCTGATGCTGCTGGTACCGCCGGTTATCTTTACGTTGGTTGGCGTGCCGAACCAGGCGGGTATATCGCCGCACTGGTTTGGGCTTGCGCTTGGCGGCGGTACTATTATTTATTGCCTGTTCGAAGAAGCTGGTTGGCGTGGTTTTTTGCAAAACGCACTGCAAAGCTGGTCGCCGGCCCGGCGTTATGTGTTGGTAGGTATACTTTGGTATCTCTGGCATTTGGGCTTTTTGGCTGAAAGCGCCACCTGGGCCAACCAGCTGCCGGCATTAGCGGTGCTGATCGGCGGTAGCTTTCTGCTTGGTAAGCTGGCTGATGAAACCCATGCGGTGGCGGTTACTGCTGCCTTCCATCTGGTGGTGAATATACTGGCATTTAACAACCTGGCACGCGGGGTGCCAATGGACCATAAATTGCTGTTGATTGGTGCCTGTGTGGTGCTCTGGGTGCCGGTGCTGATTCACTGGCGGCGCAACCGTCCGGCGGTGCCGGTATGACAGATGCGATTCGTCAGGCCTACCAGGATGCCGCGCGCGAGGCGCGCTGGTCCATTCTGCGGCATCCGCCGCTATCTATGGCCGCGATGTTACGGCAACTGGCTGATCGGGCGGAATGCTGCGATGAGCCCGATGTTTACGGAAGCGGCGCACTGATCGAAGATTTTGAGCAGCGCATCGCAGCCATGCTGGGTAAGCCGGCGGCGCTGTTTCTGCCCAGCGGTACCCTGGTGCAACCGCTGGCGCTGAAGATTCACAGCGACCAGCGCCAGAAAAATACCGTAGGCCTGCATCCGACTTCGCATCTGGTATTGCATGAACAGGATGGTTACCAGCAATTGTGGGGACTCAGAGGTCAACTAATTGGTGATAAACACCGGGTTCTGAGCTACGGGGATCTGCAGCGACAACAGCCGGATAAGCTGGCGGCCGTCGTTCTGGAACTGCCAATGCGCGAGATCGGTGGTCAGTTACCCGAGTGGGATGATTTGCAGCAACAGGTGGACTGGGCACGCCAGCATAACATCGCGGTACATATTGACGGTGCGCGTTTATGGCAATGTCCGGCGTATTATAACCGCAGCCTGGCCGACATAGCGGCGCTCGCCGATTCAGTGTATGTCAGCTTGTATAAAGATATCGGCGGCATCGCTGGGGCGGTACTGGCGGGCGATGCGGATTTTATTTCCGAAGCCAGGATCTGGAACCGCCGCGCCGGGGGCAACCTGATTTCTGTATACCCTTATATTCTAGCGGCCGAACAGGGGCTTGCAGATAATCTCGCCAGTATTGATGAGGCGGTTACCTATGCCCGCCGGCTAGGTCCGTTGCTGGACGGCGTTGCCGGCGCGCAGGTTAACCCGCCGATACCCCAGACCGCGATGTTTCACCTGCATATTGATCAGGACGCCGACACCCTGATTCAGGCTGTCACCGGCTATGCCCGCCAGCATGGCATTGTGGTTTTACCTATGCCGCGTGGTATTGAGGCCGGTCGCAGCGTCTGTGAGATTAGTGTCGGCCGTCGCACCATGGAACATCCACCCGAATTCTGGCAGCGCCATTTGCGTGACAGCTTAACGAGAGTCCGCTGAGTCTGTTACTATCTGTGCAGGACTCAATTTAGCAAGCAGTAAGGTGCAGAACATGACCGCAAGAAAAGCATACGAAATTGGTACCCCTGGTAAGCCCTGGGGATCAGAAGAAAAAGCCCAATGGCTGGCGCAGCAAAGCGTTAAACGCTCTTATACTGACGACGTGGTGGATAAAATCGATACCCTGGAGCAGGATTTTGACGTTGAGCGCTATGGTACCTTGCCTTATGAAGCCAACACCTACCCGTTGTATCTGGTTAAAACCCGCGACTGGGATGCCAGTAAACCGGTGGTATTAGTGACAGGCGGCGTACACGGCTATGAAACCAGCGGCGTGCATGGTGCACTGCGCTTTCTCGAAACCCGGGCGTTGGATTATGCCAAGGTTGCCAATGTTATCGTCGCCCCCTGTATCAGCCCCTGGGGCTATGAAACCATTAACCGCTGGAACCCGCTGGCCATTGACCCGAACCGGTCATTTGTGGAGAACAGCCCGGCGCGGGAATGCCGTTTTCTGCTGGAGTATCTGAAATCGCTGGAAGGCAAAGTACTGGTGCATATTGATCTGCACGAAACCACCGATACGGACAACAGCGAATTCCGGCCGGCCCTGGCGGCGCGGGAAGGCACAGTTAATACCAACTGGAATATCCCGGATGGCTTTTATCTGGTCGCCGATGCCGATCGTAACGAAGCCGACTTCCAGAAAGCCATTATCGACTCGGTAGAAAAAGTAACGCATATCGCTGAGCCGGATGATGATGGCAAGTTGATTGGTGTGCCACTGGCGCAGCATGGGGTAATCAATTATGCGGCCAAAAACCTGGGGTTATGTATGGGGCTAACTAACGCCCGTTATGTGACTACCACAGAAGTCTATCCGGACAGTGATAAGGCCACGCCTGAGCAGTGCATTCAGGCGCAGGTCGCGGCCATAACCGGCGGTCTGGACTGGGTTCTAGGCTAACAGCATCCAGATACCGGCAATCATCATAAAGATATTTTCTGTTAATGAGATAGCGCCTAGTGGGACCCGGCTGTTGCCGCCCACGCAGGCGCATTTCAGTTCACGCTTGTCGATATAAACGGCCTTCACAACCGATACGGCACCAATAGTACCAATAAATAGCGCGACCGGACCCACCAGCCAGCCCGGGAAATCAGCCAGCATACCAACCCCTGCATAAGCCTCAGCGAACGGATAAACATAGGCATAAGGCACGTATTTCATCGATAGCAGATCATAGGTAATGAACTGATTAGTAAATGAACGCAGATCCTGTAGTTTCTGAATAGCCAGGATAGCCATGCTGATCGCGATGAAGGTGAACAGCGTGTCAGTTGAAATAATGCTTTGCGAACGGGCCCAGTTAATAGCCGCCGCCATCAGCAGGGCAACGCCGAAAATCGCAATAACCGGCACATAGGTGGTGCCTTCCGGCTCTTCTTTGGACAGACCAAAATGTTCTCTTAGTTCGTCATATCCGCCAATCCGTTCACCATCAATAAACACCTGCGGCGTGGTGTCTACATTATGCTTTTCTTTAAAAGCGTCGGTTTCTTCGCGGGAATCGAAGGTGTGGTCTTCCACCTCGTAGCCTTTGCGTTGCAACAGATCTTTGGCTTTCAACCCGAACGGGCAGATGTGCCCCGAATATTCCATACGATATAAAGTCGCTTGTTTCGACATCCGATCGATCTCCTTGCGCTGTCAGAATGAGCTGATTGCTTTAAGTATAGTCAGACTTCCTATATCCGAAAGCCGTGGCTCTTTATCCTGAACGGGGTTTGTGCGATAAACACATTCTTATTTTCTTTCTTCAGGAGTAGCTATGTCTCGTCTGGTGTCCCAGCAGGACCTTGAATTCTTGCTTTATGATGTGTTCGCCGCAGAGCAGTTAACCCGGTACGCTGAATATCAGGACTATGACCGCGAGACCTTTGACAGCATCCTGACAACGGCCCGCACTATTGCCGAAAAGCACTTTTTGCCGCATAACGCCAAAGCGGACGCCAGCGAACCACAGTTTGACGGCGAGCGGGTAACCACCATTGATGAAGTAAAAGTTGCCTGGCAGAAATACGCTGAGTCGGGGCTGCTGGCCGCCCGGCATGCTGAGAGCGACGGCGGTATGCAATTGCCGGCGCTGATCAATATGGCCTGCAATACTTTCTTTATGTCCGCTAACCCCGCTACTGCGGCCTATCCTTTCTTAACCAGCGCCGCGGCCAACCTGATCCAGGCGTTTGGCAGCGAGCAACAACGACGGTTGTATCTTAAGCCGATGTTCAGCGGTCGTTTTGCCGGCACCATGGCGATGACGGAGCCGGACGTTGGCTCGTCGCTCGGTGATTTAAGTACCAAAGCGCTGGCGCAGCCGGATGGCAGCTACCGGATAAAAGGCCAGAAAATGTATATTTCAGGCGGAGATCAGGATATTACTGAAAATATTGTCCATCTGGTGCTGGCGCGCATCGAAGGGGCGCCTGCCGGGGTCAAAGGGATCTCCCTCTTTATCGTGCCCAAGTTCCGGGTGCAGTCCGACGGAGCGCTGGGCGAACCGAACGACGTACAGCTCGCCGGATTACTGCACAAGATGGGCTATCGCGGTACTACCTCGACCGTGCTGAGCTTCGGTGAGCGGGATGATTGTCATGGTTTTCTGGTCGGTGAACGCAACCAGGGCCTGAAGTACATGTTCAAAATGATGAATGAGGCGCGGGTTGGCGTGGGCCTTGGTGCCGCCATGATTGGCTATCGGGGCTATCTGGAGTCGCTTGCTTACGCCAGAGAGCGACCGCAGGGCCGGCTGCCCGATGATAAGACCCCCGGCAGCAGGCCGGTACCTATTATTGAGCACGCCGATGTGAAACGTATGCTGCTGAAACAAAAAGCCTGGGTTGAAGGTTCGCTGGCGCTCTGCCTGCTCGCCGCCCGCCTTGTCGACGACAGTGAGCAGGGGGCTGACACCAACGCCAGTAGCGGTGACAGTACCGACGCCGGTATTCTGCTGGATCTGTTGACGCCTATCGTTAAGTCTTATCCATCCTGGTATGGCCCCAAAGCCAACGATCTGGCTATTCAGGTGCTCGGCGGTGCCGGCTATATCCGTGAGTACCCCGTGGAGCAGTGCTATCGCGATAATCGTCTGAACCCCATCCATGAAGGAACCCACGGTATCCAGTCGCTGGATCTGCTTGGCCGGAAACTCTGGCAGCATAACGGCAAAGGGCAGAAGCTATTGCTGGAGCGGATTCAGACAACCTTGATCTCGGCCGGTAAGCGCCAGGAATTAACTGAGCTGGTCACTGATTACCAGCACGCACTAAAACCCTTTATGCATACCTTACTTACGTTGGGCGAAGCCTTAGGCAAGGGTAAAGTCAGCGAGGCACTGGCGAACTCAGCCGTATTCTTAGATGTTATGAGCAATTATGTGGTGGGCTGGCTATGGCTGGAGATGGCGGATAAAGCGCTGGCGCAATTCGGTGGATCCGATCAGCCGGAGCATCAGCAGTTCGTTGCCGGTAAGGTACAAGCCGCGCGGTATTTCGTCCGCTGGGAGATTCCCCGCGCGCAAACCCAGCTGCAACGACTCAACGAGCTGGACGATACCTGGCTTAAGATGCAAAGTGAGTGGTTCTGACTGCCTGAATGGACTAAACTGGACTCAGATGAAAATACGCTATCTGGTTGTTTTTACAGTAACTCTGATGCTAGGGGCCGTAACCGCGCCGCTGGCGTCGGGCGCGCAGCCGCAGCATCTGGTATTGCTGCATGGTTTAGTGCGGTCCGCGACGGCGATGGATAACCTGGCTGAGGCTGCGGAGAACGCAGGCTATCAGGTCTGTAATATCGACTACCCGGCTCGCGAATATCCTGTTGAAGCGCTTGCCAGCGAGCATGTGCTGCCCGCTATCACCGCTTGTATCGGTATCACTGAACGTAAAGTCGACTTCATTACCCACTCAATCGGCGGCATTATCGTGCGGCAACTTGAAGCCATGGATCCGCCTTTTTCGTTCGGGCGGGTGGTGATGCTGGCGCCACCCAACCAGGGCACACCGGTGGTGGATAAGCTCAAAGGCTCGGCTTTATTTAAATGGCTCGGCGGCCCGGCCGGCGCGCAACTGGGTACCGCTGCCAGCTCGTTACCGAACCGGCTAGGTCCAACGGAATTAGAGCTTGGTATTATCGCCGGCACGAGCTCAATTAATCCGCTTTTTTCCTGGCTAATTCCCGGTAACGATGATGGCGTGGTGGGTGTTGAGCAGACGCCGCTTGAAGGCATGGATGACTATATTAAAGTCAGCGCCACCCATGCACTGATGATGTTCGATGACGAAACCATTCATCAGGCGCTGCATTTTCTGCAGTACGGGCAGTTCGACGACAGGGACTACAGATGAACCGCTTACGCACATTTTACTACGCGAATCTGATGCTTATAGCCGTATTGATTACCCATCAGGGCTATCTGCACCTGTCCGAAGCAGATTTTGCTGATCTGCATACAGAGCAGGTTGAAGCAATAACAGCAGATCTGGCTGGCCAAAGTGATTATAAATTTGCGGTGGTCGGCAATATTAAAAACTCGGTGCAGGTATTTCAGGACGAAATGATCCCGCAGTTGCACAACGGTGATTTTGCTTTTCTGGTATCGGCGGGCAACGCCGTGAGCTCGGGTGATGAAGAAAATTACCGGGCTATCTATGAGGTCTTTGAGCATCTGAACATGCCTTATCTGCTGACTTTTGGCGAGCAGGAGGGCAGTGACTTCGGTGATTTCCGGTTTTACCAGTACTTTGGGCCGCACTTCTTTTCTTTTGTGGCCGGAAACAGTCATTTTGTGTTTCTGGATGGTACTGGAAAAACCTCATTGTCATGGCAGATGAGCTGGCTGGAGCGCGAACTCAACGCCTCCACCGCCCGGCATAAACTGGTTTTTATCGGGTTACCTGTTCATGAGCCTTTGGCGGACACACCATTTTTTGAAGAGACCAATTATTTTGCTGATGCGCAAGCCCGCCAGCGGCTGCGTGAACTTTTTACCCGGCAGGGCGTGGATGTCGTTTTTTCAGCAAACCTGACGCTGTTTGCCCGGCAACATATTCAGGGCGTTGACTATGTGACCACCGGTGGCGCTGGTGGCCTTATCGTTGACAGTGAGAACAGCTTTCACCACTACCTGAAAGTGTCAGTGAGCGATGACGGGGTAACGGTTGAACCACAGCGTGTCGATCCGGCAGCCGAAGGCTGGCTGAAGACCCTTGAAAGCATCTGGTCCACTATTTATTCATTCTTTTACGTCAGCTTTTTGCGGTTTCTGCTAATTGTCAGCTTGCTGGTGGTGGTGGCGATCAAGCTGCACCGGTTATTGATGGAAGATAAAGACTACTACCGTGATTTTGATATTGATCCCGCGCCCTTTGTGAACCGATCACTCAAAGTAGGCATGTTTACCAACAACTACTTTCCGTTTGTGTCCGGGGTTTCGGTTTCTGTTGAGCGCCTGCGACGGGGACTGCAGCAGCTTGGCGACAAGGTGCTGACCTTTGTGCCGCACTATCCGCAAAGCGAGAAGACGGCATCTGAAGATGAGCCAGGTGTTGTTCGTCTGCCTCGTCTTTACACCTTCGGCAACCGTGGGAATTTTCCGCTGGCGAATATCTTTTCACCTCGCGCCGGTAGACAGCTAAAGACTTTTTCCCCTGATATCATTCATGTTCATCACCCGTTCTGGATTGGGTCGCTCGGGCTCTGGCTGGGTCGGCGGCGGCGGATCCCGGTGGTCTATACCTACCATACGCGGCTGGAGCATTATGCTCATTATGTGCCCTTGCCGGGGCTTATTTTCCGCAACCTGATTTCGCATTATCTGGTGAAACGGTTCGCCAACAAATGTAACGGTGTGGTGGTACCTACCTATTCGGCGGAGGAGTATCTGCGAATTATCGGCGTGAAAACACCGATACTGGTACAGCCGACGGGGATTGAGTTTCAACGTTTTCAGCAGTTGGATAATCAGCGCTTAGCTGAGTTGAAGGAACACTATCAACTGCAGGATGAACAGGTGCTGATCAGCGTCTCGCGCCTCGGCAGCGAAAAGAACATTGATTTTATGCTGGAGGCGCTGGTACGGGTCAAAGCAAAATCACTGCGGCCATTTAAGCTGCTGTTGATCGGCGATGGCCCGGAGCGTGAACGCCTGAAGCGCAAGATCCGTCAGCTCGATTTACATAACGAGGTGGTGCTGGTGGGGCCGGTTCCGCCGGACGAGATCGCTGCCTATTATCAGTTGGGCGATATCTTTGTGTTTGCTTCGAAGTCCGAAACCCAGGGTATGGTTATTCTGGAAGCGATGTCAGCCGGACTGCCAGTAGTGGCGGTACGCTCCAGCGGTATTGATGATGTGATTAAGCATCAGGTGAACGGTTACAAAACGCCGTGCCGACGGCGCGAATGGAGTACCGCAGTACGTGAGTTGCTGGAAAATGACGCGCTGCGGGCCCGCATGAGTGGCGAAGCGCGCAGCTTTGCTGCGGATTATGATGTCGCCGAATTCGCCCGCGAGATCCACGAGTTTTATGCTTACCTGCTGGCCGAAGCTGCGCAGGATTAATCGACTTCCGTAGGGGGTTCGCTGCGCTGGCGGGCATTGGCCAGGTAGCGTAGCAACAGCAAGGCGCCGATACCAGCAGCAAGGCCGGCGATTGACCACAGGATATCGTCGCGGTCGGCGGCGGTGGCCAGTGCGCCAAGCTGGCTGCCCATCAGGGTAACCACGGCTAATCCCGGAACCAGGCCTAATACCGAACCAAGAAAATAGCGGGCGAAGCGCAAATGAAAAGCGCCTGCCAGCATATTAGTCAGGGTGAAAGGTGCCAGGGGTAACAGATTGATGACAAACATGGTGCGCACCCCTCGTTCGGCTAGGTGCCGCGCAATTTTGTTCAGACGGTCGCCGCCGTAGTTCAGCAATGCTTCCCGACCCAGCCAGCGACCGATCCAGTAGGATGCCACCGACGAAGTCAGGCTCCCGGCCACGGCATAGAAGAACCCCCATACCGGGCCCAGCAGCAGTCCGGTTGCCACCACCAGCACCGTTAGCGGAAATACCAGCAGCAGCGCAATAACATAAGTGACAATCACGGCTGGCAGCATCCACCAGGCCCGGCGCCATTCCATGGTGGTTTCGATGAGCTGTGCGACCCGTTCAGGGGTCAGGGTTCCCTGTGCGGACAACCATTGCCAGAAGATGGCGCAGCCAATCAGAATCAGTAGCACCACAGCGATCGTTTTTAGTGATTTTGGCATGGGCTCCTGGCGGTCCGGCTCGGGTCAGCAAAAGGCCAGTATAAAATTTCTCGATCCTGATGGCAATTCATCGGGCAGGGTCGGGACAGCAGTTGCGATTTGAGCGACTTTGGTTAGGCTTAATAGTAGATTTTTCAGATTCAGACGGAGGCTAAGTGGAATCCTGGGAACGCTTGTTAGAACAAGTTCGTGCCTGCACGATTTGTCAGGCTGAGCTGCCGCTGGGGCCGCGGCCCGTGGTGCAGATGCACCCTGATGCACGGATCTTAATTGCTGCCCAGGCGCCCGGGCGCAAAGTACATGCCTCAGGCCGACCCTTTGATGATGCCTCAGGCGAGCGCCTGCGCGACTGGCTGGGGGTAACGCCGGCGACCTTTTATGATCCGAAGCAGATGGCAATTATCCCCATGGGTTTTTGTTACCCGGGTACCGGTAAGGCGGGCGACATGCCGCCCCGGCCTGAATGCGCACCGGCCTGGCGCAAGCCGTTACTGGCAGAATTGCCAAACCTCGAGCTCACATTGGTGATCGGTAAATATGCGCATGACTGGCATCTCGATAAACGTAAGACAGTGACTGAACATGTAAAGGACTGGGAAGCACTGTGGCCGCAAGTGGTGCCTTTGCCTCACCCATCACCGCGCAATAATATGTGGCTGCGCCGCAATCCCTGGTTTGAAGCAGAGCTGATACCCAGATTGCGTGCGCGCGTGGGCGAACTGCTTACGTTATGACCGGCTTTTAGCGGGGCGGGAACAGCCGCTTGAAGATAAAATGCGAGGGCGTATAAACCACCAGAATAAAGCCCGCCAGTAACAGGCTAAGATAAATATACGGCGGTAAATCAGTACGATGCTCCGCAAACCCGTACACCCAGTTGATGTTCTTTTCCGGCTCAGTCACCAGATAAGTGAACGGAATGAGAACCAGCGCAATTGCTGTCTGTAGCGGATAGGCCCGTTTATCGTAACCATATTTTACCAGCATCAGAATCAGCACCGGCGGCAGCGCCAGATGAAAGGTGCCTGACAGGACCTTGATGTACCATGGCTCCTGATCAGTAAACATGTAGAGTGCTACCTGCGTCAGATTTGCCCCCGAAATAAAGTCAGCGACCCAGTGTAACTCGACCAGCAGCACGGCCACGGCCATGGTACTGGCCAGCAGGCGGTTTTCCCACCACAGCGCCGGCACCATCAGGATTAACGCAATATCCGAGAACCAGAGGAAATTGGTTACGCCAAGGGTATGCCAGTACACCGGGATGATGATCAGTACCATCAGGGTATAGGCGATTTTTATCCACAGAGGAATCCGCTGTTGTCTCATACCCTTATGATCCTTCACCTGAAAAGAAGAAGCTGCTACATCTAAAACTGGCAGCCCTCGCCAGAAAAATCAACTTTAACTGGTTGCTGGTTTCAGCATAACTGACTGTCTTATACTATGATTTAGTGTCACAGAGCACCGAAAATCGCAGAGGAGGGCAACACGCATGCGGCAACGGGAATTATCAAATGTGAAGGTTGAATGCGTACAGGGGGACATTGCCGATCAACCTGACATGGATGCGGTGGTCAATGCTGCTAATGCCCAGCTGCGTTCCGGCGGGGGCGTCGCCGGAGCACTCCACGCCGCTGCCGGCCCAGAACTTGAACAAGAGGGCCAGCAGCACGCGCCAATAGAACCAGGTGAAGCGGTGATCACAGACGCCTATAATTTACCTAATGACTATGTCATTCATTGCCTTGGGCCTGTTTACGATCACGACGAGCCATCAGATAAGTTATTAGCCTCTTGTTATCGCGAAGCGCTGCGGCTTGCCGATGAAAAAGGTATCGGCAAAATAGCCTTTCCGTCGATTTCCACCGGAGCCTTTGGCTACCCGGTTGAAGCCGCGGCCCGGGTGGCCATGCATGCGGTTAAAACCATGCGCTCTGAACTCCAGAACGTGGTGCATATACGTTTTGTGCTGCACACCGTCAATGATCAGCGCATCTATGATGATATCCGCAAAGAAGTGTCGCTTTAGTCACTAATGTAGTCACCAATGTAGTCACGAATAAGGAGTTGCGGTGGAACTTTTTGAACGGCTCGCGGTTGCCCTGGCAGTGGGGCTGCTGATTGGTATTGAACGTGGCTGGCATCAGCGCGGACGAGAAGAAGGCCAGCGGTTCGCCGGCTTGCGCACCTTCGGCATTATCAGTATACTTGGTGCCCT
>CAYWXF010000061.1:0-11232 GCA_964462025.1 uncultured Pseudomonas sp. | reverse complement strand
CGCCGATCAGATCCGTGTCCCTGCCTGAGCGCAATGAAAAGTTCCTGAACGGCCGTACCATCTGGGTGGTCGATAATGATGATCGGATCCTGAGTGCCATGCAGCAGCTGTTATCCGGCTGGGGCGCTGATGTGGTTGCCTTCGCCAATCGCGAGCAATTACCGGCAGCCACTACCCCAGGGCCTGATTTGGTGGTTCTGGATTATCATCTGGATCACGGTGATACCGGCATCGCGGTGCTGCAGTTGTTGCGCGAGCGCTATGGCGCAGAGTTACCGGCCATCCTTAACTCGGCGGATCCCGATGAGCACCTGCGCGAGCAAGCCATTGCCCAGCATGCTTCGTTTATTCCAAAACCACTAAAAACAGCGGCGCTGAAGCGCTTACTCAAACGGCTGATCCGCTGAGTCGGGCGCACTGAGCATTTGTTTAAAGCGAATACCCGCCTGGGTACGGTTTAGTACATCCAACTTGCGCAGAATTGCCGACACGTGTTGCTTGATGGTGGTTTCCTGCACATTAAGTTCATACGCAATCTGCTTATTCAGCAGGCCGTCAGCCAGGCACTCAAGTACCCGGAATTGTTGCGGGGTCAGTTGTTCCAGACTCCGGGCGAAGTCAAGGGTCTCCGCCGCCGGTGCCTGGTTGACGACGTCAACCAGATGCTCAGGCAGCCAGGTGTCACCTGCCAGCACGGCGTGTACCGCGCCCTGCAATTCAGCCAGCGGCATGGATTTTGGAATATAGGCGCTAGCGCCATAAGCCATTGCCTGACGAATAACCTGTAGTTGCTCGTTGGCAGACACAATCACCACCAGAATATCCGGATAGCGACTGCGCAGTGAAGTGAGTCCCGTCAGTCCGCGATTACCAGGCATGGATAAATCCAGTAGCACCAGTTCAATTTGCGGTTCCTGTTTGAGGGTTGCCAGCAGCTGTTCAAAGCTGGCGGCTTCTTTGATATCAGTCGAAAGGGTTTCAGTCAGCGCCTGTTTAAGGGCCGCCCGAAATAACGGATGATCATCAGCTATAATTGCACGCGCCATAGGGGTGTCGGTTTGATTTGGAAACAGAGGTTCCATGCTAACGCGTCCATCAGTAAAAGTCAGTGCCTGCCGGAAATCAACTCCGGCAGGCACCGGGCGGGGCTTAGAAACGATACCCCACAGTCAGGGAGATAGTACGTGGATCGCCATAGTAAGCGGTCAACGTGGTGTCACCACCTAAACCAGGTTGATACAGCGTAGTATCATTCAGGTCACTTGGATCCGGGGTGACGAACTGATAACCACCAACCATGTATTCTTCATCGGTCAGGTTTTTACCATGTAAGCCCACAGTCCAGCGGCCATCATCACTGAACCAGTTAATGCCCAGGTTCAGAATACCGTAGCTGTCTTGCTTGAGCAGGTTCAGCTCTTCAAACAGGTCATACTTGCCGCGATAGTAATAGTTACCGACTACCGCCATATCACCGATTGCTGACTGGATATTGTAGGTAAAGCCCAGGTTCGCAGTCACTTCAGGCGTATTTGAAATGGTAAAGAGTTCAGACTTATCGAACGTCTCACCGGTATTCGGATCGGTATCCAGCACTTCTTCGAATTCAGCATCGATGTAACCCAGGCTGAAATCGACATCCAGGGCATCACTCACCACATAGGTGGTTTCAATTTCGATACCTTTGGCGCTTGATTTACCGATGTTACCCAGACGCTGATTCAGATCAGTCGCAGTTTCGCCCGGTAGCACTGAGATGTACTGACGATCTTCGTGATCCAGCATGAACAGGGTCACGTTGGCGCGCAGACGATCGTTCCAGTCGCTCTTCATACCAACTTCGAATGAATCAACGATTTCAGGATCCGCTGCCGGCTCGTTAATAGTTGCCCGCGGGTTAAAGGTTCCTGACTTGAAGCCCTGACCGTAGCTGGCATAGAACATCACATCCGGGTTGTACTGATACTCAACACCAACGCGTGGCGTGAAGCGTGACCAGTCTGCTGATTTTGGTGCGTCGAGTACGCCGTCACCATCAGTATCGGAGCCCAGTACGATTGGGGTAGCCGCAGCGATAGCGTCTTCATCACGAACGAAGCCGTCGATCCAGCCGTCCAGCGGATAAATCGGAGCAAATAACAGACCGTTACGTACATACGCAGACTTCTCATCTTTGGTATGACGTGCGCCCAGGGTCAGTGACCACTGATCATTCAGATCAATTGAACCCTGTGCATAAACCGACAGGCTTTCACCGTAGCTACAGCCGCTGACTTCACGAGTCAAACCTGGCGTGCCAAAAGCGGCCTGACCAAGTACAGTCAGAATAGCATCAAAACGACCACAGGAATCGGTATCATCATAATAAACACCCGCAACAACTTTATAAGAAGACGCATGGTGCGTTATCTGCAGCTCATGAGAAGACTGCTCGTCGTCATAGAACGCTGGCACATCGAAGATTTCCAGTGGAGTACTGTCGAAGTCGATGTTGGTTGGCGAGTAGCTTTCACGGGTCGCACCGACGTATTTCAGCGAGGTGTCCGCAGAAATTTCCCAGTTCGCGGTTAAGCTCAGGTTTTCCAGCTCAACTTTGTTCCAGGTTGGCATGGACGAGTACGAGTCATAAACACTGTCAGGGATCTGAATCGGTGCCAGCAAACTTGGCAGTAAACGGAAGCCGCCTTTTGAATTCGAATCGTCTTCAGTTTTGTCCCAGTTCAGGCGGAAAAAGAGATCATCTGTTGCATGATACTCAAGCGTTGCCCGCATGGCAGTCAGATCTTTGTTGTAGTTCTCTTTATCCTGGTTCGGATAACTGACTTCCAGGAACTCACCGAATCCGTCGCGGCTCAGATCAGCAATACCCACACCCAGATACAGCGTGTTGTCGATCAATGGCATCTGACCAGTCACTTTAATGTCGCGCTGGTTGTAGCTACCCACAGTACCGCGGATATTGAACTCGGCGTCGCCGGTCATTTCTTTGGTTACGTACTTAATCGCGCCGCCAGTGGTATTTTTACCGTACAGTGTGCCCTGCGGGCCACGCAGTACTTCGATGCGCTGAACGTTAAGGATATCCAGTACCGCACCTTGTGGACGGGCAACAAATACGTCGTCAATATAAACGCCGACGCCCGGCTCATAACCCCAGAGTGGATCCTGCTGGCCCACACCCCGGATAAAGGCGGTCAAAGTTGAGTTGGTACCACGGCTATTCTGTAAGGTGGTGTTGGGAGAGAACTGCTGGACTTCGGTTAACACGGTGATACCGTTGTTTTCCAGTTCCATTTCTCCGACCGAGGTGACAGCTACCGGCACTTCCTGAATGCTTTCAGTGGTGCGGCGTGCAGTTACTTCGATTCGTTCCAGACCCTGATATTCATCAGTGGTGGCGGTGTCCTGGTCCTGCGCCAGTGCTGGCATGGCAACCACCGAGGCGATTGCAGCAGCAACTAACGAATGACGAAATTTGGGTTGACTCATGGTGTCCTTCTCCCGGTTCCTGATTATTGTTGTTTAAAAAGCGTTTTTTGGTGTATCAGCACACACTCTTGTTGTCATGGCACAGCTACCCTAACCTAAAGCCGCAACTTTGTATTCTGTACGTTAGTACTATGTAAAAACAGGTCGGCCTGCCGCATGATGTGTGCCATCATCAGCGCAGTATCCTCAGGTCAGGTCATGGCATACCTGAAACCTATTACTCAATGAGGTAATGCATGTTAAGCATGATTGGATTGGTCGGTGGGCTGGCACTGCTCATTGTTCTCACCCTGCGTGGAATGAATTTGTTTATCAGTGCGCCGCTGTGCGCCGTATTGGTAGCCCTGTCCAGTAATGTCCCCCTGTTCCAGGGCGACGTGAACTTCGTCAGCGCATATATGGATGGCTTTGCAAGCTTTGTCGCTGCCTGGTTCTTTATGTTCCTGCTTGGCTCCATGTTCGGTAAGTTCATGGAAGATACCGGCGCCGCCGATAGCGTTGCCAAATGGATCATCGGCAAGCTGGGCCGCCAGCAAGCCGTACTCGCCGTGGTACTGGCCTGTGCCATTTTAACCTACGGCGGCGTCAGCGTATTCGTAGTGGCCTTTTCGGTATTCCCGATGGCGCTGGCATTATTTAAAGATGCGAACCTGCCCCGCCGCTTTATTCCGGCCGCGCTGGCTTTTGGTTCAGTGACCTTTACCATGACTTCCGCCGGCTCACCGGAAATCCAGAACTGGATTCCGATCCAGCACCTGGGCACCTCACCTTATGCGGCCTGGGAAGTCAGCTTGTTTGTCGCGATTCTGATGGCACTGTTTGGCTACTGGTGGTTGAAAAAATTAATTACCAAAGCGGTTAACAATGGTGAACGCTTTGAAGCGCGCGAAGGCGATCCGATATTGGTGGAACGTAAACTGCCGTCGCCTTTCAGCGGCCTTGTTCCGCTGGCAACCGTACTGACCCTGAGCTTTATATTTCATGATGATCTCAAACAGAACGCACTGATTATTGCCCTGCTGGGCGGCGTGATCGCTATTGCCATCATCAACCACAAGTACTTTCAGAATATTTCGCGGGCTATTTCGGAAGCCTCCACCGGTGCTCTGATAGCGATTGGTAATACCGCGGCGGTAGTAGGATTTGGCAGTATCGCCAAAGTAACTCCGGCGTTTACTGAGGCGGTGGCCTTTATGACCAGCCTGCCAGGCAATGAACTGGTCAGTGCCGCCATAGCGGTTAGTGTTATCGCTGGTTTAACCGGCTCTGCATCGGGCGGTCAGGCCATTGCTTTACCTATTCTGGGCCCTCATTATATTGATGCTGGCGTTAACCCTGATCAATTACACCGGATTGTGGCAATCTCCTCCGGCGCGCTGGATTCATTACCGCACAATGGCTATGTGGTGACCACAATTCGTGCTATCTGTAATGAAACACACAAAGCTGCCTACTGGCCTGTGGCAGCAGTCACCGTGGCTGTGCCCCTGATGGGACTGGCCGTAGCTATCGCACTATTTATCTGGTGGTAAGCGTATTATGTTTGAGACAACCCAGGCGGCACCGGCATTACGCGGTGCCATGCAAGCCAGCCAATTACTGATCATCGACTTATTGCGCCATGCCGAGCGTCGTCATCCGCGGCAGGAAATTGTCAGTCGGCGGCAGGAAGGCGATATCCATCGGTATACTTATGCCGATTGCTACCAGCGCAGCTGCCAGTTAGCCCATGCCCTGACTAAAGCCGGTATCAAACCCGGTGACCGGGTGGCGTCGCTGGCCTGGAACACCTACCGGCATATGGAACTCTATTATGCGGTTAGCGGCATAGGTGCGGTTCTGCACACCGTGAATCCACGGCTGTTTGCCGATCAGATCCGCTGGATGATTGACGACGCTGAGGATACCTGGCTGTTTGTGGATATTGGTTTCGCCGGCTTGCTCAGCGAGTTTGCCAATGAGCTTAAGTCGGTCAAAGGCATCGTGATGTTATGCGACAGTGACCATCATCCCAAAACTGAACTGGAGCATATATGGCTGCCAGTAGAGCCCTACGAGAGTTTTATTGCACCGCACCCGACCACGTTTGACTGGCCGGCGGTGCACGAAGACAGCGGGGCCTTGCTCTGTTATACCTCAGGGACTACCGGCAACCCCAAAGGCGTGCTGAGCTCACACCGCGCTATGGTACTGCACGCCCAGGCGACCGCCAGTCGTGAGTTACTTGATTTGCGCGGTGATACCGTATTGATGCCCGTGGTCGCTATGTATCACGCCGGCGCCTGGGGCGCGCCTTATGCTGCCCCGCTATCTGGCTGCAAGCTGGTATTACCGGGTAGCGGCATGAGCGGCGAAGCGCTGCATGAACTTATTAGTACCGAAAAAGTTACCGTCGGGCTGGGTGTACCCACCATCTGGCTGGCGCTGCATAACTATTTGCGCGAGTCGGGCCAGTCGATGCCGTCGCTGGAACGGGTCTGTGTGGGTGGTGCTGCCTCGCCGCTGGGCCTG
Source organism: uncultured Pseudomonas sp. (assembly GCA_964462025.1). Lineage (GTDB taxonomy): Bacteria > Pseudomonadota > Gammaproteobacteria > Enterobacterales > Alteromonadaceae > Pseudidiomarina. The sequence goes on along the minus strand of CAYWXF010000061.1, from coordinate 5,232 downwards.
GTGAAAACCTATGATGAAGTTTACGGCGTCTACTGGCAACCAATCTGGGGCATGACTGAAACCGGCCCACTGGCCAGTTCCGCGCCGCCAGAGCCCGCATTGATGGCACTGCCGAAGCAGCAGCGATATGCCATCCAGACCACTGCCGGGCGCGCCTGTTTTGGGGTGGATATGCAAATCGTTAATGCCGATGGCGAGCCCCTGCCCCATGATGGCACCACCAGTGGTGAACTGCGCGTGCGTGGCCCCTGGATTGCCAGCAGCTATTACCAGCGCAACGATCCTGACACCTTTGCTGATGGCTGGCTGGCCACCGGCGATATCGCCGTAATCGACCCCGATGGCTATATGAAAGTGGTCGACCGCAAAAAAGATGTGATCAAAAGCGGCGGTGAATGGATCAGCTCACTCGAAATCGAAAATATCTGCAGTCAGCACCCAGCTGTCAACGAGAGCTGCGTGATTGGCGTCAAACATCCGAAATGGGATGAGCGCCCGTTGCTGCTGGTCGTCGCCAATAAAGGCATGGAACTGAATACCGATATGATCTATGAATTTCTACAGGGCAAGATTGCCAAATGGTGGACACCGGACGAGATCCTGATTGTCGACTCACTGCCTCATACCGGCACCGGCAAACTGGTCAAAAATGAATTACGCAAAGAGTACGCAAACTACCTCGTGGAGCGCAATTAACATGAAAAACCTATTATTATCCATCGGCCTGATCAGTGGCTATCTGCTGGCCACGCCGGCCCAGGCCGATATGCTGGTCGAAAAACAAACCTTCACAACCGAGAACTTTGCCACGGTAAGCGGCGAAGTGATCCCGGTGGTCAATGTAGGCTGGGAAAGTTATGGCCAGCTTAATGAAGCCAAAGATAACGTGATTCTCATCACCCACTATTTCTCGGGTAATAGCCACGCCGCTGGCAAGTACACCGAGAATGACCCTATGCCTGGCTACTGGAACAGCATCATTGGCCCGGGCAAGGCCATCGACACGGATAAATACTTCGTAATCAGTTCAGATACCCTGGTTAACGCATTCCCGAACGACCCGAACGTAATTACTACCGGGCCAATCTCAATTAACCCGGCCACCGGCGAACCCTATGGCCTCGATTTTCCGGTCGTGACTATCCGCGATTTCGTCAATGTACAGCGTGAATTGCTCAACAGCCTGGGTATTAATAAGCTGCATGCCGTAGCGGGAGCATCAATGGGCTCACTGCAGGCGATTGAGTGGGCAGCTGCGTATCCGGATCAGGTTGAACGCATGATTTCGGTAATTGGCACCGGGGCTATGGATGCCTGGACTATTATGGCGCTGGAGCACTGGGCACGGCCGATTAAAGCCGATCCAAACTGGAATCAGGGCGATTACTACGATGGCGTGGCACCGCTGGAAGGCGTGACCAGTACGCTGGCGATGATTACTCAGGAAGCCATGCATCCGGTGATTATGAATATGCAGGCACCGCAGCAGGAAACCCTGCCAGCCGATGGCCTGGCCAGCGTAACCAATACTCTGCCGGCGGTTGACTACCTGTTCGGCGCAGCTGCCAGCCGGGCGCCGCTGGCCGATGCCAACCACCTGCTGTATCTGGTGCGGGCCAATCAGCTGTTTGTTGCCGGCCATCAGGAAGATTTAGCCAGCGGCCTGGAGCGCATTAAAGCAAAGACCTTGTTCCTGCCGGCCAGCAACGATTTACTGTTGCAGCCTTATCTGGCAAAGCAAACGGTTGAGCTACTGGAAGCTCAGGGTAAAGATCCCATCTATGAAGAAATTGACGGGATTTGGGGCCATCTGGACGGCGTTTTTAACATCCAGACCAAAGCCGGCACCATCAAAGCTTTCTTAGAAAACTGATCTTCAGGCGGGGCTACTCACCATTGCCGAGTAGCCCTTTCAGCCGGCCTTTTAACTTATCCTGCAAGCGATCCTGCAGTTTCACTGATAGTAAATCCTTTAAGCGCTGTTCGCGGTTTTCCGCATCCTGGAGCAGTGCCACAATCTCATTCAGATCGTTCTGATTCGCTTCCGTGAAACCACTGACCTGAGTCTGCAGACGACTGCGCAATGCTGACAGCTCCTGCTGGCCAGCTTCCAGTGCTGCGCTTTTCAGCGCCCCACCGAGCTGCTTATCCAGATCCGAACGCAGGTTAAACTGTGGCGTGGTCATCGCGCCGCTGATATCAGCCTGAATATCCAGCCGCTGTATGGTTTGCAGGGCTTTTGCCACAACTTCAGCAAAACGGTTGTTTGCCGCCGCGCTCACCTGCATATCCGATAGCCGGACCACACCCGAACCGTCCAGCTGACTGTCGCGCAACGATACCGAACCATCGCTGTCCAGCAGCGCATTCAACAGGCTGGCAGTAAACTCATCGCTGTCGCTCAGGCCAATATTACTCAGGTTCACGCCCTGCAGTTGCCACTGCTGACGAGCATCCACACCGCCATCCGTCATTTTCAGCTCGCCGTTCAAATTCAGACTGCGCCAAAGCGCTTTGTTGTCGGCGGAAGCGCGAAACACCGTTGGCTGTCCCAGTTGCTGATGCTGGTGGGTAATATTGTCCCAGTCGATATCAAGCACAGTACCGAATAGCTGGAACTCGGTGCGGGCCTCTTTGATCAGAAAATCCGGCGCGGCGTCGGCCCCGGTATAAGAAAACCAGATACCTTCTCCGCGCTGCGGTTTTACAACCGACTCGTCAGCGGCGCGGGCAATCATCGGCGCTAACTGTTCGTAGGCCAGCAGAATGTATTTGCTCCACACGCGCATCTGCTCACCAAAGAGTACCTCAGTAATCTCGCCCAGCCCTTGCGCGTTAAACTGCATGAGTTCCTGAACCCGGTTCAGATCCTGCTGGGGTGCGGCCTTCACCCGCTCAAGATTCTCCCGCAACACCTTAACTGCTTCCGAGGCCTGCTCCTGAAACTGTTGTACCGCGTTGCGATCTTTCTCAAACTGAGCTTTGAGTTGCTCAAATTTCTCCATGCGTTGCTGCAGTTGCTGCGGATTACTGACATCACCTTCACTTAGTGTTTTGACCTGCTCTTCATACGCTGTCAGCTTCTCTTTGCTGGGCAAACCGTCCAGCGCAGCCTGCACCTGCGCCTGTTGTTGTTCAAATGCGGTGCGGGCCTGCTCTATCGCCGCCGGAGTCTTCAAATCAACGCGGTTGATAATATCATCGACCGATGGCATCTCGAGCCCCAGGTCAGCAAGTTTCCCTTTCGCCCAGCCCTGCATGGCTTCTTTATCAGGCATGCTATAGACCTCACCGGGGGATTCGCGCTGCTGCCGCAGGCGGATACCAGTACTCACCACATCGTCAAAATGAATGCGGCCAAGCAGCAGTTGCTCCCAGTTCAGCACGCCGCGGGCTTGACCGATTACCACCCGGTTGAACTCGGGTTCAGCGGGGTCTGTCATTTGCACGCCGTCCACCTGAATGGTCAGGGGCACCCACTGGTGTTCAACCCGTTCAATATTGACCTCGGCGCCATTGAGCGTGCCCAGGCTGCGTTCAAAGGTCCAACGCAAAATGCTATCCAGCAATAACCAGGAAAACGCCGCCAGCAGCGCCAGAATAATCAGAAAGGCAGCTAATCCAGGCCAGCGTACCGCACTACGACGAACTTGAGTTGCCATATCCGTTACCCCCGTAAATCTGAGTAGATCGCCCAAAACCGGTTGGCTTTCAGCGCCTGCACAATGCGCAGCTGATTAAACCAGCGCTGAATGCTCCGCCGGTACTGACTGATAATCCAGAAGCTAACCACCGCCAGCACCGGCGCAAAAGCCAGGCTGATCACAACGCTGCCAATGGTAATGGTGTGATGGAACTGTAATACCCGCCAGAATGCCGAGTCATACATCGACTGCCATACCGGCTGCCAGCTCTCTGCCGAAAGAATGGCGAAGCCAAATTGATGGAATAGAGGGTCGAGCAGGTAGGCAAAGCCCGAAAACAGCAGGAAACTTAAAATAAAGCCGGTCAGGTTGATCCGGAACAGCAAAGCAATCAGCAGGATCAACAGATTGTGTACCCGCCATAATGGGGTCAGCCCCATAATCATGCCCAGCACAAAGGCGAAGGCCAGCGCCCAGGCGCCGGTCTCCGAGTTGAGCGCGCGCAGAAATTTTGCCAGCAGAGTCAGCATTCCAGGCCTCCATCACCTTTAAGTAACGCAAGTTTGATACACTTAGCTATATTATTGATTAATGAGAATAGCTTACATCCTATTGATGGACGAATGCTTTACGATTATTTTGGTAAAATAGTTCTTGTATTTTTAGCTTAATAAGCATAAAAATGCGCCGCATATCCACCCCGGAGCCGCTATGCAAAACTCTGCTTTAATTATTCTTGATGACATCACCGACTGGCAGCCGTACTATCCTAGTCAATCGACTATCACAGCAAGTGAATACTTACTTCAACAGCCTTCCAAAATCCGCACCCAGCTGTTGAACCTGTGCGGTGATTTAAGTTACCTGTCAACCGGGTACTACGTGAGTCTGCTGGCTGAGGCCCGCGGACAGCGCGTACTGCCATCGGTAGCCACTATCACCGACTTAGCGAACTTCTCGCACTACCAGTTATTGCTGGCAAATACCGATAAACAACTTAGTAAGTTCCTGGCAACCGCAGATCAGAGTGAGCCGGTCACCGTACTGATTTGTTTTGGTCACGCCCAACAACCGCAGCTGAGCCACTTTGCCCGGCAGATATTTGATCGTTACCCGTGCCCGGTCATCTGGGTTGAGTTTGCTTATCAGGGCCGCTGGTTTATTAATAAGCTGCGCGCGGGCGGTTTGCCTGAACTGGATGATGAACAACAGACCTTCTTCGGCGACTCGCTGGATGCCTTCAGCAAACGTGTGTGGCGCAAGGCGCGTGCGCGCAAAGAATATCGTTACGACCTGGCGATATTGCACGATCCGGAAGAGCACATCCCCACCAGTGATAAGAAAGCACTGCAACGTTTCGTTAAGGCCGCGAAAGACGCCGATATCGAAGCTGAGCTGATCACTGCCGATGACTTTAACCGGTTGCTGGAGTTCGACGCACTTTTCATTCGTGAAACCACGCGGATCAACCATTACACCTATCACTTTGCCAAGAAAGCAGAGGCGAACGGACTGGTGGTTATCGATGCGCCGGATGCGATCCTGCAATGTGCCAACAAAGTATTCCTGAAAGAATTGCTGGATAAAC
>CAYWXF010000060.1:0-11327 GCA_964462025.1 uncultured Pseudomonas sp. | reverse complement strand
CGTACCAGCCGCCTGAAACTGGCCGCGCTGACCGCCAAAACCCTGCAGCAGGGTCTGGATCTGCTGGGTATTGAAACCCTGGAAAAAATGTAAGCTATGGATTACGCCAACCGCAAGCGGCCACCACGTAAGCCGGCTAAGAAAGCGCCCGCCAAAGCCAAACGCAAGCCAGCGAAAGCCGGGATATCCGTACCCTGGAGTCTGGTCGCCCTGGCCGCAGTGCTAGTGGTTGGCCTGATCTGGTTTTTAAGCTCGATCTCCGGTTCAGCCGATAAACCCGGCCCTGCCACGCAGACGCAGGACGTGCCAGCGGCGAACACCTCAGAACCGGTGGTTGAGCCGCTGCCCGAAAAGCCCGGTGACCGCTGGCAGTATATTGAAGAGCTGGAAAACCTCGAAGTTGAGGTGGACGTTCCTGAGCGCGAAATCGGCCCGCCGAAGCTGATGCAGTGTGGTTCATTCCGCAAAGAAGCCGATGCCGAAACCCTGCGGGCGCGTATCGCCATGAGCGGGCTGGAATCCCAGGTGCGTTCTACCACCGGCAGCAATGGTCTCTGGTACCGGGTGATCCTGGGGCCTTATGAAACCAAGCGCGATGCCGAGCGCGACCGCCATAAACTGCAGCGGGCACAGGTATTTGGTTGCCAGATCTGGAACTGGAACCTCTAGTTCACAGAAGGCGCCCCATTGAATTCACAGATTTCGCCCTCATAACTGCAGCATAGCAACTTAAGAGGATAAAACTGTGACTACGATCGTATCCGTTCGCCGTGGCGATAAAGTCGTCATTGGCGGTGATGGCCAGGTGTCACTGGGCAACACCGTGATGAAAGGCAATGCCCGCAAAGTGCGCCGCTTATACAATGATGAAGTACTGGCCGGTTTCGCCGGCGGTACTGCCGACGCCTTCACTCTGTTTGAGCGCTTTGAATCCAAACTGGAGCAGTATCAGGGCAACCTGATGCGCGCCGCGGTTGAACTGGCTAAAGACTGGCGCACCGACCGGGCCCTGCGCCGGCTGGAAGCCCTGTTAGCAGTGGCCGACAAACACACCTCTTTAATCATTACCGGTAACGGCGATGTCGTACAGCCCGAGAATGATCTTATTGCCATCGGCTCCGGCGGACCTTTCGCCCAGGCGGCCGCCACGGCCCTGTTGGAAAATACTGACCTGAGCGCACGCGAAATCGTGCAAAAAGCCCTGACCATCGCGGGTGATATCTGCGTGTATACCAACACCCATCAAACTATTGAAGAACAGGAGTCGGTATCCGATGTCTGATATGACCCCCAGAGAAATTGTTGACGAACTGAACCGCCATATTATTGGCCAGGACAACGCCAAGAAAGCCGTGGCGGTGGCCCTGCGTAATCGCTGGCGCCGGATGCAACTGGACGACGACCTGCGCCACGAAGTCACGCCCAAGAATATTCTGATGATCGGCCCGACCGGTGTGGGTAAAACCGAAATCGCGCGGCGGCTGGCGAAGCTGGCAAATGCGCCCTTCATTAAAATTGAAGCAACCAAGTTCACCGAAGTCGGCTATGTTGGTAAGGAAGTGGAGTCGATCATCCGCGATCTGACCGATACCGCATTCAAGCAGACCCGTGAGCAGATGATGCAGAAAGTGCGTTTCCGGGCTGAAGAAGCGGCCGAAGAACGTATTCTGGATGCTTTGCTACCACCGGCGCGATCCGCCAAAGGCGGCTGGGCCGATCAGGAGCAGCCGGAGCAGCGCGAGCAGAGCAATACCCGCCAGGCATTCCGTAAGAAGCTACGTGAAGGCCAGCTGGATGATAAAGAAATTGAAATCGATATCAGCATGCCGCAAATGGGCGTTGAAATCATGGCCCCGCCGGGCATGGAAGAAATGACCTCGCAGCTGCAGAGTATGTTCCAGAATATGGGCAGCGGCAAAAGCAAACCGCGCAAGCTGAAAATTAAGGATGCCTTTAAGCAGCTGGTGGAAGAAGAAGCCGCCAAGATGCTCAACCCCGAAGAAGTGAAAGAAAAAGCGCTGAACTCGGTTGAGCAGAACGGCATTGTGTTTCTGGATGAGATTGACAAGATCTGTAAGCGCGGCGATGTCAGCGGGCCGGATGTATCCCGTGAAGGCGTGCAGCGTGATTTGCTGCCACTGGTGGAAGGCACCACGGTGTCGACCAAGCATGGCATGGTGAAAACCGACCACATCCTGTTTATTGCCTCAGGTGCGTTCCAGATGGCCAAGCCATCGGATCTGATCCCTGAGCTGCAGGGCCGGTTGCCTATCCGGGTGAGCCTGGAGGCACTGACCAGCGCCGACTTTATCCGTATCCTGACCGAACCCAATGCGTCACTGACTACGCAGTATAAAGCGCTGATGGCCACCGAAGGGGTCACGGTGGAGTTTACTGAGAACGGTATCAAGCGCATCGCCGAGACCGCATTCCATGTGAATGAGACCACCGAGAACATCGGTGCCCGCCGGCTGCATACCGTGCTGGAGCGCCTGATGGAGGAAGTGTCGTTTAAAGCGAGCGACCTGCAGGGCGAAACCATTACCATAGATGCGGACTATGTCGACAAGCATTTAGGTAAGCTGGCCCAGAACGAAGATTTGAGTCGTTTTATTTTATAAGTGAAGTCTGTAATGCTTTGCTTTTGCGTTAAGCCGTTACCAGCTATACTCTGCTGGTAACTTTCAGGCAGGGGAACGGCAATGGAATACAATACTTCAGAACTTTGCGATTTATACCCCGACATGGTCGACGTGGTTGAACCCATGTTTATCCATTATGGCGGGCAGGTATCCTTTGGCGGTCAGCTGGTGACGGTCAAGTGTTTTGAAGATAAAGGTCTGATTGAAGAGGTGCTCCAGCAACCAGGCGTAGGCAAGGTGCTGCTGGTAGACGGCGGTGGTTCCACCCGTCGGGCACTGATTGATATCGGCATTGCCGAGCAGGCGCTGGATAATGGCTGGGAAGGCATTGTCTGTTATGGCTCGGTGCGCGATGTGGATGCCCTGGATGAACTCGAAATCGGTATCATGGCCCTGGCTTCGATTCCGGTCGGTGCCACTGCCGAGGGCGTCGGTGAAACCGATGTCGCGGTGAACTTCGGCGGCGTGACATTTCTGCCCGAAGATCACATCTACGCTGATGCCACAGGTGTGATCCTGTCGCCTGAACCCCTGGATATTGAATAACTCCTTATGTATCTGAAACCGATTGATCCGGCCGCCTGGGTTAGCCCGCGCGCCGGAGAAGTCCGGCTGGGACAGGCGCTCGATTGCCTGGCCGAAACCGCGAATCAGAATAAACTCACCGAAGCACTGGATCAGGCCTGGCAACAGGGCCGGCGCATTGCGCTGCTGGGCGTGCCTGAGTCTATTGGCCCACGGGCCAATCTGGGCCGGGGTGGCGCTGAGCATGGCTGGCACGCGGCGCTGAAAGGGCTGCTGAATCTGCAGGCCAGTCCGGTAGTGCCGTATCAGAGCTTGCTGGTTCTAGGCGCTATTGACTGCAGCGATCTCGAAGCCGAAGCGGCTGATCTGGATGTGACCAACAGCGACGAGCTGGCGCGTCTGCGCGAGCTTTGTGGTGAAATCGATAAGCGCGTGACTCAGGTGGTTAAACCCGCCTTTCGGGCTGGCTTTGACGTGATTCTGATTGGCGGCGGTCATAACAATGCCTATCCGCTGCTGCGCAGCCTGGCTGAAGCCACGGATAAGGCGGTGGGCGCGGTGAACCTGGATCCGCATGCTGATTTTCGCACCCGCGAAGGCCGCCATAGCGGCAATGGCTTCAGCTATGCCTATATGGATGGCGCGCTGGCGCACTACCATGTGGTGGGCCTGCATGAAGGCAAAAACAACGCCACCAGCCTGCAACAGCTGGCAGCAGCACAATTTACCTATCGCAGTATTCACCAGTTGTACCGTAACGACTGGACCAGTGAGCTGTCTGCAATCAGTGTGCTGGCCGAGTCCTGGCAGGTGCCGCTGGGTATCGAAATCGATGTGGACGCATTGCAGGGCGTGCCGGCCAGTGCCATTAATTTTAATGGCTTGTCGGTTGCCCACGGCTATAGCCTGATTGAGCGGCTGGCCGGACAGTCGGACACGCGCTATCTGCATCTGGCTGAAGCCGCGCCGGGGCTGCACCCGGCCGGGCGCGAAGCCGGCGATGCGGTCTGCGCCCAGCTACTCAGTGAGTTAGTACTTGCTTACCTGCACGGCTATCAGCGGCGTACGCCCTGATGCCAGCATCCAGTTAAGGGATTGGTGCCGAACTGGTAGCTAAGTTCTGCGATCTCCTTACAACTCCATAAACAGATATCCGCCCGTTGGCCAGCAACCAGCTGTCCGCGATCCCGCAATCCGAGCGCGCGGGCGGCATTTACAGTAGCACCGCGCAAGCAGGCTTCCGGGGTCATGCGGAACAGCGTGGCGGCCATATGCAGCATCAGTTGCATACTCAGGATGGGCGAGGTGCCCGGGTTGGCATCGGTGGCGATGGCGATGGGCACCTGATGCTCGCGCAGTAATTCCAGTGGCGGCAGCTTAGTCTCGCGCAGAAAGTAAAAGGCCCCGGGCAAGAGCACCGCAACGGTGCCGCTGGCAGCCATGGCCTTCACACCCTCTTCATCCAGATATTCCAGGTGGTCGCAGGACAGCGCCTGATAACTCGCAGCCAGGGCGCTGCCGTGCTGATTTGTCAGCTGCTCGGCATGCAGTTTAACCGGCAGCTCACGTTGCCGGGCTGCCTTAAACACCCGCTCAGTCTGCGCCGGCGAAAAGCCTACTGACTCACAGAAGGCATCCACGGCATCCACCAGGCCCTCGTCGGCGAGCGTTGGTAAAATGTGATCGACGATTTCATCGATATAGGCATCGCCCCGGTCTTTGAATTCAGGCGGAATAGCGTGGGCCGCCAGCAGCGTGGTCTGTACCGCTACCGGGTTGGTATCACCAAGACGGCGGGCAGCCTGCAGTTGCTTGCGCTCATGTTCCAGTGACAAGCCGTAGCCGGACTTAATCTCCACCGTGGTCACCCCGTCGCGCATCAGCGCGTCCAGGCGTGGCTGCGCGGCGGCCACCAGTTCATCCTCGCTGGCAGCGCGGGTGGCGCGTACTGTCGCGGCGATACCGCCACCAGCCGCGGCAATATCAGCGTAGCTGGCGCCATGCAGCCGTTGGGCAAACTCATCGGCGCGGGATCCGGCCCACACCAGATGGGTATGGCAATCAATTAAACCGGGCGTAACCACGCCCCCCTGACCATCAATGACGATTGCGTCAGGGGTGTCCGGCGCGTCAGCGGCAGGGCCGGCAAATTCAATTCCTGACTCGCTGAAAATCAGCACCCCGCCCGCCACCAGGCCACAGTCATCGCCGCCTGCGGTGTCGCTCATAGTGGCAAGTGTCACGTTTTCGATACGCTGCTGCTGGGCTGTTGACATAAATTCTCCGAAAAATGTTCTTGTATATACAATTAGGGTTTCTTACACTCTAGCACATTATGCACTGAACTCCATCGGTGCCAGGAGGACTTATGGCTAAATTTTCGACCATAAAACAGCATCTCTACAGCAAGATCGCATCGGGCGAGTGGCCGGAACATCATCCGGTCAGTTCTGAGAATGCGCTGGCTCAGCAATTTAAAGTCAGCCGTATGACCGCACGCCGTGCCTTGCAGGAGCTCGCTGACGAAGGATTGGTGATCCGCAGCAAAGGGTCGGGTACTTATGTGGCCCCGATAAAATCCCAGACTTCGTTTATGGCCATTCGTAATATCGCGGATGAAGTGCGCAGTCGTAATCACGATTACCGCGCGCACGTTCATGTTCTGCGTAAAGAAGCTGCCACTGCGCATGTTGCGGAATTGCTGCAGCTGGAAGCGGGTAAGCCGGTTTATCACTCGGTCATTACCCACTTTGAGAACGATCTGCCGGTGCAGGTCGAAGAGCGCTATGTGAATCCTGAATTAGTTAAAGGCTATCTCAGCCAGAACTACCAGGAGATCACCCCCCATGAATACCTGTGCGAGGTGTCACCGCTTACCGAAGCAAGCCACGAGATTGAAGCCATTACGCCGTCTCCACAGCTATGCCAGTGGCTGAAGCTCAGCAAACCTGAGCCTTGCCTGCGCATCAACCGGCGCACCTGGAGCGCGGCCGGCGTGGTTACCTTCGCGGTGCTAACGCACCCGGGCTCACGGTTTAGCTTAGGCGGCCATTTACATTTCGGTTCGGCGAGGGCTTAAGTCGCAACCCACTACTAACAACTAGCGAAAAAAACGAATAAGGATGTACCATGACGTTTACCAGACTCGACGAGAACCGCAGTATTCGTGCTGACCATGGCAGTGAATTGACTACCGTTAACTGGCAGGTAGAAGCAGCCAAACGCATGCTGATGAATAACCTTGATGCCGAAGTAGCCGAACATCCGCACGCGCTGGTGGTCTACGGCGGAATCGGCCGGGCTGCCCGCAGCTGGGAAAGTTACGACAAAATTGTTGAAGTACTGGAACGCTTACAAGCCGATCAGACCCTGCTTATTCAATCGGGCAAACCTGTTGGTGTATTCCAGACCCATACCGATGCCCCCCGCGTATTGATTGCGAACTCGAATCTGGTGCCCTGCTGGGCCAACTGGGAACATTTTAACGAGCTCGATAAAAAGGGCCTGATGATGTACGGCCAGATGACTGCCGGCTCGTGGATCTATATTGGTTCACAGGGCATCGTACAGGGCACTTATGAGACCTTTGTGTCGGTGGCGAAACAGCATTTCTCAGGCAATACCAAAGGGCGCTGGATCCTAACTGGTGGCCTGGGTGGCATGGGTGGTGCACAGCCGCTGGCCGCTACTATGGCGGGTTACTGCATGCTGGCGGTCGAAGTGGATGAATCCCGCATCGATTTTCGCCTGCGCACCAAATACGTCGACCACAAGGCCACCTCACTGGATGAAGCTCTGCAGCTGATCGAGTCGGCGCGGGCCGAAGGGCGGGCAATTTCTGTCGGCCTGCTGGGCAATGCCGCGGATGTTTTTGCTGAGCTAGCCGAGCGCAATATTGTGCCGGATGTGGTCACCGACCAAACCTCTGCCCATGACCCCTTGCACGGTTATGTGCCGCAAGGCTGGTCACTACCTAAATACCTCGCCCGCCAGGAAACCGATCCTGACGCCACTGTGATCGCCGCCAAAGAATCCATGGCGGTGCAGGTCAAAGCCATGCTGAAACTTCAGCAACTTGGTGCGGCCACACTGGATTACGGCAACAACATCCGGCAGATGGCCAAAGACATGGGTGTGGATAACGCCTTTGATTTCCCGGGCTTTGTACCGGCTTACATCCGTCCACTGTTCTGCGAGGGCATCGGGCCGTTCCGTTGGGTCGCGTTATCCGGCAACCCGGAAGATATCTACAAAACCGATGCTAAAGTCAAAGAGCTGATCCCCGATGATAAACATCTGCACAACTGGCTGGATATGGCGCGTGAGCGCATCAGCTTCCAGGGCCTGCCAGCCCGGATCTGCTGGATTGGCCTGAAAGATCGTGCCCGTATTGCCGTTGCCTTTAATGAAATGGTGAAAAACGGCGAGCTGTCGGCGCCGGTGGTTATCGGCCGTGACCATCTGGACTCAGGTTCTGTGGCCAGCCCCAACCGCGAAACCGAAAGTATGCTCGATGGCTCGGATGCGGTCTCCGACTGGCCCTTGCTGAATGCCCTGCTGAATACTGCCGGTGGTGCTACCTGGGTCAGCCTGCATCATGGTGGTGGCGTGGGTATGGGCTACTCACAGCACAGCGGTGTGGTGATTGTGGCTGACGGCACCGATGAGGCCAAAGCCCGTATCAGCCGGGTACTCTGGAATGACCCGGCCACGGGCGTTATGCGCCATGCTGATGCCGGCTACGATATCGCGCAGAACTGCGCCCGCGAGCAAAAACTCGACCTTCCTATGTTAGGCACAACGTTAGACACTGCGCAGGAGACTAAATAATGGCAACAAATTTTGTACTGACGCCAGGCGCGCTGGCTTTATCTGATCTGCGCAACTGGTGGCAACAAGCCACCCCGCTGCAACTGCACGACGATGCTGCGGCTAATATCGAACGCTCAGCCGCGACAGTTGCTGACGTACTGAAAAAAGGCAAAGTGGTTTACGGCATCAATACCGGCTTCGGCTTGCTGGCCAATACCCGTATCCCGAAAGAGAAACTGGAAGACTTGCAACGGCGCATCGTGTTGTCGCACGCTGCCGGCACCGGCGACCTGGTACCTGATAGCGTGGTGCGGCTGATCCTGCTGCTGAAGATAAACTCGCTGAGCCGTGGTTTTTCCGGCGTGCGCCGGGTGGTCATTGACCACCTGACCACCATGCTGAACCATGAGGTTTATCCCTGCATTCCGGCCAAAGGCTCGGTGGGCGCTTCGGGCGATCTGGCGCCGCTGGCACACATGGCACTGCCGCTGCTGGGCGAAGGCGAAGTGCGTTACAAGGGCACCCGCATGGCAGCCACCGAAGGCCTGGCCAAAGCCGGCCTGGAGCCGCTGGCACTGGCGCCGAAAGAGGGGCTGGCACTGCTTAACGGTACCCAGGTGTCCACCGCGTTGGCACTGCATGGCCTGTTCGCCATCGAACGGGTATTCCACGCGGCGCTGGTAAGTGGTGCTATGGCGGTGGAAGCGGCGATGGGCTCGCGCGCGCCTTTTGATGCCCGCATCCATGAGGTGCGTGGTCAGCCTGGTCAGATCGCGGTAGCGCAAAGCTTCCGGCTGCTGCTGACCGACACCTCAGAAATCGCGGCGGCCCATGCCGAATGCGAAAAAGTACAGGATCCCTATTCACTGCGGTGCCAGCCCCAGGTTATGGGCGCGGTGTTCGACCAGCTCGAGCATGCGGCTAAGATCCTGGTGCGCGAAGCCAATGGTGTTACCGATAACCCGCTGGTGTTTACCGATAACGGCGATATTATTTCCGGCGGTAACTTCCATGCGGAGCCGGTGGCGATGGCAGCGGATATTATCGCTATTGCCGCCAGCGAAATTGGCGCGCTGTCGGAGCGTCGTAGCGCCCTGTTAATCGACCATCACCTAAGCAACCTGCCGCCGTTTCTGGTCAATGAAGGCGGGGTCAACTCGGGCTTTATGCTGGCGCAGGTTACCGCAGCAGCGCTGGCCTCCGAGAACAAAACCTATGCCCACCCGGCGTCAATTGACAGCCTGCCCACGTCAGCAAACCAGGAAGACCATGTGTCTATGGCGACTTTCGCTGCCCGTAGGCTGACGGATATCGCTGAGAACATCCGCGATATCGTTGCCATCGAATTGCTCGAAGCAGCCCAGGGCCTGGATTTCCGCCGGCCGCTGAAAGCCGCTGATGCCATTGAACAGGCGCACAGCTGGTTGCGTAATGAAGTGCCGTTCTACGATCAGGATCGCTATTTCGCGCCGGATATTAAAGCGGCAGCGGACTTGATCAGCAGTGGCAAATTCGGGGAGTTAATTCAGGAAGGGGCGCGGTTAGAGGACGCTTAAGCGTCCTCATCTTCGTCTTTTAATGCCTGGCAATCTACGCAAAGCGCAACGTCCGGCTTTGCCGCCAGGCGCGCGGCAGAAATTTCGTCGCCACATTCAACACAATAGCCGTATTCACCGGTGCGCAGCCGTTCCAGCGCTGCGGTCGCCTGTTCAGCTTTGCTGGTTCCGGCCTGCTCGGCTGCGATGGTTTCCAGTTTTCCGCGGATGCGCAACAACTGCTGGGCGGATAATGATTCACTCATGATGGCGTCCTTTTTAGTCCGGTTTCTCTGCTAATACTACAAATTGCCCAGAAAATTCAGCGACCGGCTTGTGGCCGTCAAATACCTGGGACTTCAGATTCACCCGTGCGTTGCGGCCCTGTGTTAGTGCTGATAAATCACCGACCAGGGTAGCAAGTTGCGCGACTGCCCGCGGCTCGCGCGAGATGGGCTTATGGTAGTGAATGGACCCGTCGGCCAGCACCACCGCACCCTGTAATCCTCGTTCGCGCAATTGTAAATGCAACAGCCCCCAGCACGTCAAGGTGGCCAGCGAATAAATACTGCCGGCAAACATGGTGCCATGCACATTAATATTGCGTGACAGCGTGGCCTGGGTTTCAAACTCGCGGCCGGTGTACTGGCTGATCCGTATGCCCATGGTTTCCGAAATCGGAATATCGTTATGCCAGGTCTGTTGTAGTTCCTGACACCAGTCCGGGCGGTAAATAATGCGGTTATGATCAGTCAGGGTTTTGCGCAACTGATGTTCGGCCATCGGGTTTTTCAGGGTGTCGGCTTCTTCGATAATCTCGTAACCGCATTTCAGATAAAACCCTAAGGTATTGTCGCGCGAGTTGATGATGATATGGCTGGCACCTTCGTTGCGGGCCAGGGTTTCAAGCTCGTGCACAATGGCCACGCCATGGCCGCCGCCGCGGTGCTCAGGGGCTGAGGCCATAAAGCGGATCTGGCCTTCATCGGGGCTGTTAAAGTGCAGCCGGCCAACGGCGATAGCGGCGCCGCCGTCATTAATCACCATGCGGTGAAAGCCCACCTGGTCGTATTCATCCTGCTCGGATCCGCGCGGTCGCTGAAAGGGCTCGCGCAATACCCGCCAGCGCAGGTCGTAATAGCGCTTTAATTCGTCGTCTGTAGTGGGCGTGATCACCTGAAACATAGTTAGGTTTTACCTGTTGAAGTCAGTAGAAAAGTTACCGGGCCATCATTGGTCAGGGTCACTGCCATATCGGCGCCAAACGAGCCCGTAGCAACCTCAATGCCCGCCGCCCGTAGCTCGCTTACGAAGCGTTCATATAATGGCTCAGCCTGCGCTGGCGGAGCCGCACTCGAGAAGCTGGGTCGCCGGCCACTCTGGGTATCCGCGGCCAGGGTAAACTGCGACACCACCAGGCAGCCGCCGTTAATATCTTTCACGCTCAGGTTCATTTTGTCGTCGGCGTCGCTGAATACCCGGTAGCCGGCAATCCGTGCCGCCAGTTGCCGCGCATCCCGGTCGGTGTCGTCACGCTCAACACCAAGCAACAATAACAGCCCCTGGCCGATTTCTCCGGCGGTGGCTCCAGCAATATCAACCCGGGCGCTGGTTACCCGCTGCAATAAAACCTTCACGCTTTATCCGACTCCTTGTCTATCTCTTCACCGTCATCCACCGCGGCATCGTCTTCTACGTCGTCGTCTTTGTCGTCGAAGAATTCCTCGATACTGACAGTGAGTTCAGCGCCGATCAGCACTATGGTCCATGACAGGAAAATCCAGATCAGCAGGATAGGCAGCGCCGCCAGCGC
>CAYWXF010000059.1:0-11985 GCA_964462025.1 uncultured Pseudomonas sp. | reverse complement strand
CATGACATTCGCGCGATTATTCAGGTGAATCCGGAGGCCCTGGCTGTTGCCCGGGAACTGGATGAAGAACGGCAGCGTGGTCACGTTCGTAGCCCGCTACACGGTCTGCCCGTGGTGCTGAAGGCTAATATAGCCACGAGCGATGAAATGGCTACTACTGCGGGCGCCACCGTAATGAAAGGTTTCATCACTGACCGGGATGCTGCGTTGGTAACACAGTTACGTGCCGCCGGCGCCATTATTTTAGGTAAAGCCAATTTATCGGAATGGGCTAATTTTCGCGGAGAAGACTCCGTCAGTGGTTGGTCCGGTCTTGGTGGCCAGACACGCAACCCCTATGTACTTACCCACAATCCATGTGGCTCGAGTGCTGGCTCAGGAGCTGCCGTCGCAGCTGATTTCAGTTTGCTCGCCGTAGGCACGGAAACAGATGGTTCAATTATGTGCCCTGCTTCAGTTAACGGCGTTGTTGGCGTAAAACCAACGCGGACCGCAGTATCGGGCTATGGCATCATTCCCATTGCCTCAGCGCAGGATATTGCAGGCCCGATGACGCGTTATGTTTTCGGTGCTGCCGTTCTACTTGATGCCATGACTACGGTCGAAGCCAAAAGTCGTTACGGAGAACCGCTGGCTAACGCAGCCAAACGAGATTTCACTGGTGAATCTGTGGTTGTGGTCCGGGCCTATGATGATCAATTTCACGGCGTTAAAACCATGGTCGATAACCTGGTTAGCACCCTGAAAAACAAAGGCGTGAAGGTTATTGAAGTAAATGAATGGGAATTACCTGATGAACTTTACGCAACTGAGTTCGAGGTGTTGCTCTACGAATTTAAACGCGATTTGAATAGCTGGTTAGCTGAATTCGATGCGCCGGCCGCTGACATGCAAGCGGTTATTGATTTTAACCTGGCGAACGCGGACTCTGAATTGGCATTGTTTGGTCAGGAATACTTTGAACAGGCGGTCAGCATTGACCTTGATGATGCTGCTAAGAGCTACAACGAGGCGCTATTTACTAGCCGCCGTCTGGCTGAAGCGCATCTGGACCGCTACCTGAAAGAGCAAGGCGCAAGCGCTATTCTGATGCCGTCCTATGGCCCCGCGTGGCCAACACCGCCGCTGGAGGGCTCAGGTTTTAGCTTTGGCACGTCAACTGCCGCAGCGGTTTCGGGCTATCCATCGATTACTTTGCCGCTGGGACAAGAAGGGCCACTGCCCTTAGGCTTAAGTGTGGTGGGATTACCCTGGAGTGAAGCAGATTTGTTCAGCTTAGCGGCAATGCTCGAAGCGGAGCTTGGTGGTTTTACACCGCCCCAGTTTTTGTCCACCGTAGATGCCGTCAATTAACCTATACCGAGCTTTATATTTCCCGGGTCGCCGGTCACCAGACCGGCAGTTCGGTACCGGCAAATAGCTGATCAATTTCGTCCTGGGATTTGAGTGCCATGGCTTCGTCGACTTTATGGCGGGTCAGGTGTGGCGCAAAGCCTTCAATAAAGTCATACATATAACTACGCAGGAAGGTGCCCTTGCGGAAGCCTATCTTGGTGGTGCTCGGGCCGAATAAATGCTGCGCGGGAATCGATACTAAATCGGTATCCACTTTCGGGTCGTAGGCCATGCTGGCGATCACTCCGATGCCAAGCCCCATACGCACATAAGTTTTAATCACGTCAGCATCAGTGGCGGTGAACACCACTTCCGGCTTAATTCCGGCGGCGCCGAAAGCGCGGTCTAATTCGGAACGCCCGGTAAAACCATGCACATAGGTCACTATGGGGTAGTCAGCCAGATCAGTAATGGCTATTTGCAGTTGTTTACTCAGCGGATGGTTGGCCGGCACGATGATTGAGCGGTTCCAGTGATAGCACGGCAGCATGATCAAATCGTGGTACAGGTGCAGGGCTTCGGTGGCAATGGCAAAATCAGCCCGCCCTTTTGCGGCGGCTTCGCTGATTTGTTCCGGCGAGCCCTGGTGCATATGCAGGCTCACCTTCGGATAGGTATGCATAAAGCGTTTTATCACCGGCGGCAAGGCATAGCGCGCCTGGGTATGGGTCGTCGCTATGTTAAGCTTACCCTGGTCCGGTTGGGTGTGTTCATGGGCCACGGCCTTAATCGACTCACACAGGGAAAGGATCTGGGTGGCGACCTGGATGACTTCTTCACCGGCAGGCGTGACATGGGTCAGATGCTTACCACTGCGGCCGAAAATCTGAATGCCGAGTTCATCCTCGAGCATGCGCACCTGCTTACTGATCCCCGGCTGCGAGGTAAATAAGCTTTCAGCTGTCGCTGATACATTCAGATTGTGATTTAATACTTCGACGATATAACGGAGTTGCTGAAGCTTCATGGTCAGGCCTGATGCGAATTACTTATTCTAAAAATATATAACACGTTGTCTAGTTATACCAAGTTTAAATTTTGAGGTTTTTGTGAGCAGTCTTCAGGATCAATTAAAAAATCTGGGTTTTGCACCGTCAGCAGCCGCGCCGGAAGCGGAAAGTGACAAGGGTGTGACTATCGATACCAGCGTCCCGGTGCGCATCCAGCGGCAGACCAAAGGACGTAAAGGGAAAGGCGTGACCGTACTGATGGATCTACCTGACCAGCCTGCGTTGCTGCAGGACTTTGCCAGCGCGCTGCGTAAAGCCTGTGGCGTGGGCGGCTCCGTTAAAAACGGTACCATCGAACTGCAGGGCGATCAACGCCAGCCGGCCCAGCAGTGGCTTGAGCAAAAAGGCTTCAAAGTAAAACAGGCCGGCGGTTAAAGCTGATAAGTAAAAATGACGCGGCGTCCGCCATCCTGCCAGTGAAGCTCGCGGGTCAGCTGCTTGAGCAGTTCCAGACCGCGACCAAAACTTTCCTCTGATTGTGGCGCACTGAGCGCGGCTTCCCACCCTGCCCCATTATCGGTCACGGTAAACTTCAATAATTCGGTGTCGGCGTCGTAATCGATGCGGATACTGATGGTACCGGACTCAAGTTCAGCCAGGCGCTCAGAGCGCAGCTGATAATACCGTGCGAAACCTTCAGGGTTTCGTTTGAGACTCGAATCCAGCTTCAGTAAGCCGTGCTCAAGCGCATTGTTGTACGCCTCCGCCAGCAGCAGGTAGATAGTGGTGCGATGGCTGCGTAACCTGGGCAACTGGCTAAGCGCATTGAGAATGTAGCCGACCGGCTCCAGCCGCTGCAGATAACCCACTTCAAGCTGTGATTCAAAAACAAAAGGCAGACTGGTCTCTTCAACCGCCGGTTTAACCTCATCAAGCCCAGTGGGGCAACACTGTAAGATTGCCAACGATAAGTCATCGTGTAGCGGCTGTTCTCCGCGAAAATGCTCAAGCTCACTGACCACTTCCGGGAAATCTTCCGGCTTGGGAAAACGTTGCAACAGCGACTCGAGCGCATCGCTGCCCAGAAATTCCAGCTTATGCCCCAATAATTCAATCACGCCATCGGTATATAAGGCGATCGAACTTTCCGGGCTGGCTCTGAAGGTAGTTACGCGGCTGTCGAAGTCATTCTCATCCAGTACGCCCAACGCCATATGCTGAGCGTTTAGTCGCTGTAAAATTTTACCGTTATGATCAAACTGCAACGCCGGCGGCATGCCACCGTTCCAGTAGGTAACCCGTTCGCCATTGGCGGAAAGTTCCAGCAGAAAACAGGCGCAAAACATATCAGCGGGAAGTAAGCGATTCAGGCGGAAGTTAAACTCGGTAACCATTTCTGCGACTGAAACGCCCCGGTCCGACATCGCAAAAAAGGCCTGGGACAAAGGCAGCGCACCGGTTGCAGGCGCCAGACCATGGCCGGTAAAGTCCGCCATCAGCATATAGATATTACCGAGCGGGCCAGGCGCTATCAGGCAAAGATCGCCGTTAAATTTCGACACCGGCGTCAGGTAGGTCCGAAGATGCGGATAATCCAGATAATTGCGGCTCAACGCATTGCGGAAGATGTGTTCAACCAGCTGATGTTCACGTTCGGTCCGGTTGGCGTGCCAGGCCAGCGCGTCGCGCGCCAGGTTAAGCTCCAGCCGCGCATCCTGCCAGTGTCTTAACACCTGAATTCTGGTGTCTAACAGACCAGCTGGCTCGGGCCACAATAGCATGTCGTTAACCAGCCCACGGCATTGCTCAATGCGCCTGGTGCTGTCAGTGATAAGCAGTATGACTGGTGGCTTCGGCAGTTCGGTCCGTCGTCGCCTTGGGGTTTCCTGTTCGCGCCGCAGCGATGCCACCGCGCTACGACAGGCCTCGCTATCGCTACCGGCCAGAATCACAATGCGCACCGGAGTCTGCTCAGCCGGCACTTTTCGCAGTGCGCTGAGTACTTCATCGGCAAGTTCTGACCCGTCGTGAATAACCTGCAGATTATTTTCAGCAAAGTTTACTTCGTTCAAGCTGGGTTACTCAATGATAAACAGCTTATCGAAGCGCGAAATATCCAGAATACTGCGAACTTCTGGCCGGCAATTGATGATGTGGATGGCTTTCACTGACTTACCAAGGGATTTCCGCATATTCAGCAGCATGCCCAGTGCTGAACTGTCCAGGTAATCGGTCTCACGCAGATCGATTAATACCGTTGGCTGCTGTTCACCGATGTCGTGGTAGGCCTGGCGAAATTCCTGAACCAGACTAAAGTCAAACTTGCCTTTAATCGCGATAATGAGTTCTTTGCCGTCATTGGAGAACTGTCTGTGTAACGTCATAAGCTATCGCCTGATTGATTTAATATGCTTTATGATACTGCCAACAGAATCCGAACAACACAACAGTTTCATTCCCTTGATATTATTTTTATAAGCATAAAAAAACCGGGCCAGGCCCGGTTTTTCTTTAGCTGCGAATTACGGCTTCTGCCGGTATTTCTGATACAGCTGATTATGGCGGTTGTTGAGGTCAACCTGGCTGCCATCAATGAACATAAGTTCAATGTCCTGGCTCAGGTGATTCATCACATCCCCACCAGAAACAATCAGCGACGCCTGCTTGCCAACTTCCAGCGAGCCGATCTTATCATCAACACCCATGATCTGAGCCGGCTTAATGGTTATCGCCGCCAGTGCCTGCTGCTGATCCAGACCATAAGCGACCGCGTTGCCGGCAGCGAAAGCCAGGTTACGGATATCCCAGTAACCCGGATAGCTTATCGCAAAGTTTACCCCGGCCTGCGCCAGGATAGCGGGTGTAGCATAAGCCTGGTCGTAGGCTTCGTCGTGCCGGGTCGGCAGGCCGTAAGGCGCGCCGTAAACCACGTCAACTTCTGCCGCAGCCAGTTCCGGCGCCAGACGCCATGCATCCCGGGCGCCCATCAGCACCATATCAAAGCCATACTCACGACTAAAATCCAGCGCCTGTTCAATCTGGCGCTTATCCTGAGCGTGGATATAGAGCTTACTGCTGCCGTCAAACAGTCCGGTCATGGCTTCCCAACGTACATCGGTACCCTGTGACTCACCAGCCAGTTTGGCGACATAATAGGCCTGCGCGTCGGTAAATGCCTGATGCAGTTTCTTCAGTGCTTCTGCGTTGGCTTTACGCTGCTCTTCCGGGCTCCGGCGTTCCCACCAGGCGGTATTCAGGCCAACCCGCGGCCAGCTCAGATGAACGCCCATATCCAGTACTTCAGCGGCATCTTCAAAGGTCCAGCCATCGGTCTGTAACAAACTGGAGCGGCCACGGATCAGATCGCCCTGCGGCACGATTTGGGCGTGAGTAATCCCGTTAAAACGCACCGTCGGGATCACTTCTGAGTCAGGATTGTAAGCGGTATGGCCGCTTACTTCCGGCGTGATGGTCCCTACTTCTTCCTGGTCATCGGTGGCACGCACCGCTTCAATTTCAACCAAACCCAGGGTTGTATCCATAGCGATCAGGCCCGGGTATACATGCCGGCCGTCAATGTTGATAACCCGGGTATTCTCAGGTAGTTCAATATTTTTACCAATCGCAGTAATAACACCGTTCTCGAACAGCAGGTCAGTCTTTGCCTGAATGCCATCCGTGATGGTATACAGGGTGCCGCCCTGCAGCAGAATCGGCTGTTGCTGTGGCTCGCCCGGAACCATATCGTGGGCCGCAGCGCTCAGCGTAAAACTTGCGGCCAACACCGCACTCATTAACTTTTTCATTCGTGCTGTCCTCCGTGGATATGGGCGTGGCCATCGGTCCAGATATCGTGGTTATCTTCACAGTGCCAGGTCGGCTGCTGCGGCTTGTAGCCATTGCTGGCACCAGCGCGCTCGCTGTCAGGGCTCTGCAAGAGTTTCTGAATCAACTGCTGCTTCTCTTGCTCCACGGCCAGGCGGGCCTGTTGATCCTGCTGCCGGTCAAAGTATTTACGACCATTGATCCAGGTTTGCTCCGGACGGGCATAAGAAGTCAGCGGATGCGCGTTCCATAACACCAGGTCAGCATGCTTACCAGCGGTGATGCTGCCTACATACTGGTCAACCTTCAGCTGTTTCGCTGGATTCAGCGTGACCATCTGTAAGGCTTCATGCTCATCCATACCACAGTAAGTGACTGACTTGGCCGCTTCGGTATTCAGCCGGCGCTGCAGATCATTACTGTCTGAGTTGATGCTGGTCAGTACACCTTTTTCAGCCATCAGGCAGGCATTTTGCGGAATCGCGTCATAGACTTCGAATTTATAAGCCCACCAGTCGGCGAAAGATGATGCCCCGGCACCATGTTTAGCCATCTCTGTAGCAACTTTGTAGCCTTCCAGAATGTGGGTAAAGGTGGTCAGGGTAAAGTCGAACTCTTCAGCCAGCCGTAACAGCATCAGGATTTCTGACTGCACATACGAATGGGCGTGAACGAAGCGCTCGCTGTTAAGGATCTCCAGCAAGGTATCCAGACGATAATCCGGACGCGGTGCTGCAACTTTTGCCTGTTCAGTTTTGCTCAGCTTCTGATAAGCCTGCTGCCGCTTGCGGTACTCATGGGCGGCAAGGAAACCGTCACGCATAATGCTTTCAACACCCATCCGGGTTTGCGGATAGCGCACGCTGTAGTTACTGCCCCAGTTACTTTGCTTAACGTTTTCACCCAGCGCAAATTTAATGCTCGGCGGTGCTGCGT
This sequence comes from uncultured Pseudomonas sp., assembly GCA_964462025.1. Classification (GTDB taxonomy): domain Bacteria; phylum Pseudomonadota; class Gammaproteobacteria; order Enterobacterales; family Alteromonadaceae; genus Pseudidiomarina. The sequence goes on along the minus strand of CAYWXF010000059.1, from coordinate 4,879 downwards.
CAAACTTAATGTCGTTTGCCGTACCACCCCAACGCAGCTTAATCACCTGCGCCTGGCCACCGATCGGGTTGGCTGAACCATGTAACAACTGCGCCATGGTGGTGCCACCCGCTAACGAGCGATAAATGTGGATATCATCAGGATTGACCACATCACCGATACGAACCTCAGAAGTAATTGCCTCAGAGCCCTCGTTGACGCCGCGATCGATAGCGATATGTGAATGCTCATCGATAATCCCCGGAGTTACATGCATACCGGTCGCATCAATTTCCAGGTAACCCGATGGAGTCCGCAGATTCTGGCCGACCCGCTCAATATTGCCGTTGTTAACCAGGATATCGGTATTTTCCAGTACACCCTGATCATCCGCAGTCCAGACGGTGGCATTTTTAATATGCAGGTTCTGACGTTCCGGCAGCGCATCCAGACCATAGGCGACATTCGGGAAGGTCACCTTGCTGACGTAACTGACCGCTGGTTGTTCACTGTTCTGCTCAGGCTTGTCGTCAGCCGCGCTCTCACGTTGTGCGGTTATCGCTAACTCACGTCCGTCAGGGCCAACTGCCACGCCACGGTAACCAGCTTCTGATTGCTGCTGCAACCGGAACCGCCAGGCACCCTTAACTGCGGCAAACTCACCATCAACCACGAACTGCACGCTCTCTTCATCGCGGCTCATGTTGCGCAGCTTCTGTTTGGTATCGTTGTACTTCAGCTCGCCGGATAGCGCCTTGCCATCATTAATTGACAGATCAATCTGCTGATTGGCTATAGTCAGGTCGAAGTTGCCACTAAAGTCAGCCTGCCGTAATGGTTCAAGCTCAACTTCCTGCCCTTGTAACCAGACTGATTTAATTTGGCCTTCAGTAAAAAGGTCACCTTTGGCGATCACAAAGTCAGCGGCATAACCCGGTGCCAGTTTACCGGCTTTGTCGGCCACGCCGGCAATGCGTGCCGGTACCGTTGTCAAAGCGGCTAAGGCGCGATCTTTATTCAGGCCATGGCGCACGGCTTTGCGCAGGTTTGGCCAGAAATCATCCGCTTTTTTCAGGTCATGCAGGGTAAAGGAGAAATCAATACCAGCCTGGGCCAGCGCTGCGGCATTACCCGGTGCGCGTTCCCAGTGACGTAAATCCGCGAGGCTGACATCAAGATGATCATCAACGCCATTTACCTCGGGTGCCGCCGGGAAGTTCAGCGGCAGGATAATTGACGAGTTGGTCGCTTTTATTGCCGCCAGACGGGCATATTCAAAGCCTGAGCCCAGATAGGTTACAGGAACATTAAAACTGGAAAATACATCGTGAGCACGCAGCAACGATTTATCATCGCTGATCTTAAAGACAATGCCTTCCTGTTCTATCGGCCCCAGTTCAGCAAGCGCCGCGTTGAATTCAACCGGCCCATTATGGGCCTGTTTACCGAATGCCTCTTCGTACCAGTTGGCATCAGACAAAGTCTGCCGGATAAGCGCAATAGAGCCCATTAGCGACGATGGGTATTGCTGTTTTGAAGTCCCTTTATCAAAGGAGCCGAAATGGCGGGCTTCAGCGCGGTAAACCGTGTCGTTGGGGATTTTATCTGCCAGCGATACCGTTACGCCCTGCCCCTGGAAAATACCGTCCAGCCGCGCGCTTTGCACGGCAGTAAAACCTTGCTCAATATAGTGCTTCGCACCTTTGGGATTATTCGCGTACTCACTAACCCAGCGCTTCTGGGCGTGAATGGCGTCGTTGGCGGCATTACCGCCCTCGCGCTTGTTGTTGTACTGCGGCGCTTCACTCCGGTACGGTGCCCGCTCCTGCTTTTCTACCTCAGGCAGGCCGTAATCACTATAGGCGTCGATAAAACCCGGATAAATCGTATGGCCGCTGGCGTCAATCACGCGGGCTCCTGCGGGAGCCTGGTTATTGGCATCGACCGCAATGACCTTGCCATCACGGATCACCAGGGTGGCATTGTTTAGTTGCTTACCTGGCTCGGTAATAATAGTGGCATTCTGCAATGCGACAAAGGTCGGGGTATTGTCATGTAACCCTTGAACCGGCGTTGTCTGCGACGCTACGGATACCGCTGGTATCACTGCGCAAATTGCTAACGCCAGTTTGCTCAGGTGCGTACTCCTGCTCATCTGGTATATCCTCTGTGAGATTTTGTAGTATTGTTATCCTGGACTACAGTAAAGGGTAGACTACCTTAGACGCAATCGGTTTAGGGATGAAAAGCGCAGTGGAAACGGTAAAGCGCTAAACTCAAGCGCGAAACCATGAAGAACAAAAACGGAGAAATTCCATGAAACGGCTATTCGCACTAACGATTACCCTGGTATCTGTCAGTTTGTTTGCCAGTATTGTTACCGCCCAGACCGCCTTTTACGATGCTGAAAAAGCCGTAACTTACCGGCAAAATGCATTAAATGTGATGTATCACAACTTCAAAACCATGGGCGACATGATCAAAGGCGATGTGCCTTTCGAGTCAGAAATTTTCGCCGAGCGGGCCAATGACTTTGCCGCGATGACGGCTATCCCCTGGGCTGGATTTCAGGTCGACGGTGCGATGCCAGGCAATGATACCGATGCCCTGCCCGTAATTTGGGAGAACTGGGAAGACTTCAAAACCCATTATGAGAACCTGCAAAAAGATGCCAACAATTTAAAACAGTTGGCAAATGCTGGTGCTGACCGCGCTGAACTCGGTCAGGCCGTCAAATCTACTGCCGAAAACTGCAAAGGCTGTCACGACGATTATCGGGCCGATTAAGCCCAGAAATAAAAGAGTAAGCCGGCGACTACAGCGGCAATCAGAATGCCCCACAGGCCATTACGTAGTTTGGGTGCCTTACGCTGCGCCCGCTCCTCTTCAAGGCTCTGGTAGCCGTGGATCATCGCCATGGTCAGGGGAATACCAATCAGCCGGTAACCAATAATCGCCAGCACGTGCAGCCCGACAACGGCGAAAATGAAATACACGTTAAGATGATGAATTGTCGTCAGTAAATCCCGGGTTGAGCTACTGACCAGATGAGCCAGCGGCCCGTCAAACAGAATATCATCGGTGGCGAATAGCCCGGTGCCAATCTGGATGAGTAACGCCAACAGAATGGCGATTACTGACCAGCCGCCGGCAGGATTGTGCGTGGTCTCTGTGTCATGCTGCCCTTGCCGCAGCTCACGGAAATGTTCAATTACCGCACGGGGGCCTCGCAAGAACGCACTGAACCGAGCCGACTCACTCCCAATGAAACCCCAGATAATCCGTGTCAGAATCAGCGCGCCCAGCACAAAGGCCCCCCGCTGATGCCATTCCATATAGCCCTGGCTGGCTGTCCATATCTGGCTGATGACTAGCACCACCATCAACCAGTGATAAATGCGGATATAGCTGTCCCAAATCTTTACCCGGCTCATTTTCTCGTCCTTCTGTTTACCAGTTGTCACGAATTTGCTAGGGTTCTGATTGATTCAGTGTAGGGTATAAATTATGAGTGATAAAGGTCCCAAAGTATTAGTAGTCGATGACGACTTTGTGTCACTGGCAGTCATGCAATCGATGCTGAGCCATTATCCGGCGCAAGTAATAACCGCAGAGTGTGGCGCCGAGGCGGTGGAAAAAGCGCTCGCGGAGCGCCCGCAATTATTATTGCTTGACTATGAGCTGCCTGACTTTAACGGCATTGAAGTGTACTGCCGTATTTATGATGAACTGGGCGATAAAACGCCACCTGCAGGCCTCATCACCGGGCACGATGATGAAGATATCAAACAGCGCTGCAATGCCGCGGGTATCGAGCAACAACTCAGCAAACCCCTGTCAGTTACTGACTTAGCGGATCTGATGCGTATCGCCAGCAAGGCTGAGTAGCCGCTGCGAGTCATTGAGAAAATCCGTAGAGAACTCACCAAAATAGGCCGCTATTTCAGCAAACTCCTGCAAGAACGCGGCTTTATCGCCACGCTCAAGTTCCTTCAGCACCGTATCGAAGCGATGCAGGTAACGGCGCATCATGGCGAAGTTCTCAGGCTGGGATAAAATGATATCCGCATACAACTCGGCGTTCTGGGCAAACAGCCGCCCCACCATCATGAGCTCCAGACGGTAGATAGGTGAACTCAGTTGCAGCAGTTGCTGTAAATCGGCATTCTCATCGGCAAGGTGGGCACCATACACAAAGGTAGATAAGTGCCGCATCACCTGAATAAAGGCCATGGCTTCATCATGGGCAGTGGCATCAAATTCCTGCACGTTCGCCCCCCACCGGATAATGCTGTCAATCAGCCACTGATAATTCTGAGGCTGCCGGCCGTTACTGACCACCACCAGCTGTTTCGCCAGCGTTTGCTGCTGTGGCCCGAACATCGGATGAAGACCAACCACCGGACCGCTATGTTGCTGCAGCATCGCTTGCAGGGGTCGTGCCTTCACACTGGTTACATCGGCCAGAATACAGTGCGGCGGTAGTTCAGGCAGTTTGGCAATCACCTGATCGGTAATAGCAATAGGCACACTGATAAGCACCAAGTCAGCTCCGGAGACATACTCACTGGCACGATCCCAGTCATCTTTATCAAGGATCTGCACCTTGCCGCCAGCCGACTCAAACAAACGCACAAAGAGCTGGCCGAGCGCTCCGGCACCGCCGACAACGACTATCTTCTTATCCTGCAAGTGAACATCAGCCGCTTGCTGCTGCTGGTACGACTCACGGATCACACGACGCAATACGTCCTCAATGAGATCGGGGGATAACCCGACAGCGGCCGCCTGCTGCCGGCGGTCCTCCAGCATCTTTGCTTCGCGCTCAGGCACATACAGAGGCTGACCCAGCTCCCGCTTAACCTTGCCAACATCAGCGGCCAGCTGGCGGCGGCGCAGC
>CAYWXF010000058.1:7052-12166 GCA_964462025.1 uncultured Pseudomonas sp. | reverse complement strand
CGCCGGCGGCGTCTTTCAGCGGACGCAGGTCAACGATACATTCGTGGGCAACCCGCGCGTTCCGGCCCTTGTACAGGATCGGGTAATGATCGCTCAGTTTTTTAGCTATGTAGTTAGCGTTCATAATCGCCACTTCAGTGGCTTCACGCAGACCACGGCTACCCATCATGGCGATGTACATCCAGGAAATTGGCAGAATACTGGCGCTACCAAAAGGAGCAGCCGATACCGCACCGTTATCCAGGCTAGTACCCTGAATAGGCACTACGGTGTGGTTTGGTAAGAACGGTGCCAGGTGCTTCTTCACACCAATCGGCCCCATACCCGGGCCACCGCCACCGTGAGGAATACAGAAGGTTTTGTGCAGGTTTAAATGCGATACGTCAGCACCCACGTAGCCTGGCGAGGTCACGCCAACCTGCGCGTTCATATTGGCGCCATCCAGGTAAACCTGGCCGCCATGCTCATGGATGGTGTCACAAATGGTGCGGATACCTTCTTCGTATACACCGTGAGTTGACGGGTACGTCACCATGATGCACGACAGGTTGTCACCGGCTTCGGCGGCTTTGGCTTTCAGGTCGGCAAGATCCACGTTACCGTTCTTATCGCAGTCAACCACCACCACGTTCATGCCCATCATCTGTGCTGTAGCCGGGTTGGTGCCGTGAGCAGAGCTCGGAATCAGGCAGATGTTACGATGCGCTTCGCCGCGGCTGGCGTGATATTTCTGAATCGCCAGCAGGCCAGCGTACTCGCCCTGGGCACCCGAGTTTGGCTGCAGCGACATATTGTCGTAGCCGGTGATATCGATCAGCCACTCAGACAACGTGGTCAACAACTCGCCATAGCCAGCAGCCTGCTCGGCCGGGCAGAACGGATGCAACTGACCAAACTCTGGCCAGGTAACCGGAATCATTTCGGCTGTGGCGTTGAGCTTCATGGTACAGGAGCCCAGCGAGATCATACTGTGGTTCAGTGACAGATCTTTATTTTCGAGCTGCTTGATATAACGCAGCATCTCAGTTTCTGAGTGATAGCTGTTAAATACCGGATGGGTCAGGATGTCGCTCTGGCGCACCAGTTCAGCCGGAATCGATTCCACTTCACCCGCAGCGACACGGCTGTCGAGGGTTTCAATATCCAGGCCGTGGTCAGCGCCCAGAATAACTTCAAACAGGACTTCGATATCAGCACGGGTTTTGGCTTCATCTAAACTCACACCAAATACGCCATTGCCGTCCACCCGCAGGTTCAGACCGGCTTCTACCGCTCGGCGCTGCAGATCGTCAGCGTTGCCTTCATAAGCAAAAGTCAGGGTGTCGAACCAGTGGCTGTTAATCAGCTGCACACCCTGATCACGCAGACCCAGCGCCACGATATCGGTCAGGCGGTGAATGCGTGAGGCAATGGTGCGTAGCCCCTGGGGACCATGATAGACGGCGTAGAAAGACGCCATATTCGCCAGCAGTACCTGGGCGGTACAGATGTTCGAGTTCGCTTTCTCGCGGCGGATATGTTGTTCACGGGTCTGCATCGCCATCCGCAGGGCTACGTTACCGCGGGTATCTTTAGATACACCGATAATACGGCCCGGCAGTGAGCGCTTGTACTTGTCGCGGGTTGCAAAGAAGGCGGCATGGGGGCCGCCGTAGCCCATTGGCACGCCAAAGCGCTGAGCTGAACCCAGCACCATATCAGCACCCATTTCGCCTGGCGCTTTAAGCAATACCAGGCTCATGATGTCGGCAGCCACAGCGACCACACCGTTTTTCTCCTGCACCGCGGCAATCAGCTGCTCGATGTTGTAGATCTCACCCTGGCGATCCGGGTACTGCAATAAGGCGCCGAACACATCATGATCAACAACCTGACGGGCCGGAGCAACCACCACTTCAAAACCGAACATTTCAGCGCGGGTTTTCACTACGTCAATAGTTTGCGGAAATACGGTGTCGGCGACAAAAAATACATTCGACTTGCTCTTGCTGACCCGCTTGGCCATCGCCATAGCTTCGGCCGCAGCAGTGGCTTCATCCAGCAATGAAGCGCTGGCCAGATCCAGGCCAGTCAGATCCATCGTCATTTGCTGGAAGTTCAGAATAGCTTCTAAACGGCCCTGAGCAATTTCCGGCTGATACGGGGTATACGCCGTATACCAACCCGGATTTTCCAACACGTTGCGCAGAATCACGTTAGGCACCAGGGTATCGTAGTAGCCCATGCCGATATACGAAGTCAGCACCTGATTCTTGCTGGCAATCGTCTTCAGTTTCGCCAGTGCTTCACGCTCAGCTAGTGGCTCGCCGACCTGTAAAAACGGATCACGGCGGATGGCGCCGGGCACGGTATCGCTCGTCAGACTTTCCAGCGAATCCACGCCGAGCTCTTTGAGCATAGCGGCCTGTTCATCTGCGCTTGGTCCGATGTGGCGGGCAATAAATTCACCGTGATTTTCTAACTGCTTTAGTGTTGTGGTCGTCATGTACTTCTGGTCCCCTGGGTTCGGGTGGATAGAGATCACTTGAAACACAAAACCCCGGCGTTAAGAACCGGGGTTATGGTATTTACTGTTAAAACTTATTCGTCTTCAATAACGGCTTGATACGCTTCCGCATCCAGCAAGCCGTCTAATTCGCTTGGGTCAGTTGCTTTTATTTTAAACAACCAGCCATCACCGTAAGGGTCGCTGTTGACGCTCTCCGGTGAGCTTTCCAGCTCTTCATTAATTTCAACGATTTCACCGGTAATCGGCGCGTAAACGTCAGATGCTGCTTTGACCGATTCAGCCACTGCGATGTCATCACCGGTATCAACGTTTGAACCCACTTCAGGTAATTCAACGAATACCATATCGCCAAGCAGATCCTGGGCGTGTTCGGTCAGGCCGATGGTGTAAATGCCGTCACCTTCGTTACGTACCCACTCGTGCGTCGCAGTGTACTTCAGTTCTTTAGGGATAGTGCTCATGTTCTGTTCCTTTCAATAAGTTTTAAATATTATTCTGACAGCATGCCGGCCAGGGTCAGCTTACGCCAACACCGATTTACCGTTACGCACAAAACTTGGTTTCACTACGCTAACTGTAACTAATTTTCCCCGGATTTCCACCTCAGCGGTGTCGCCTACTGATGCCGGCACCCGTGCCATGGCAATCGAGAATCCGAGGGTTGGCGAGAAGGTACCCGAGGTAATCACGCCTTCGCTACCATTAACCACAACTTTCTGACCGTGACGCAGCACGCCTTTTTCTTTCATCACCAGGCCAACCAGCTTGTCGTGGTCACTGGCTTTTTGTTTCTCCAGCGCCGCACGCCCGATAAAGTCCCGATCTTCCGGCTCAAAAGCCACGCTCCAGCCCATATTGGCTTCCAGTGGCGTCACGTTTTCGTCCATATCCTGACCATACAGGTTCATACCAGCTTCCAGACGCAGGGTATCGCGCGCACCCAGACCGCTGGGTTGTACGCCCCGGTTTAGCAGCTCTTGCCACAAGGCTTCAACCTGATCAGCAGGAACAATAATTTCATAGCCTTTTTCGCCGGTGTAGCCGGTGGTGGCGATAAACAAATCACCCACCTGCTCAGACATGAACGGCTTCATGTTGGCAACATCAGCAAAAGCTTTATCACCAAGTAGCAACTTCAACTTCTCAGCAGCCTTTGGCCCCTGCAGAGCGACCATGGCCAGTTCTGCGCGTTCGGTCACATCCACGTCGAAGTCGGCGGCAACTGACTGGATCCAGTTCAGATCGCGCTCGCGCGTTGCTGAGTTCACCACCAGGCGGTAAGACTCATCAGTAAAGTAGTACACAATGAGGTCATCAATTACGCCGCCCTGCTCGTTGAGCATACTGCTGTACTGGGCTTTACCCGGAACCTTGAGTTTGGCGACATCGTTGGCCAGCATATAGCGCAGGAAGGCCTTTGCCTGTTTACCTTTCACATCGACAATGGTCATGTGCGACACGTCAAAGACGCCGGAGTCACTGCGCACGGCATGGTGCTCTTCAATTTGCGAGCCGTAATTCAACGGCATTTTCCAGCCGTAAAAGTCGACCATCTTCGCGCCAGCATTGATGTGTGCGTCGTACAGAGGTGTGCGGTTCGCCATACTCAGGTTGTCCTGTGCTTCGTTTGTTCAAAAAATAGGTGCGAATTATAAAACTCTCAGACCATCGCAACAAATGAATAATGCTTATAAATAAATTAATTTATTTAATAGTGATATAATTTTTATTGCATCAATTTATACCGCCCTTCCGGAGCCGTCGTTATGCAACATTTATCACTGGATGCTTTGCGTGCGTTTATCAGCGTTTACGAACTGCAAAGCTATACTGCTGCCGGTCAGCAGCTGGGTCGTTCACAACCGGCCATTAGTTTACAGGTTCAGCGCCTGGAAGAACAATTAGGCCGCCAGTTAATTCACCGCACCGGCGGTCGCATTCAGCTGACTCAGTCGGGTAGCGAGCTGATTGATGCCGCGCGGCAGTTACTGAACCTTAATGATCAGATCCTGGTGCGCTTTACTGAGTCGGCCCTTTCTGGTCGGGTGCGGCTGGGAATTCCCAGCGAATTTGCCACTAAGTTGCTGCCCCAGGTTGTCGGCCAGTTTGCCCAGGCCTATCCCAATGTGACGCTGGCGGTCACCTCGGCGCTGAGCAAGGATCTGCTACGCGACGACAACTCGAATTTTGATCTGGTGGTGGCACTTACTGAGCCGGAACAGAAACACCAGAACAATAACCTGGTTGTCCTCAAGCAGGAGCCGCTGGTCTGGGTCGGCCCGATTGGTGGCGGCATCACCGATTTTGCGCTGGGGTCGCAGCCAGGTTTGTCACTGGTCGCGGCGCCGGAAGGCTGCATTTACCGCAGGCGGGCGGTCGCTGCATTGCGCTCGGTCGGGCGGCCACTACGGATCAGTTACACTAACGCCGATTTTTCCGGGCTGACGGCGGCTATTGAGAGCGGGCTGGGCATTACGGTGCTGGCAGCCAGTACGGTACCGGCGCACCTGACCCGCTTGACCTCATTGCCTTCGTTGCCGGAATTACCCGAACTAGGCGAAGTCAGTGTTGTCATGCAACTGGCTAATCAGGAGAATCCGGCAGC
>CAYWXF010000058.1:1775-6952 GCA_964462025.1 uncultured Pseudomonas sp. | reverse complement strand
ACGTCAGCAAAACCAAGGTTTGCGCCCTGCCCGGCCAGCGGATGAATACTGTGCGCCGCATCACCAATCACGATTAGCCGCTGCTGCACCCAGCGCTGCGCATAATGCATCCGTAGCGGAAAACTCGCCCGCTCTGAGGCCAGCTCCAGCGCACCCAGACAGTGATCACTGGCAGCCTGCAACTGTTTGCTGAACTCGTCGTCCGGCATGGCCTGCAGGGCTTCGGCCAGTTCAATGTCAGCGGACCAGACAATCGACACCTGATGCGGGTCTGCCAGGGGCAGGAAGGCCAGCGGGCCGCCTGGCATAAACACCTGCCTGGCGATGCCGCCATGAGGCTGCTCAGTGTTAAGTACAGCAACGATGCCCTGCTGCGCATAATCCCAGAAGATCAGTGGCAGCTGGGCCCGCTCACGCGTGCCGGAGCGGGCACCGTCGGCAGCGATAAGGTAGTCGCCCTGCAACTCGCGGCCGTCAGACAGAGTAACCTGTACGCCATCGTTATCGACTTGCTGCGACTTCACAGTGGTGCCGGTCACAAGCCTAACCCCCGCAGCTTCGGCGGCATCCCACAGCGCCTGCTCCAGCACCGCGTTTTCGACAATAGCGCCGAGATTGTCCTGATGGACTTCGGCGGCATCAAACTCAATACCGCCAAAACTGTCGCGATCCCATACTTCCATGCCGGTATAGGGGCCGAGCCGTTCACCCGGCAATGCCGACCACACCCCCAGCTGTTGCAACAGGCCGCGGCTGCGATGGGCTAAGGCGCTGACCCGCAATTCCGGCTTGTCGCCATACTCCGGTCGCTGCCCCTGCTCAATCACATCGATCTGGTGGCCCTGCTGGCGCAAACCCAATGCCATACTCAGCCCCATCATGCCGGCACCGGCGATAATAAAATTTTGCCGCATTCTGGTCATCTTTTTACTCCCTGGCCGGTTTCAGCTGATCAACGTAACCCATGGTCTGGCGGGCGAACTGCTGCTGAAGCGGCGGCAATATATCCAGCCCCAGCAAGGCCAGGTTACGGCAGAAAGTCAGGGGAATATAGTTATTCGAAAAGCCCCGTACCAGCAGGTCGGTAAGGCCGATCACGCGTTTATAATCGGCTTCGCGGTGTTGCCAGTAATTATTCAGTACGCGATAGCTGCCCGGGTCGTCGCCATGGCGCAAAATTTCGCTCAGTACAATCGCATCGCGCACGCCCAGGTTAAACCCCTGCCCGGCAATGGGATGCAGCGCATGGGACGCATTGCCAATCAGCAGTGCCCGGTGCCTCACATTGGTTTTGGCCAGTTGCATCCGTAGCGGAAACTGCAGACGCTCACCAACGGCAGCAAAGCGTCCGGCGCGGTAACCAAAAGCCTGCTGGCAGCGGCGCAGGAACTCCGCATCGCTACTGTTGCGCACCGCCTCAGCTTCCGCCGGTGGCAGGCTCCATACCAGGGATGCCTGATAGTCATTCAGCGGCAGCAATGCCACGGGTCCGTTTTCAGTGAAACGCTCATAGGCCCAGCCACCCAGCGGCTGCGATAATGTTAAGGTGCTGATTATCCCTTCCTGCTGGTAATCGCTCTGTTCGGTTTCAATATGTAATGCGTCACGCACCCGCGACCGCTGGCCGTCGGCACCAACCAGCAAGCGCGCCTGCAATCTGTGCTCGCCATCATCCTGCTGATAGAGAATTTCGGTTGTTGACCGCGCGGGAATAACATCGCTGAAACGGGCGCCGGCAACCCAGTCTATATTGGGCTGTGCCATACAGGCTTCATAGAGTGCCAGGTTCAGATCGGCAGCAGCGATCACTTGCCCCAGTGCAGCCACCTGATGCTCTTCGGCGTGTAGCCGGGTGACGCCGCCATAGCCGCGATCGCTCACATGAATATGCTTTATCGGATACGCGGTTTTACTCAGTTGCTGCCATATGCCTTCGCGCTCCAGCAACCCGACGGTACCCGCGGCCAGCGCAATAGTGCGGCCATCCTGTACCGGACCGGCTGGTTGGGGCTCAAGCACCGTAACCTGCCAATCTGGGCGATGCCGGGCGATCAACAGCGCACTCAACGCGCCAACCAGACCGCCGCCGGCAATAACCACCGGGGTTACTTTTGCTGCATCCATTGTTCTATCTCAGCTACGGTTTTTGGCACGTCGGCAGTCAGGTTTTCGTGCCCGTCAGCAGTGATAATCACATCGTCTTCAATACGGATGCCGATGCCGTGCCAACGCGCATCAACCTCTGCCATACCCTGCGGGATATAAATCCCCGGCTCTACCGTCAGCACCATGCCTGGCACAAATTTTTGCTTTTTGCCGGCTACGTCGTAGGTGCCCACATCATGTACATCCAGCCCCAGCCAGTGGCCGAGGCCATGGATAAAAAACTTACGGTAACTGGTTTGTTCCCAGTGCTGCGCAAAACTGCCAGTCAGAATACCTAAATCCAGTAAGCCCTGGGTTATGGTGCGGGCAGCCGCTTCCTGCGCGGCCGGCAAGTTACTGCCCGGTTTTATGGTGGCTAATGCAGCTTCCTGCGCGGCCAGTACCAGTTCATACAAGGCCTTCTGGGGTTCATTGAACCGGCCATTAACCGGGAAGGTGCGGGTAATATCCGCGGCATAGCCCTGAAACTCAGCGCCGGCATCAATCAGCAGTAAATCACCATCCTGCAACTGGCTGCTGTTCTCGGTGTAATGCAATATGCAGGCGTTCTCACCGCTACCGCAAATGGTGCCATAAGCCGGCCCGGCGGCGCCTTGCAGGGCAAATTCATGGTGGATCTCGGCGGCGACCTGGTATTCATAAGCCCCGGGGCGGGTATAACGCATTGCCCGTTTGTGCGCATCCACACTTATCGCCGCTGCACGGCGCATAAGCTCAAGCTCTGCGTCACTTTTAACTAAACGCATCTGTGCCAGTTTGGGGGACAAATCATGCCAGGCCTGCGGGGCCCGATCGCCTTTTTTCGAGGTTTGTCGTAATTCCGCCGCCAGCTCATGCAGTAGCTGCGTCAATTCAGGTTTGTCGTGCGGGGTATAAACACTGTGTATACCATTCAGTAGCGCAAACAAATGCGCGTCGGCATCCGCGATCGAGTACGCTCCGTCAACGCCCAGCTCTTGCGGCGCGCGGTCAACGCCCAGACGCCGGCCATGCCAGACTTCGGCATGGGGATCGCTGGGCTGGCAAAACAGTTGTACCGGCTCATCGCTATCCGGTTGCAAAACCAGCAAAGCATCCGGCTCATTAAAGCCGGTCAGATAATAAAAGTCGCTGTCCTGGCGGAACGGATATTCGGTATCCCGGCTACGGGTAGCCAGCTGCGCAGAAGGAATAATAGCAATAGCAGATTCCGCCTGTTGCTGCAGAAAATCAAGTATCTGCTGGCGGCGCGACTGGTATTCAGAACGGAGTTTCGACATCTATACAGACACCTATATCTAGAGATGCATGGACAAATTAGTGCAGCGTTTTATTGGTTTTACAACCGGCCTCTGAGTTCTGGCCCAGCTCGGTAAAACAGAGTACCGCCGATATCCGCAGGTACTCGACAATTTCGAAGTAAGCGCGCTCGGCGTCTTCTTCATCATCAATAGCGAAATCGAGCTTGGCAATTTCGACCATATCATCAATGGCTTCGCGCAGATCCGCAGACAATCCGGCAAGATTCGTCTGATTGACGCCAAACCCGACCAGGAACGATTGCACCCAGGCAATCAGTGCCTGCAGTCGCTCATAAAGTGGCTGATGGTCACCCGGCAGCACCATCTGGTAACTAAGATCCGGGTCGCTCATGCCAACGGTTATGTCGTTAGCCATATCTTCGAGCTTTTCACGAACGGCCGGCGGAAACTGCTGCCCCTCGTTGATGAGATCACTGAGTAACAGCAACCAGTCATCGCCTTTGAGGCTGGCACCGCCAGCCACCATTCCGGTCAGGATGCCGTGCACTTCAGACGCTGTTGAAAGAATGCCGTGCTGCTCAAAAAACTCAGTCAGACGATCATAAGAGTGCAAGCTGTTTTCTGAACCATCCGTATCAGACATAGTAAATCTCTTGTGCTGAAGTATTGTCGTGAATTCGTGTCTCAAATTATCCTAGCTATCCTATCACTGCACAGTGCGCCAGGCTAGCTGACAAACCCCTGTTGAACATGTCATACTATAGACGAATTTGAATTCGTGACTAACAAGGATCCGGCATGAGTCTGAGCACCATCGACATCAAGTTAATTGATCGCCTGTATACGGTGAATTGCCCGGCCGGACAAGAAGTCGCCCTGCAGCAAGCTGCAGACAAACTAAACAGTAAGCTGGAACAGATCCGTAACGGTACCCGGCTTACGCATCCGGAACAGATTGCGGTTATGGCAGCACTTAATCTTTGTCATGAAAGTGCCCAGACTGCAGAAGCACAAAAAGAGCGGATTACTGAGCTCGAAGATAAAATCAAACTGTTGCAGGAAACCCTGGAACAAGTCATGAGCGAACAGCGGCCGCGCCGCTAACGACAGCTCGTAATCCGAACCTGTTATGATTGCCTGGGATGTGCGCCAGCAAGCCTATGTCCCTGAGCCGATGTCATCAGTAAAGGGGCTCACTGAGCGGCTATTGTGCAAGCTCGACATGTATCGAGAAGCCTACGGTCGTGATTTGCGCCCCGCCTTGAACCAGTGGGTTCAAGGGCTACGGCACGCAGCGGCATCCCGGGCAATCACCCTTTATTTTGCTGAGGCTTTGGCCTCACGCACCAGTTCACGAACGTCTTCCAGTAATTCCTGCGCATCATAGACGATGCCATCTTTGATGGTGTAGCGAATGCCTTTGGTGCGCATCGGCTCGTTGTTGTCGTTCAGCTTGTAGTGGCCCGTGCCATACAGGACCTTGAAATTACCCATCGGGTTTTCATCGACAATCAGCATGTCAGCCTTTTTGCCCGGCACCACGCTGCCAATTTCGCTCTCCAGACCCAGTGCTTCAGCGCCATTTAAGGTGGCCGCCTGAATAACTTCCAGGTTGTTAAAACCGGCTTCACGCAGTAGTTCAAGTTCACGAATCAGGCCGAAGCCATAAATCTTGTAGATATAACCCGCATCTGAGCCGGTCGTTACACGGCCGCCGTGGTTTTTATAGTCATTCAGGAAGGCCATCCATTTCTGGTAGTTCTGACGCCA
>CAYWXF010000058.1:0-1675 GCA_964462025.1 uncultured Pseudomonas sp. | reverse complement strand
CCATACCAGTGCTCCATAGTGCCCAGCCCCAGCCGCGCCGAGTCAATCACGTTGGTACGGGTCACGTTCAGCTGCGCATGGTGCATCATGGTGCCCAGTTGCTGTTTGTTTGCTTCATCCAGCGCCGCTTCAATTACTCGTGGCGTGGCACCGAAAAATTTAATTCCCGCGGCGCCCTGACGCTTAATATCACGCACCCAGGCACGAGCCTGCTCACCGGTAAAAATCGGCTCATCGGCGTTCATGCCAAAGCCGGCATAGGGAACAATACGCGGCGAAACGATGGTGTTATTGGCGGCCCTCTCCTGGTGCCATTTAACCCAATCCAGACCATTGAAACTGCCGGGTTCGCGCACCGTCGTGATACCGTGCGCCAGCCAGAGCTTCAGCACATATTCAGCGGGAATACCCTCGGCGGAGCCGCCAATATGGCCATGCATATCAACAAAGCCCGGCAGGATGTATTTACCACTGACATCCAACTCCTTGTCGCCTGGCTGCGCTTTCGGCCGGCCCTGTTCAATCACCGGCACCCCGGGGTGGCCGACACTGATCACCTTGACGATACGATCCTGTTCAATAACGATATCAACGGGCCCGATCGGCGGTGCGCCTTCGCCGTTAATTAAGGTGCCGCCACGCAGAATCAGCCGGGTATAGGGGCCTTCGCCCTGCTCCCCTCTGGCCGGAGCTTTAGGTGGTGCCGCCATGGCGACAGCGAGACCGGCGAGCAGAGTGACAAGCAGAGAAGCCGTAGTCAGTAACCGAATCATCATGATATAACACTCTTATATTAGCGATGGATTTAAGCAAGGATAACAGTGCCGTGAACCGACAGCAATTGCGCCAGCAGCTTCTGCATCAACGTGGACAACTCAGCACCGCCGAACGGGACCAGGCCGCAGCTGCGCTGCGCGGGCAGCTACTGGCGCTGCCAGAGCTCCGCCAGGCGAACACTATCGGCAGCTACCACAGCATTCACGCCGAACTACCCACCCATGAGCTAAATCTGGAACTGGTCCAGAATCATCAGCTGGCACTGCCGGTTTTGCATCCGGTGGTAACAGGGCATCTGCTGTTTCTACGGCAACATGAGCGTACCATCTGGTGCGCAAACCGCTTTGGTATTGCTGAGCCGACCCTGCGTTGTCCGGATATTATTCCGTTACAGCAGATACAGGTTCTGCTGGTGCCGCTGGTTGGCTTCGATGCCATGGGCAATCGCCTGGGCATGGGCGGCGGCTACTATGACCGCACGCTGGCGAGCTGGCGCCAGGGCGGTTATCCCAACCTGCTCCCCGTCGGGCTCGCATACGAATGTCAGCAGGTCGAACGCATCCCCTGTGCGGCCTGGGATGTTCCCCTGCCGATGGTGATCACCCCCGCAAAAGTATGGGACTTCCGTAGCTGAGCCTGTATAGTTAGAGATCCCTGTTGTTAACCTGGATATCACTATGGCGACCTCTCAAGACGAACTTAAAAAACAAGTAGCGCAAGCGGCGCTCAAGTATGTCAAACCAGGCTCAGTGGTGGGTATTGGCAGTGGCTCGACAGTGAACTTCTTTATCGACGCGCTGGCCACGATGAAAGACGATATCGAAGGGGCCGTATCCAGCTCTGAAGCCTCCACCGAGCGCCTTAAATCTCACGGTATTGAGGTTATTGAACTCAATCA
>CAYWXF010000057.1:0-12791 GCA_964462025.1 uncultured Pseudomonas sp. | reverse complement strand
GATAAACGTCGAATAAGTTTAGGCCAACCAAATGATTAACGCCAATATTTTCGATTGCGGTCAGGATTTCACCGGCGGCGTGTTGCTCTTTAACTACCAAAGCTAAATCACGACGTATCATCGGATATTTTGAAACCGGTTGCGCTTTGGGTACCGGCCGCTGGCTAATCGCATCCAGTTCCAGTTCAAATACGAAGGTCCGGCCGTTCAGTCCGAGCTTCTTCTCATGCTGAGGATGAACCGCGCCAATGTACCCAATACGGGCACCGCCGCGATAAATTGCAGCTGACTGACCGGGGTGCAGGGCCGGATGCTGCTCAGCGACAAAGCGGAACTGCTTGCTGTCCGTGGTCAGTGCCAGCAATGCCTCAACATCACCTTTAATATCGTAGAAGTCGACCGGACGATCGGCATCACTCCAGTGTTCACCAAAGGCCTTACCTGCGCGTACCCCGCCAATCATTGGCTGCTGGCTTACACCATTTTCGGCCTGGCTATCAGGTAAAAACCGCAGACCCGTTTCACAGAATGCCAGCGACTGCTGCTGACGCTTCTGGTTGTGCGCTACCGCGCCTAAAAGGCCTGGCCACAAACTGACCCGCATCGCCGACATTTCCACAGAAATCGGGAAGGGTAAAATCAGTGAGTCGATATCACCAAAAAGTGTTGCCTGATGCTTGGGATCGACAAAGCTATAGGTTATGGCTTCCTGATAGCCACGATCCAGTAACACCCGTTTAAAACTGGTGGCGTTAATCATGCGTTCCTGGCGTGGAATCATCTGCAACCGCGCCGCCGGCGCCGATGCCTGAATGCGGTGATAGCCATAGATGCGCGCGACTTCTTCGATTAAATCTTCTTCAATGCTGATATCAAAGCGGAAGGTCGGTACCGTTACCTGCCAGCCCGCATCATTGCCTTTTACGGTGAAGCCCAGGCGCTCCAGAATTTCCGTTACTTCACTGTTATCAATCCGGATCCCCAGTACCCGCGCCAGACGCTCTTCACGCAACGTGACGGTAACCGGTTTCGGAATATATTCTTCAGCCGCAGCTTCTACTATCGGGCCAGCTTCGCCACCGCAAATCTCCAATAATAAAGCCGTGGCCCGCTCCATTGCAGTGCGCTGTAACTGCGGATCAACACCGCGTTCATAGCGATGCGAGGCATCTGTATGCAGGCCAAAGCGACGGGCGCGTCCGGCAATAGCATCAGGCGCGAAAAAAGCACTTTCCAGAAATACGTTTTTGGTGGCGCTGGTGACGCCACTCGCTTCGCCGCCAAAAATGCCGGCCATTGCCAGTGCCTGGCTTTCATCGGCGATAACCAGTACATCGCCATCAAGAGTCACTTCATTGCCATCAAGCAGGGTCAGTTTTTCAACTTTGTTGGCCTGCCGGATATGCACCGCGCCCTGCAGCTTATCCTGATCAAAGGCGTGCATGGGGTGACCCAGCTCCAGCAATACATAATTGGTGATATCGACCACAGGATCGATACTACGCACGCCGCTGCGGCGCAGACGTTCGGTTAACCACAACGGGCTTTGCGCATCGATATTAATATTTTCGACCACCCGGCCCAGATAACGCGGACAAGCCGCCGGGGCGTCAAGAATCACTGCCCGTTTGCTATCAGTAGTGGCAGCTACCGGTGCCATGGCAGGTTCAGTCACCGCCAGTTTGTTCAGCACGCCGACTTCACGGGCTATGCCGCGGATCCCCAGGCAGTCCGCACGGTTTGGTGTGAGGTCCACATCCAGGGTGACATCGTCCAGTTCCAGGTATTTACGGTAGTCCATGCCAACCGGCGCATCGTCAGGCAGCTCAATGATACCCTCGTGATCGTCAGTCAGACCCAGCTCTGAGCTGGAACACAGCATCCCCAGCGAGGGCTGGCCGCGGAGCTTGGCTTTTTTGATTTTAAAATCGCCGGGCAATACCGCGCCGACGGTTGCTACGGCAACTTTAATACCAGTGCGGCAGTTCGGAGCGCCACAAACGATAGTCGCCGGCTCTTCGGTACCTATATTGACTTCGGTTACCTGCAGTTTATCCGCATCAGGATGCTGCCAGCATTTGGTGACTTCGCCCACAACCACCTTGCTAAAGCTTTCCGCAACCGGCGTAATATCATCTACTTCCAGCCCAGCCATGCTCAGCTGTTCTGCCAGTTCGGTACTATCAAGAGCCGGGTTTACCCAGGTTCGTAGCCACTGTTCACTAAATTTCATCTGCTCACCCGACGATCAATTAAATTGTTTCAGAAAACGTACATCGTTTTCGAAGAATGCACGCAAGTCGTTCACCCCGTAGCGGAGCATAGTTAAACGCTCAACGCCCATACCAAAGGCAAAGCCAGTGTATTTTTCCGCATCAATACCAACCGCGGTCAGTACGCTTGGATGCACCATGCCGCAGCCCAGCACTTCAAGCCACTGGCCATCTTTACGGCGCACATCCACTTCAGCAGAAGGTTCGGTAAACGGGAAATACGAAGGCCGGAAGCGAACTTCCAGTGATTCTTCAAAAAAGTTAACCAGAAAATCTTCAAGGATCCCTTTTAACTGAGTGAAACTGACATCAGTATCTACCATTAAGCCTTCCACCTGATGGAACATCGGCGTATGGGTCTGATCGTAGTCGTTCCGATATACCCGCCCCGGCGAAATGATGCGCAGCGGCGGTTGTTCAGTTTCCATAGTACGGATCTGAACCCCGGAGGTCTGCGTGCGCAGCATGGTCTTCGGGGTAAAATAGAAAGTGTCGTGATCAGCCCGGGCCGGATGGTTAGCCGGTATATTCAGTGCATCGAAATTGTGGAAGTCGTCTTCGACTTCAGGCCCTTCCACCACGCGGAAGCCCAGGTCTCCAAAGAATGTCTCAATGCGCTGGATAGTCTTAGTAACCGGATGGAAGCCGCCCAGTTGTGAACGACGACCGGGAAGACTGACATCAATGCGCTCTGCCGCGAGTTTTTCGGTCAGCTGCGCCTGTTTCAGTTCTTCATTGCGTGCGTTAATAACTTGCTGCACGTCCTGCTTGGCCTGATTGATCGCCTGACCCGCCGCCGGACGTTCTTCGGCGCTCAGTTTGCCGAGACTTTTCAGCTGCTCTGTTAACTGGCCTTTTTTGCCCAGATAGTCCACCCGGACCTGGTCCAGTTCCTGCGGCGTATTTGCCTTTGCGACGGCCGCTTGCGCAGCGGCAACGATGTCATTTAACTCCATGACCTTCCTCAATGATGACCAATGGCTTGGAAAGCGCCTATGATAGCGAAAACCCATAAAAAAAGGGAGCTTATAAGCTCCCTTTTTCACATTTCAGTCTAGTTAAACTAGTGAACCTTTCGCTTTCTGTACCAGCGCCGCAAAACCTTTTTGGTCGTGCACCGCGATATCAGCCAGAATCTTACGATCGATTTCTACTGATGCTTTTTTCAAGCCATTGATAAAGCGGCTGTACGACAGACCGTTTTGACGTGCTGCAGCATTAATACGAACAATCCATAATTGACGGAATTGACGCTTTTTGTTGCGGCGGTCACGGTATGCATATTGACCTGCTTTAATGACGGCTTGCTTCGCGACGCGATAAACGCGACTACGAGCACCATAATAACCTTTCGCCTGCTTCAGGACTTTCTTGTGACGCGCGCGCGCTGTCACACCACGTTTTACTCGTGCCATTTGCTGTCTCCTTCCTTACGCGTACGGTAACATACGAGCGACTAATGGAACATCGGCGACGTGAACCATGCTTTTTGCACGCAGGTGACGTTTCCGCTTAGAGCTCTTCTTAGTCAGAATGTGACGCAAGTGGGATTGCTTGCACTTAAAGCCGCCTGAAGCGGTTTTTTTGAAGCGCTTCGCAGCGCCCCGGTTGGATTTTATTTTCGGCATTGAAAATACTCCGCATTGGTATATAACAGTGTGACAGGGTGAGTTTGGCTTTACGCCGCCCTACTTGTGGACCACAGTCACTTCTTAGCAGGGGCCAGAACCATAATCATCTGGCGACCCTCAGCACGTCTTGGGAACGATTCAAGCACTGAGATATCGGCTAAATCGTCTTTAATCCGATTTAGCAACTCAATCCCAATTTCCTGATGCGCCATTTCCCGGCCACGGAAACGAACGGTGACTTTAGTTTTGTCACCTCCCTCCAGAAAACGACTCAGGTTGCGCAGTTTTACCTGATAATCGCCTTCGTCAGTGCCAGGCCGGAATTTAACTTCCTTAACCTGGATCTGTTTCTGGTTTTTCTTTTGCTCTTTTTGGCTCTTCGCCTTTTCGTACAGGAATTTACCGTAATCCATCAAGCGACAGACTGGTGGCTCGGCATTCGGGCTAATTTCGACCAGGTCGACACCCGCCTCTTCGGCTGCTTTCATGGCGTCATCAATACTTACGACACCAATTTGCTCACCTTCAACTCCGATCAATCGTACTTCTTTTTCGCGAATTTCTTCGTTGATCCGATTTTTATCACCAGCTTTCTGAGTTCTTTTTCCGCCTTTAATGGGTCATTCCTCCAATCAATTAACTAATCTTGCGACTGTTTACTTCGTCGTTGAGTTCTGCAATAAATTGCTGCAGACCTTTTACGCCTTGGTCTTCACCACGACGAGTACGCACCGCAACCGCCTCGTTTTCGACTTCTTTATCGCCTACTACGAGTAAATATGGAACACGTTTTAACGTATGCTCACGGATTTTAAAGCCTATTTTCTCATTTCTCAAGTCGGCTGTCGCGCGGAATCCGAGTTTATTCAGTTCTTTTACGGTATTTTTTACGTAATCGGCCTGATTATCGGTAATATTCATCACCACAACCTGAGTTGGCGCCAGCCATAATGGGAAATATCCGGCATATTCTTCGATCAGGATCCCCATGAAGCGTTCCAGCGACCCTAAAATCGCCCGGTGAATCATGACCGGGGTATGGCGATCGTTGTCTTCGCCAACATAGGTGGCACCTAAACGCTCCGGCAGCGCGAAATCCAGCTGCACCGTACCACATTGCCAGGCACGACCCAGACAATCATGTAAGGTAAATTCGATCTTCGGACCGTAGAACGCACCCTCGCCCGGCAGATACTCAAAATCAATACCGTTGTTCTTCAGCGCTTCGGCCAAAGCCTGTTCAGCATGATCCCAGGTCGCATCAGTACCCAGACGTTTTTCCGGCCGGGTCGACAGCTTCACCACAATTTCATCAAAACCAAAGGTCTTATAGGTTTCATAAACCATTTTGATACAG
Source organism: uncultured Pseudomonas sp. (assembly GCA_964462025.1). Classification (GTDB taxonomy): domain Bacteria; phylum Pseudomonadota; class Gammaproteobacteria; order Enterobacterales; family Alteromonadaceae; genus Pseudidiomarina. Next base: position 7,530 of record CAYWXF010000057.1, on the reverse strand, counting down.
CCGCTGACTTCAGCCTGCACCTGCTCTTCAGTACAGAAGATATGCGCGTCGTCCTGGGTGAAACCACGAACCCGCATCAGACCATGCAAGGCACCAGAAGGTTCATTCCGGTGACAGCTACCGAACTCCGCCATACGCAACGGCAGGTCGCGGTACGACTTCAGCCCCTGGTTAAATATTTGCACGTGGCCCGGGCAGTTCATCGGCTTAATCGCATATTCGCGGTTCTCAGAGGCGGTAGTGAACATCAGATCCGAGAACTTCTCCCAGTGACCTGACCGCTCCCACAGCACCCGGTCCATCATCAACGGGCCTTTGACTTCCTGATAGCGGTATTCACGTAGCTTCTCGCGGATAAAGCGCTCAAGCTCAAGGAAAATAGTCCAGCCGTTGTGGTGCCAGAACACCATACCAGGCGCTTCTTCCTGCCAGTGAAACAGATCCTGGGTTTTGCCGATCTTACGATGATCGCGTTTCTCGGCTTCTTCCAGCCGCTGCAGATAGGCCTTCAGCTGCTTCTTATCAGCCCAGGCGGTACCGTAAATGCGCTGCAGCATTTTGTTATCAGAGTCACCACGCCAGTAGGCGCCGGCTACTTTCATTACTTTAAAATGCTGGCAGAACCGCATATTCGGCACATGCGGGCCGCGGCACATATCAATGTATTCTTCGTGATGATACAGCCCCGGACGAGCATCCTGACTGATGTCTTCATCAAGAATTTCAATTTTATAAGGCTCATGCCGCTCAACGAAGGTCTCGCGCGCTTCCTGCCAGCTGACTTTATGGCGTATCACCTCGTATTCGGTCTTCGCCAGTTTCAGCATGCGCTCTTCCAGCGCTGCCAGGTCATCCGAGGTAATCGGCCGATCGAGATCCACATCATAGTAAAAGCCGTTATCAATCACTGGCCCGATTGCCATTTTGGCTTCCGGATACAATTGCTTCAGAGCATGTCCCAGCAAGTGCGCACAGGAGTGACGGATGATATGAACGCCATCGTCATCTTTCGGGGTAATGATCTGGACAGCGGCATCCTCGGTGATCAGTTCACAGGCATCGACTAACTCGCCGTCAATACGACCAGCCACGGTGGCTTTTGCCAGACCGGGACCGATATCCTGGGCGACTTCAAGCACGGAAACCGGCTTATCAAACTCGCGTTGACTACCATCGGGAAGCGTTACTACAGGCATGACTTAAATCCTTATTTACAGTGGTGGCACCTACCAAGTGTCACTTGTTTATTTTAAAGGCGCCACTATAGCCCACAGCGGCCATTGCTGCAATCCAAAATGGCCGCTAGAATGCCGCTCATGGAAACCTTTATAGGCCCACTGGCCGCACTCACCGCTGCATTATTCTGGGCCTTGGCGACTGTACTTTACAGTCAGGCCGGAAGCTTTCTCAATGCCGCTCAACTCAATATGGTCAAAGGCGCGGTAGCCTGCCCGTTGCTGGTGCTTGGCGCCTGGCTGACCGGCAACCTGCTGGAGTTTGATGGGAGTACCGCAGCCTGGATACTGCTTGCCAGCGGTGTGATTGGCATCACCATTGGCGATACCCTTTATTTCACCGCCCTGCGCCGGCTCGGCCCCTGGCATACCATGTTGCTGGAATACCTGGCTCCGCCCTTTGCTGCCGTGCTCGCCTGGCTGCTGCTTGCTGAAGGAATGAGCTGGCTCGAAGTGACCGCTGCTTCAGTAACTATAATGGGCATTCTGGTGGTTCTCAGCGAACGGCGACGCCAGCAGGCCGAGCCGGCGGCAAAAATAAGTATCAGCGGTGTGTTGGCGGGCACTGGCGCCGCTTTCTGTCAGGCGTTAGGTCTGGTGATGTCGTTTCATGCGCTGGCCAGCTTTGAGGTATCGCCGGTCAGCGCAGCTCTGCTGCGACTCTTTGCCGGCACCCTCGCGCTTACCCTTGCTCTGTTATTGCTGAAACCCAGCATCATCGGTGCCACCCGCGCAGCGCTGCGTCATACCTCAATCCCCTGGTTATTAACCGCCATCGTGATGGGGACTTTTCTGGCGATCTGGCTGCAACAAATAGCCATTGCCTATATCAACCCGGGGGTAGCGCAAACCCTGCTTGCGACCGCGCCATTATGGCTGGTACCCATTCAGTGGCTGCGCGGCCAGCCGCTGTCCGGACGGGCGCTGTTGGGTGCAGTGATTGCGCTCGGCGGCATTGCCATGTTGTTTAACTAAAGTTTTTAGTAAAATCGGCCCGCAAGACAGGAAAAATCTGCAACTTCGACCATACTGTAAAACAATCACTTTAAAATAAATTCAGTTACAGGAGGTCCTAATGGATACCGATAAATTGCGCGATGCCACCGTCAGTTGTCCGTTCTGCGGTCACCCGGTACATCTGGATATTGATCCTTCAATGGGCAATCAGGATTATCAGGATGAGTGCCGTAATTGTGGTTCGGATATTCGCTTAGTAGTTAATGTGGACGAACAGCACAACAAAATCATCGTCCGCGTTAAGAGCGACGACGAGAACTACTACTAAAACACCTTATCCGTTGGTCGGGTTCCGCTGGGCGAGAACTCGTTCAACGGTCTCGACGATTGTCATAGTCTGTTGATCAAACTCAAGATTTACCCAAATCGCCTGCTCCAGGTTAGTCAGGCGCAGCGTTTCCGGAATCAGATGCAGCGAAAAACGATTTCCCTTCACTTCGCCGATAGTCAGACTGGCGCCATTGACACTGATAAAACCCTTACTGAACACAAAGCGCGCGAACGCCTCCGGAAATTCAATCCATAGTGCCCAGTTGAACTCATCATGCTGCCGCTCAACAACACGGCCAATACAGTGGATATGTCCCGATACGTGATGGCCGCCGATCTCGTCACCAACTTTCAGTGAGCGCTCGAAATTCACTTTGTCATTGATCGCCAGGTCGCCCAGGTTGGTGAGTCGCAGGGTTTCGTCAATCACATCAAACTCCACACTGGCTGGCTCATTACCCTGCCCGTCCGGCAACTCAAAGCCAACCACCGTCAGACAGCAGCCGTTAATTGCTATACTTGCACCAATCTCTAACTGCTGCAGAAATTGCGGCGCAACATTCAAACGTAGATGCCGAAAGTCCGGATGTATGTCGATGTGAGCGACAACCGCTTGGGTTTGCACGATTCCAGTAAACATAATGAGGTTCCAACCGCGTGATACAGATAACAATTTCGATTGTACTTTTTCTGCGACGCCTTGGCTATGGCGGACTGGTGCTGCTTACGTTGAGCGCCTGCAGCGGGCAGCCCGAACTGTTGCGGCAATGGGATGATTACCAGCAACGCCTGGCTAATACCCAGAATATCGACACCATCGAAGTGAGCCTGCCAGCGCCAAAGCGCCCGCCAGCTGTTCGAGATCTGCGCCTGGATATCCCGCGAGTTTCATTGTCTCTGCTTGACTCGATGCGCCTTGACGCCTGCCCGGCCGGCGCGCTGATTGCCGAACGGAACAGTGCGCTGGGCCGTCTGACCGACGGTGTGTCGCGCTATTACGGAGACATTCGCTTAATCGCGGCAATGAAACAGTGTATCGATCAACTCGAAGCCGGCGGGCGGTCTGATCTGCAGGCTCGCCTGGAAGAAGCGGTGCGGGAAAAATCTGCAACCATGAACGATGCCCGTCAACAGGCCATCGCCACCGACGATGCCCTTCGCCATGCGCTGACGCCGGCAGCGACGCCATTACCCGACACTTCAGTGGAATCCTTTGCGCCGGCGCTTGCCGCACTTGAAATTGTGGTTCAGGTGCTCGAATACCGGGACGCGGGCGACCCGCTCCCCAATGAAGAGCAATTAGAATCAGCCCTGCAAACCCTGGCGCAAAGTACCTACCTGCCCGGGTTCTGGCGCGCGCTCCATGATCAGCAGGCTTACATTGAGCAATTAACTCCGCTGGTCAATGAACTAAGCCAACGTGCCGGTTGCTTAAGCGCTGGGACCCCGCGGCGCGCGGAAATCCTAAAAACCATTTTTATGAGCTTTTTTGCGGGTGAACTACAACCCCTGCTGGCTGGCTTTACCACCCAGGCTTATCAGTTAGCTCCCGTGCTCCAGCGTTTGCGCGATCAATCTGAGCTGGCACCGATGAATACCTATCTTGATCATCTGCAACAACTTCCTGTTGGGTTAACCCTGGTTACACGGACCCATGCGCAGCACTGGCAGGACTTTTTTCAGGCCTGTGACTTCACTCCCGGAGCTTAAAAAGGTAGCCGCCAGGCGTTGGACTTTTCATTAACTTATGGTAACTTATTGAGAACCATTCTCATTTGAGAATTTCCATCAAGGTATGAAGCCGCAGGAGATTAGAATGAAGTTTTTCACTCAGTTAGCCATCAGTGGTCTGGTCGCAGCCAGCTTTTCAGTCGCAGCCGCACCGCTAAGCGAAGATCGCCCTGACCATTTTGAAGGCAAATCTTCAGAAACTCTGGAACAGGCAATGAGCAATCTTGCTGAATACAACGCCAAACTGCATGACATGCTGGCGAGTGGCGACTTAACACCAAAGCAAATGGGTGAAATTCATCAACTGACCTATACCCTGGAAGAAGCGCTTGCGAAGCTGAAAGACGAAGTCGAAACCATGCAGGAACAAGTTGAAACTGTGCACCTGGGCTCTGAAAAAATGAGTTACGACGAAGTGAAAGAAACCGGCAAAGCCTACTTAAATAAAGCAGCGAAGATAGTGAACCAATGAGTTTTATCAGCACCTCAAGTTACATTGTCGCCGATGATCTGTCGCTGGCAGTAAACGCTGCGGTAACTCTCGAAAAGCCTTTGCTACTCAAAGGTGAACCCGGCACCGGGAAAACCAGGTTGGCGGAAGAACTAGCCGCCAGCCTTGGCGTGCCCCTGCTGCGCTGGCAAATCAAATCAACTACCAAGGCCCAGCAAGGCCTGTATGAATATGATGCGGTTTCACGGCTGCGTGACAGTCAGCTAGGCAGCGATAAGGTTCATGATATCGCCAATTACATCAAACCCGGTAAGCTGTGGCAGGCCTTTACCGCGCCAGAGCGCCCGGTGCTGTTAATCGACGAGATTGATAAGGCCGACATTGAATTCCCCAACGATCTGCTCCATGAGTTGGATCAGATGGAATTTCATGTATACGAAACCGGCGAGCAGGTTCGTGCCGAGCACAGACCCATCGTCATTATCACTTCAAACAATGAAAAAGAGCTGCCCGATGCTTTCCTGCGGCGCTGCTTTTTCCATTACATTAAATTCCCGGATGCCGATACCCTGGCCGATATCGTCAAGGTCCATTACCCGGACATTCAGCAACGCCTGTTAAGCACAGCCCTTGAAGTATTTTTTGACCTTCGCGCGGTGCCGAACCTGAAGAAGAAGCCCTCTACTTCGGAACTCATCGACTGGCTGAAGCTGCTATTGGCCGAGGACATCCGCCCTGAAGATCTAAAGCAAAAGGGCCAGCTGTTACCCATGTTCGGCGCCTTGCTGAAAAACGAGCAGGATGTACAACTGGTCGAGAAACTCGCGTTTATGGCGCGCCGGCAGAGCTGATTCATGCTCATTGAGTTTTTTCTGTGTCTGCGCCGCCACGGCCTGAAAACCAGTCTGACTGAACTGCTGGACTTGCTCAATGCACTGGATAAGCAGCTGGTTTTCGCTGACGTCGAGGCGTTTTACAGCCTGGCGCGTCTGATTCTGGTCAAGGACGAAAGCCAGTACGATCGCTTTGACCGGGCTTTTGCTGAATACTTTGAGGGTGTTGAGCAGGTTGACCTGGCCGCAGCTATTCCCAAAGAATGGTTTGAGCAAAGCCTGCAGCGGCAACTTAGCGATGAAGATAAAGAAAAGTTAAAAGCGCTTGGCGGACTTGATGCGTTATTAAAGACCTTTCGCGAGCGCCTGGAAGAACAGCAAAAACGCCATGCCGGTGGCAGTAAATGGATAGGCACCGGTGGCACCTCACCCTTTGGCGCTTATGGTTATAACCCTGAAGGCATCCGTATCAACCAGCAAGGCAGCAATGCCCGCCGCGCGGTCAAGGTGTGGGATAAGCGCGAGTTTCGTGAGCTGGATACCGAAGGAGAACTAAATAACCGTACTATTCAGCTCGCGCTACGCAAACTCCGTCGCTTTGCCCGCAGCGGCGCTGTTGAAGAGTTGGATCTGCCCGGCACCATACGGGCCACATCATCAAAAGGCGGGCTACTGGACTTACAGTGGCAGCGCGAGCGCCATAACGCCATCAAAGTTCTGATCCTGTTCGATGTCGGCGGTTCCATGGATGATTTTATCTACGAATGCCAGCAGTTGTTTGGCGCCGCCCGCTCTGAGTTTAAGCACCTTGAGTTCTTTTACTTCCACAACTGCGTGTACGAAGGGGTATGGAAAGATCCCAGTCGCCGCTTCGCAGAACAGATCCCTGTCGCTGAACTGATAAACAGATATGGTAAGGACTATAAACTAATTTTTGTCGGCGACGCGACTATGGGACCGTACGAGATCATGTATCCGGGGGGCAGTGTCGAACACTGGAATGAAGAGCCCGGCGCCGCCTGGATGCAACGGCTGTTAAACCACTTTCATCACGCGGTCTGGCTGAATCCACAGCCGGTTGAACGCTGGCGCTGGCACCAGTCAATCGACATTATCCAGCAGCTGATGAATCAACGCATGTATCCGCTCACGCTGGACGGTTTGACGCAGGCGATTGACCAGCTGTTAAGAAAATCTGCTGCAGCTGTGCCGAGTTCTTAAGTAAATCCTTTAACGTGTAACGGCTGAGATGCTCGTAAAAGAGCTCTTTACCCCGCCCCACAATGCTGTTCAATTCGCAGGCAGGTAATGCGACGCAGTACGGATTTTGACAATCAATCCAGGCTTCATCGCCTTCCAGTTCGCGGATCACAAAATCAAGCTGAATTTCTTCCGGCGCTTTAGCCAGCAAGAAGCCCCCATGTTTACCGCGTCTGGTTTCAATCAGCTTAAGCCGCCCAAGATGATGCACCACTTTGTTCACATGGTTCGCAGACAACCTAAATGTTTCACAAATCTCTTTGATGGTTGCCCGTTTATCCGAGCCGTCGGAGTTTTGGACACTCCCGAGATACATCAGGATACGAAGCCCGTAATCGGTGTATTTCTTTAATTGCATCAGTGATCCTGTAACAACTGAGTCACTACCCTTGAATTTTTTGAAAGATACATCAATAATGCACTTTATTAAACATGCATTGAGGATGTATTTTATATGAAAGCCGAAACCATGCTTCGCGCCGCCAACTCTTCAATGGGTATTACACTGCTGTTGTTTGTTGTGGTGGCCTATCTGGCCTGGGGTCTTGAGGCCGAGTTCCCGTTGATGATGGTAGCTGTGCTGCACTTATCACAAATCGTCCTGGCAGGTTTGTTCAAGCTCTCTTACGTATTCCGCCTGATCGCTCAGAGTCAGCTCGGCCAAAGTTTGCGCTAAGCTGACTCTGTATACACTGGCTAACTATTCAAGTGTAGCAGGATACTCTTTTCCTGC
>CAYWXF010000056.1:2406-13448 GCA_964462025.1 uncultured Pseudomonas sp. | reverse complement strand
GACAAAGCAGACGTCGTTGTCCGCCACTAACTCGAACTTCTCCAGCCACTCCGGTCGTCGGCGACTGATGCGGTCCAGATCATCCAACAGCGCCCACAGGTCCTGACCGCGTCCGTACAGCATCGTCCGCTCGTCGACGATGTCCATGGCCCCCCGGGACCCTTCTTCGCGGAGCATCGTCAGGAACTGCTGCCAAGCCGCGGCATTCTCCCGAATGTGCATGAGGCGGCTCTCGTGCTTAGTCGACTCAGTTACAGTTTGGTCCACAGCATCTGCCCTTCCCATCTATCTCGGCTACAGGATGCCACGCCGGCGACGTCTTTCCAGATGGTGACTTGCTTCGAATCGATCAGGCTGCCGACCAGGGTCGCAGAGTAGTCACTGCCGTTGCGGCCCAGAATCAGCGAGTTGCCCTCAGGGTCAGCACAGATAAAACCGGTGACGATAAAACGGGTGCCAGGATGCGGGGCAATGCGGTTAAGCAAGCCAGCGCGGGATGGCTCCACGCGGATTAATGGTTCAGGCGCATCATCTGCGACCAGAAAGGTGCGGGCATCAATCCAGTCGGCTTTACCGCCCTGCTGCTGCAATAAGGTAGCGAGCAGTCGTGCTGACCACAGTTCGCCGTAGGACAGCAGCTCGGCGCGGTTATCGATGGTCTCTTCGTTGTTCAGCCAGCGATACCAGCGTTTAAAGTCCTGGCGCGACAGATCCATCATGCGGGCCTTGTGGTCCGCACTCAGTAAATCGCTAATCAGCCCCTGCTGGTACTTTTCCAACTGCTTCAGCAGCACTTCCGCTACGCCTTCGTCAGCGTTCTGCCTGGCGTCGATAATGGCCAGAATACGGTTGGTGGTATCGCCAGCGGCTGATACCACGACCAGATCACTGGCGCCGGCATATTCGGTGACAATGCGGGCCACACGGCGGTAACAATAGGCATCAGCCAGACTGCTGCCCCCGAATTTATGTACCTGTACCTGCTCGGCTACAGTGTCTATTTGCTGCGAACTAACCTGGACCTCAACCACCATGATGCGTGTGCGTTCTCCTGTTGAAAAATAAGCACAAAAAGCCGATTATACGGCGCTCCTGCAGTGCATTAAAGCAACATAACCCAGGCTTGGCAAATAAAGACGTATAGACAGCTATGCGTATAAAGTTGACTGCGTCGCGCACCTCGGTACAATTCACCTGAATCAATTCACTACGAACGTCAGGGTTTTTCTCAGAGGGTGCAGTATGGAATGGGATGGCAACTATATATATCCGTATGTTGAGCACGGGCAAAAGAGCGAACACGTAAAGAAAATTACGGTTTCGATCCCCACCCGGGTACTCAAAGTGCTGACTGACGAACGCACCCGCCGGCAATGTAAGAACCTGCGTCACGCCACCAACAGTGAGCTACTCTGTGAGGCGTTTCTGCATGCCTTTACCGGCCAGCCACTGCCCACTGACGACGATTTACGCAAGGATAACCCCCATAAGGTGCCGGCAGAAGTGCGCGCCGAACTGGCCCGCCGCGGTCTGCCGATTCCTGAAGATGCGCCGGAATAATCCTGGCTGCTAGAGCCAGTATTCCAGCGCGATTTCGTCACAGTTATCTTTGCGCGGGCAGATATCGCAATCCTTCATAACTTTTTCCGGCAGCTTCTCTTTCACCGTCAGCCGGAAATTGAGTTTGCCGAAGAACTCCGGCACCCGGGTCAGCACTATGGTGCGGCTTATTCCCAGCTCACGGGCTTTCCACAGTAGCCAGGCAACCAGCTCCGCACCCAGCCCTTTACCTTGCGCCTGCGGGAACAAACCGAGGGAGCGGATCTCCGCCAGGCCGGTGCTATACACATAGAGCGCCGCGCAGCCTACCACCTCATCGTTAATTTCTGCCACCGCAAAGCCATGGATTGCCTGCATGATATCCGCCTTATTTCGCGGCAGGTTCTCTCCCTGATCGGCCCAATACGCGATCAGTTCGCAGATCTTATCGACATCGCTTAAGCGCGCCTGGCGCACGTGTTTGCTGGCGGCTTCGGCCGCGTGTAGCCAGTCCTGCGCGTGCTTAAGGCCAAGCTGCACCGCTTTGGGTGCGGTGCCACCAAGCGCACTACGCTTATTCAGTCCGTAGTTAACTTCAAGAAACGGGTAGACATCTTCGTCAATCAGGTCGCTTACTGCGTTGAACTGAACTATTGAAAGCTGTTCCAGTGCTACCCCCTGCTGCTGGGCCATCAGCACAATCTCGCCGGTAACATGATGGGCATCGCGAAACGGCATGCCCTTGCTGACCAGATAGTCGGCCAGCTCGGTGGCATTGCTGTAGCCAAGTGCGGCTTGCTTTGCGGCATGCTCGCGGTTAACCGAAACCTCGGGCATGGCGAAGGCCAGCATCTGCAGGCATTGCTGATAAGTCAGCAGGGCATCGAACAGGCCGGATTTATCTTCCTGCATGTCTTTGTTGTAGGCCATAGGCAGGCCTTTCAGGGTGACCTGTAGCGCATGCTGATGGCCCATTACCCGACCGGTTTTACCGCGCAGCAGCTCAAACAAATCAGGATTTTTTTTCTGCGGCATCAGCGATGATCCGGTGCTGATGCGGTCGCTCATGGCGAAGCAGCCCGACTCCCCTGAACAATAAAAAATAACGTCTTCGGCCAGGCGCGACAGGTGCAGCATGCCGTTACTGGCGGCGTTGAGCAGGTCCAGCGCAAAGTCGCGATCCGAAACAGCATCAAGGCTGTTTTCGCTGGCCAGCCGGAAGCCGAGCTCATGGGCCAGCGACTCGCGGTCGAGCGGTGCCGTGGTACCCGCCAGCGCCCCACTGCCCAGCGGGCATACATCCATGCGCTTAACCGCATCGCGTAGCCGGCTGACATCCCGCTGCAGCATATGTACATAGGCCAGTGCCCAGTGGCCAGCCACAATAGGTTGGGCCCGCTGCAGGTGGGTGTAGCCGGGCAGCAGCGCGTCGCAGTAGCTGTCAGCGAACCCCAGCAGGGCGTTGATCGCGGCCAGGTTGGCGGTGATCAACTGCTGTGCCAGCTGCTTGCAGAACAAGCGCAAGTCGGTAGCGACCAGATCATTGCGGCTACGTCCGGTATGGAGCTTTTTCGCCGTGGCGCCGATTTTTTCAATCAGCTGTGACTCAACCCAGCTATGAATATCTTCATCGTCCGCGCTTAGCGGCAGCTTAGGGTCGGCCGCAACGGCGCGGGCCAGTTCACCCAACGCCTGCTGCAATTGCTGGTTTTCACCGGCGCTAATCAGCTGAGCCTGTTGCAATGTGCTGGCCCAGGCCTGGGACGCCTGGATATCAAAAGGCGCCAGCACATAGTCAAAGCTCAGTGAATCATTAAACTGTTTAAATTCAGCAGCGCTTGGCGTACTGAAACGTCCACCCCAGAGGCTCATGTTGATTCTCCTCCATCGGCCTGATGCAAGGCGCGGATCCGGCTGGCCAGACTATAAAGCCGGATAAAGCCTTCAGCATGCTTCTGGTTATACACTTCGTCTTCATCAAAAGTGGCAAAGGCGCTTGAATACAGACTGTTTGGCGAGCGCCGTTGCACCACGGTTGCCTGGCCCTTATAAAGCTTGACCACCACCTCACCGGTAAGCGGCGCGGCAATGGTTGCGGCAGCGGCCAGCATGGCGGAACGCAGTGGCGTAAACCAGCGGCCGTCATACATCAGCTGGGCGAATTCATTACCAATCCGGATGCGGTAATCCAGCGCGCTGCGATCCAGCACCAGGCTTTCCAGGCCCTGCAGCGCAGCATAGAGCACGGTACCCGCGGGCGTTTCATAGCAGCCGCGGGACTTCATACCGACTAAGCGGTTTTCCACCATATCCAGGCGGCCAACGCCATGATCACCGGCCAGCACATTAAGCTTTTGTATCGCTTCCACCGGGCTGACGGCAACCTGATCCAGATGCGTCAGTTCACCGTGCTCGAAGCGCAGCTCCAGGTACTGGGGTTGATCCGGCGCTTGCTCGGGCGAGCGGGTCCAGGCCCAGACCTGTTCAGATGGCTCGCACCAGGGGTCTTCCAGTTCGCCGCCTTCAGTGGAGATGTGCCACAGATTCGCGTCACGGCTGTAAATCTTGGTGGCAGAGGCACTGCATGGAATATTGCGCTCGGCCAGATACGCCAGCAGTTGCGGCCGCGAACGCATGCTCCATTCACGCCAGGGCGCGATAACCGTCAGTTCAGGGGCCAGTGCCGCGAACGCCGATTCAAAACGAACCTGATCGTTACCCTTGCCGGTGCAGCCGTGGGCCAGTGCGTCGGCGCCTGTTTCACGCGCCACCATCACCTGGGCTTCAGCGATAATCGGGCGTGCGAGAGCGGTACCCAGCAGGTACTGGCCCTCATAGATGGCCCCGGTTTTCAGGGTCGGATAGATGACTTCGCGGGCAAACTTTTCCTTCAAATCCACAATCCGGCAGCTGCTGGCGCCCGAAGCAATGGCTTTGGCCTCGACACCTTCAAGCTCGTCATCGCCCTGACCCACATCGGCCACAAACGCGATCACTTCACAGTCATAGTTCTCTTTTAGCCAGGGCACAATCGCTGAGGTATCCAGACCACCCGAATAGGCTAAAACCACTTTCTTCACTAACTTACTCATACCCCAACTCCGTTCAATAAAGTAACTAAAATCGCGTTCTGTGCGTGCATGCGGTTTTCTGCCTGCTGCAATATCAATGACTGCGGGCCGTCGACCACTTCGGCGGTCACCTCACGCTCCCGGTACGCCGGCAGGCAATGCATAAAGTACCGGGCCTTCAGGCGTGCCATTAAGGCGCTATTGACCTGATAGGGCGCGAAGTCATGCAGCAGCTGGTCGGCATCGCGCTGCTGGCCCATCGAGAGCCAGGTATCGGTATAAACCGCATCGGTGGCCTGCAGCTGGCTCATCTGGTGCTCAAGGGTGACGCTGCCGCCACTGGCTTTAGCAAGATCCTGCGCTTCAACAAGCAGCGCGGCGTCCGGTGCGTACCCTTCAGGCGTGACTACCTGAAAATGCATGCCGGTAAGGGCGGTGCCGGCCATCAGGGCCTGACAGACATTATTGCCATCGCCGATCCAGGTCAGGTGTACCTTGTTCAGATCACCCAGGTGTTCCTGCAGGGTCAGCAGATCCGCCATCGCCTGGCACGGATGACAACGATCGCTGAGCGCATTGATGACCGGTTTATCCGAAGCGTCCGCCAACTCTGTCAGGGTATTCTGGTCAAATACCCGAGCCACGATGGCCTCATGCCAGAGCGCCAGGTTGGCCCCCACGTCGCTGACCGGCTCGCGCTTACCCATTACCTCGGCACCGTCCAGAAAAATGCTGTGGCCGCCCAACCGGTTAATGCCTGCCGCAAAGCTGGCGCGGGTGCGTAGCGACGGCTTTTCGAACAACAGCGCGATGCTTTTGCCTTGTAACGAACTTGACCACTGCCCCGGGCGCTGCTTAATGGTGTGACTGAGTTCCAGTAACCCGGCGATCTGTTGCGGGCTGTGATCCCGCAGCATAAGAAAATCCTGCATTAGTTATGATTCCGTATAGCTGATTTTTGAAAATAGGGGCAAGTTAAAGACGAATGCGGGTACCGGCGGCTTCACCCTTTGCCAGACGGGTAAGCGAGGTGGCATCCTGCCAGCCGGCCACCGCGATACTTCGTCGCGAAGCACGGGCGGCCTGCACAGCAGCGTTGAGTTTAACCAGCATGCCGTCGCGCACGGTGCCATCGGCAATCAGCTGGTCGGCCTGGTCGGCCTGGATAAGTTCGATCAGTTCGCCCCGGGCGTCGAGAATTCCCGGTACATCAGTGAGCAGGATCAGATCGGCGTGCAAAAGCTGGGCGACGGCGCCGGCGGCCAGATCGGCATTTACATTCAGCCGTTCGCCGCTGGCGCTGATGCCAATTGAAGACAACACCGGAATAAAACCACGATCAATCAGCAGTTCAAGAAGTTGTGGGTTGCCCGGGGCTGGCACCCCGACGGCACCCCGGTCTGCGTCGAGCGAACAGCGGATGCTGTCGCCGGCAAACAGGGTCAGGCCGACGGTATTCAACTGATGCTGCTGCGCCTGAGCACAGAGCTGAGAATTTAAATCGCCCGCAAGCACCCCGGCGACGACCGGAATGTGTTCGGGCGGCGTGATCCGCTGGCCTGCGGTTTTTACGCTGGTGAACCCAAGTTGCTGCAGTTTCAGCTGAATCTGATCGCCGCCACCATGCACCAGTACCAGTGCCCGCAGCTTTGCCAGGCGGGTGATGGTTGGCAGCAACAGCGTCAGGGCACCAGTATCAACCAGTACCCGGCCGCCCAACTTAATTACCAGTGGGGTGGTCATATCACACCACCGGTAGTATTCAGGCCCGCGGTCGCGGGTAACCCATAATACTGATTTGCCAGCTGGACAGCCTGGGCGGCGGCACCCTTCAACAGGTTATCAATGGCCACACAAAGCACCAGCTGGCGGCCATGCAGCTGCCAGTGGATATCACAAAACGGCGTGCCGCATACATCGCTGATCGCCGGTGGCAGAGCCCGCAGCCGGACAAATGGCCGCTGGGCATAAGCCACTGTGAAGGCCGTCTGAATTTGCTCAGCTGTCACCTTGTCGCCAACCTCGACATAGATGGTTTCGAGGATGCCCCGCTTAAAGTTCGCCAGGTGCGGTACAAACAGCACCGGCCGGCCGAGCACCTGAGCGATTTCTGGCTGATGCCGGTGAGTTCCTACGCCATAGGCCTGCAGGCTGACTTCGCAAAAGCTGGTATGAAGAGCCGCTTTACGGCCAGCACCGGAAACTCCGCTGACCGCGTTAATAACAGGTGTGCAGGTGGCGGTGATAAAAGGCAGCACTGGCAGCAGCGCCAGCGCGGCGGCGGTCGGATAACAGCCCGGTACCGCGATTAGTGGCTCAACGCCGGTCAGTTCAGTCCATTCGGCCAGGCCGTACGGAATAGCCTGCTGTGGCTGTGGCCGCGAAAATCCATAGGCAGATTCGTGGATACTTTCATCGCGCAGACGAAAGGCGCCAGATAAATCAAATACGGTCAGGCCGGCGTCGTTCAGTTGGGGGGCAAGTTCAGCACTTGCTTCATGAGGCAGCGCTAAAAAACACACCTGGACCTGGTCAGCCATTTCACTGAGAAGGTCCGGGTGCCAAGGTTGCAGAGTTAAGTCGAGCCGATCCGCTAATTGTGGATAAAGCTGGCTGACAGGCTCCGCCGTACGTGCGCCAGAGGAAAATCCGTAACGAATGTCAAAGTCAGGGTGATTGTGCAACAGCCAGATCAGTTCAACGCCGCTATAGCCGCTGGCACCAAATACCGCGCACGGTATGGTCGGGGTTGTCGATCTTGCTTCCACTTATTCACACTCACTGTTGAAAAATACCCGCAGTCGGGCTAGATTTCAGCCAGTATAGTGAATAAAAATACTGAAAACAAGAATAAATATTTATTCGGCCATATAATTCTTCGGTAACTCAATACGCGCCGCGCCTGAAGCAACCGCTGCTTCAGCTACTGCCCGCGATACCCGGGTGCGCAGACGCGGATCCAGGGGTTTGGGAATGATATAGTCCGGACCGAACTCAAGTGAATCAACGCCGGCTGCTTTTAATACCTCTTTGGGTACCGGCTCTTTGGCGAGCTGGCGGATGGCTTCAACCGCAGCCAGTTTCATTTCATCGTTAATCATGCGCGCCCGCACGTCCAATGCGCCCCGGAACATAAACGGGAAGCACAGTACATTGTTTACCTGATTGGGGTAGTCGGAACGGCCGGTGGCCATGATCAGGTCTTTGCGCACCGCCAGCGCCAGCTCCGGTTTGATTTCCGGATCCGGATTCGAGCAGGCAAACACAATCGGCTTATCGGCCATCAGTTTCAGCGCGTCAGCCGGCAGCAGATTAGGGCCGGAAACCCCGACAAATACGTCGGCCTCGGTAATCACTTCCTCAAGGGTGCGTTTGTCGGTGTTATTGGCAAACAGCGCCTTATATTCATTCAGGTCTTCGCGGCGGGTGTGAATCACGCCTTTGGAGTCGAGCATATAAATATGTTCACGCTGCGCCCCGCATTTAATCAATAGCTCCATACAGGCAATAGCGGCAGCGCCGGCGCCCAGACACACGATTTGTGCCTTAGCCAGTTGTTTGTCCTGGATCTCCAGCGCGTTCAGCAAGCCAGCGGCCGTTACTATCGCGGTGCCGTGCTGATCATCATGAAATACCGGTACGTCGCAACGCTCAATCAGCGCCTGTTCAATTTCGAAACACTCCGGTGCTTTAATATCTTCCAGGTTCACGCCACCAAAGGTGTCGGCGATATTGGCCACGGTATTAATAAAGTCCTGGGTGGTGCGATGCGTCACTTCAATATCGATGGAATCCAGTCCGGCGAAGCGCTTAAACAGCAGTGCCTTGCCTTCCATAACGGGCTTGGAAGCCATAGGGCCCAGATTGCCTAAACCCAGAATGGCGGTGCCATTGGAAATCACCGCCACCAGGTTACCCTTGGCGGTATAGCGGTATACATCCTCGGGGTTTTCGGCGATAGCGCGAACCGGCTCGGCCACGCCCGGGCTGTAGGCCAATGCCAGGTCTTTGCTGGTTTCCGCTGGTTTGGTGAGCTCAATACTAATTTTCCCTGGGGTAGGGAAAGCATGGTAATCAAGCGCTTGTTGGCGAAAATCAGTCATGATGCGGCATACCTTTATAGTGACGTTTATGGTCAGACAATGCTCAGACAGCGGAGCTAAATGCAGATGTGAGCCATTGTAGATGGTTCTGGGGGAATAACAAATCTTACCTGATCAGGAACGGTCTGCGGGTAAGTGGGTGCTACCACTATGATTTTTTGATTGTACGAATCGCAACCAGTAACAATCCCTTGATTGGGCGGGCTTGCGGCCGACCGGAAATAAAAAAAGGCGCCTTTTGGCACCTTTTCTCAAATTCTTTACAGAAGCGTCTGTTTTACGACGGCTTCTTACCGCCCAACACGCTGAAACGCTTGTTGAACTTGTCAATACGTCCACCGGTATCCATAACGCGCTGCTTACCAGTGTAGAACGGGTGACACTCAGAACATACGTCCAGGTGCAGGTCGCCGCCACGGGTAGAACGGGTGGTGAATTTGTGACCACAAGAGCAGGTCACGTTCATTTCTTCGTACTTAGGGTGAATACTGTCTTTCATAAGGGTTACCTCAATTGGGCCGCATCGCCATCCGATCTGTTGCCGAATACCATACGTGGTTAATAGTTAATCGATTCGTTTAACAAGGGCGCGAATTCTACCCTAACGGGTGTCGCTGATCAAGTACCCTGATGCGGTGCTTTTGGCGCTTGCGCAATGCTAGCGTCGCCCGCACAATAACCGGCTATGACAGCGTTAGCCGATTCACCAACAGCCTATGTGATTCAGGTGGCACTGCCGGTTCCCTTGCAGCGGGTTTTTGACTACGACTGTGACCAACTGCCGGCGGTGGGCGCCCGCGTACGTGTGCCTTTCGGCCGCCGCGAACTGATTGGAATCTGTGTCGGTGAGGCGCGCCAGCCCGATCCTTCTATGGCCCGCAAAAGCGTCCTGGAAGTATTGGATGAGAACCCGGTGTGGCCCACGGCGTTGTGGCAGTTGCTGCACTGGGCCGCGGATTATTACCAGCATCCGCTGGGCGAAGTGTTGCATCATGCCTTGCCCGGGCTATTGCGCCAGGGCGAAGCCCAGGACTATCAGGCCACCGAGCGCTATGAACTCACGGCTGATGGCAATGCGGTGGAACTGGACAGCCTGAAGCGGGCGCCGCAGCAACAGCGGCTGATTGCCGCGCTGCGGCGTCAGCCTTTGCTCAGCCGCGATATCCGCACTGAAGAATTCTCGCCCTCCGCGTTGAAAAATCTGCAGGATAAAGGCCTGGTTGAGCGCGTTCGCCATGTTCCGGCGCAGCAGGCCGACTGGGCCTTTGGGCTGGACGCCGAGCCTTTGCAGCTGAATCTGGAGCAGGCCCAGGCGGTCGCCACCCTGGCGGCGGCTGGCACGCCGCAGACCTACCTGCTGGAAGGCGTCACCGGCAGCGGTAAAACCGAAGTCTATCTGCAGGCCATGGCCGAGGTGCTGCGCCGGGGCCAGCAGGTGCTGGTGCTGGTGCCAGAAATTGGCCTTACTCCGCAAACCCTGCGCCGTTTCCGCCAGCGTTTTACGGTGCCGGTGGTGATGCTGCACTCGGCGCTGACTGATCGTGAACGGCTGGATGCCTGGCTGGATGCCCGCAACGGCGCCGCCGCCATTATTATCGGTACCCGCTCAGCAATTTTTACGCCTTGTGCCCGGCTGGGCATGATTATTGTTGATGAAGAGCACGACAACTCATTAAAGCAGCAGGAAGGTTTCCGTTACCATGCCCGTGATCTGGCGGTGATGCGCGGCCACGAAGAGCGGGTGCCGGTGATCCTGGGCTCGGCCACACCAGCGCTGGAGACCCTTAATAACGCCCTGCAGAAGCGCTATGGCTGGCTGCGGCTGACCAAGCGCGCCGGCGCTGCCCGACCCGCCCGGCATGTGGTGCTGGACATTAAAAACCTGCCGCTGAAGTCCGGGCTGTCATCACCGCTTATTCAACTGATGGAGCAGGAATTAAAAAGCGGCCAGCAGGTGTTGCTGTTCCTCAACCGGCGTGGTTTTGCCCCGGCCCTGCTGTGCCATGAATGTGGCTGGCTGGCGCAGTGTAAGCGCTGTGACGCCTATTTTACCGTGCATCAGCATAGTCGGATGCTGCAGTGCCACCATTGCGGCAGCCAGCAGCGCATTCCCCATCAGTGCCATGATTGCGGCTCCACCCAGCTGGTGGGTCGCGGCACCGGCACTGAACAGCTGGAGCAAACCCTCACCGAGCTGTTTCCGGACCATCCGGTACTGCGTATTGACCGCGACAGTACCCGTCGCAAGGGTAGTCTGCAGCAGCATTTAAGCGACGCGCGCGATAACAAGTTTCCGTGTAGCAGAACTCGATTAGTTCACGCAGCTTGC
>CAYWXF010000056.1:0-2396 GCA_964462025.1 uncultured Pseudomonas sp. | reverse complement strand
ATCCTGGTCGGCACCCAGATGCTGGCCAAAGGCCATCATTTTCCCGAAGTGACTCTGGTGGCGCTGCTCGACGTTGATGGCGCGCTCTATAGCGCCGACTTTCGTGCCGCTGAGCGGTTGGGCCAGCTCTATACCCAGGTGGCCGGGCGGGCCGGACGGGCCAGTAAACCCGGCACCGTAGTGCTGCAGACCCATCATCCTGAACATGAACTGGTGCAGGATCTGGTCAACAATGGCTACCATCACTTTGCCCGCACCGCGCTGCATGAGCGCGAGCTGACGATGTTGCCGCCCTATACCCAGCTGACCTTATTCCGCGCCGATGCCAATGATGCGGAGCTGGCGCTGGCGGCGCTTGAACGTATTGCCAGCTTCTTCCCGGCGCTCGACGGCGTTACTGTGCTGGGGCCGATGCCGGCGGTGATGGAACGCCGCGCCGGACGCTATCGTTATCAGTTGCTGCTGCAGTGCGCCAACCGTGGCCTGCGCGCCCAGTTGCTCCGTCATGTGCTGCCACAACTGGAAGCCTGCAGCGAGTTACGCCGGGTGCGCTGGTCGGTGGATGTTGACCCCCAGGATTTTAGCTGACCCAGGCATGCAGATAGCGGTTTTTTTTCCCGCCCCAAAGCAGTAAACTAGCGGCCTTACTCGTTGGTTGTCCCACTTAAGGTTTTGCGATGAAGGTTGTGCAATGAAGGAACAGTTGGAACAAATACTGGCCACTGCCGTGGCTACTCTGCAGCAACAAGGTACGTTACCGGCTGATGTACAACCGCGCCTGCAGCTTGATCGCCCGCGTGATAAAAGCCATGGCGACTTTGCCACCAACCTGGCGCTGATGCTGGCCAAGCCAGCGGGTATGAACCCACGGGCGCTGGCCGAAGCGCTGATTGCCGCCTTACCCGAGAACGACCTGATTGCCGAGGCCTCCATTGCCGGGCCGGGTTTTATTAATTTCAAAGTAAGCCAGCAGCAGTTGCTGCAGCAGCTCGAATACGCCTATCAGCATCCACACGCCGGAATTGAACCGGTCGCTGAGCCGAAAACTGTGGTCATCGACTACTCATCGCCTAATCTGGCCAAAGAGATGCATGTGGGCCATCTGCGCTCAGCCATTATTGGTGATGCGGTGGTGCGGGTACTGGGCGTGCTGGGGCACAAGGTTATCCGGCAGAACCATGTCGGCGACTGGGGCACCCAGTTCGGTATGCTGCTGGCGCATATGGAAGAGCTCGACGCCGATGATATCGCCATGGAGCTGAGCAATCTCGAAACCTTCTATAAAGCCTCGAAAAACCGCTTTGATGAAAGCCCTGAGTTTGCCAACCGCGCCCGCGAACTGGTGGTCGCCCTGCAGTCCGGCGACGAGCGCTGCCTCAAGCTCTGGAAGCTGTTTATTGATGTGTCGTTAAGCCACTGTCAGGAAGTCTACGACCGCCTGGGTGTGCTGCTGCGCCGCGCCGATGTGGCGGCGGAAAGCTCGTACAACGACGACCTGCCGCAAGTGGTTGAAGAACTCCGCGAGCAGGGCCTGCTGGTGGAAGATCAGGGCGCGCAGTGTGTATTCCTGGATGAGTTCCGCAATAAAGAAGGCGAAGCCCTGCCGGTTATCGTGCAGAAGTCCGGCGGCGGTTATCTTTATGCCACCACGGATCTGGCCGCGGTGCGTTACCGCCAGAACGTGCTCAAAGGCGATCACCTGATCTATTTTGTCGATCAGCGTCAGGGTCTGCACTTTCAGCAGATCTTTACCCTGGCCCGCAAAGCTGGCTTTGCCCGCCCGGATCTGGAAATGGACCACTACGGTTTTGGTACCGTGATGGGTAAAGATGGCCGGCCCTATAAGAGCCGCGAAGGTGGCGTAACCAAGCTGGCTGATCTGCTGGATGAAGCCGAACGCCGTGCGCTGGAACTGCTGCAGGCCAAAGGCT
This sequence comes from uncultured Pseudomonas sp., assembly GCA_964462025.1. Lineage (GTDB taxonomy): Bacteria > Pseudomonadota > Gammaproteobacteria > Enterobacterales > Alteromonadaceae > Pseudidiomarina. The sequence goes on along the minus strand of CAYWXF010000056.1, from coordinate 465 downwards.
CGCAGCTGACCGGTGAGCAGCAGGAGCACATTGCCAAAGTCGTCGGCATCAGCTCGGTGAAGTATGCGGATTTGTCGAAAAACCGCATGAGCGATTACATTTTTGACTGGGATTCGATGCTCAGCTTTGAGGGCAATACCGCACCTTACCTGCTGTACGCTTATACCCGGGTAATCAGCGTATTTGCGAAAGCCGGCATCGAGCCGCAGAGCATTACCGGTGAGTTTGTGCTGGGTGATGAGAAAGAGCTGGCGCTGGCGAATATCCTGGTACGCTTCAATGAAGTGGTGCATGCTGTTGCTGATAAAGCGCTGCCGCATTATCTGTGTGGCTACCTGTTTGATGTAGCCGGTGCCTTTTCCAGCTTCTATGAGGCCTGTCCGATTCTGCAGGAGCCGGATGAAGCAGTGCGTACCAGCCGCCTGAAACTGGCCGCGCTGACCGCCAAAACCCTGCAGCAGGGTC
>CAYWXF010000055.1:11397-13628 GCA_964462025.1 uncultured Pseudomonas sp. | reverse complement strand
TTATGCCATAGTTAAAGCGGTGGCGCTGCACTAGCTTTCCTGGGTTTCAGTAAGCGGCGGCGCCGCGCTCAGGAAGTTATCGGCAAAGCCTTGCAGACGCTGGGTACGGGGCGTATCCGCCAGCCACACTTCGATCAGATGAACCTGCCCCGGATCGGCCCAGGCTGCGGTAAAAGCAAGCTCCAGCTCAGCCGTGTTGCGCACGCGTACCGCCGCCGCGCCCATCCCCCGGGCGAGCTGCTGATAATCCCAGTGAACCAAGCCGGTGCAGTTCAACTCCGGTGCGAAGGCGTTAATCATGTCCCACTTCTGGTTATTAAACAGCACAATAACCGGATTAAAGCCATATCGCTGGCAATGCCCGAGTTCCAGCCCGGTCATCAGAAAAGCTCCGTCACCAACCAGCACCACAGGCCGCTGCCCCGACGCCGCCTGCAAGCCTATGGCTGCTGGCACGCTATAACCCATTGATGCGTAATAAGAGGGAGCCAGCAACTGGCTTGGCTGGGCGTGCAGCGAGGCAAACAGGCAGTCGCCGATATCGCTGATAACCGGCACCAGATCCGGTTGTTGCAGCAATAGGGAATCGATGGTTTCGACCACGCTGGTGGCGTTAAAGCCATTGTTTTTCGCTGGCGTGTGCGGCGGTGCCAACAGGCGCTGGCGCACTGGCGGTAAATCTTCGTTAAGAAGCGCATTCAGAACGGTCGGCAAATCGACCTGATAAAAATGCTGATTATCAACGCAGCTGTACTGCTGTTGCAGGTTAATAACTTTATCCTCCGGGAACAAATCCTTATGAGCCGCAAAGTTACTGTCGGTATGAATCACGCCAATCTGCAGGATCAAATCCGCTTCGGCAAGCAACTCCCGGGGCCGGCTGTCACTGCCGTCGAGAAAAATCCCCGCATACTGCGGATGTTGCTGATCAATACAGGCGCGCCCTAAAAATGTGCTGATTAACGGGATGCCAAGCTTTAGCGACAGATCTTCAACGCTCTGACGGGCGTTAAACCGGCGTACATCAATGCCGGACAAAATGACCGGCCGCTTTGCGTTCCGAAGCCGGGCGCTGAGCAATCGACCTAGCCCGGTCAGCTCGGCGGCAGGCATTACCGGGGGCGTGTAACGCGGTAACGCCGATACCGAAAACTGAACCGCATCGCGGGGGATTTCAATCAGTACCGGCCGGGATTGCTCTACGCACTGGCTGAGCGCACGACGCAACTCCGCCGCGGCAGTTTGCGGATTATCGAGCCGAACCTGGCAGGCTGTGACTTCCTGATAGACGGCCCGCTGAGAATCAGGATTGCGCGCCTGGTGGTGGATTTGCAGACCCCGACTGAGTTCGTGGGCGGCCGGAAAGCCGGCGATAACAATGAGCGGCACGTGCTCGACATAGGCCTGAGCCACCGCGTTCACAGCATTTAAGGCGCCGGCTCCATAGGTCAGGATGACAGCAGATGGACGGTTGGTGATACGCGCGGCAGCATCGGCCGCAAAGGCCGCTGAGGGCTCATGACTGAGGCAGTAAAGTGGTAGCAGATCCCGCTGTTGTAACTGCTGAAAAAGAGGTAAAACAAAGTCGCCGGGAATTCCGAATAGTTGCTGAACGCCAAACTGCTGGAGCTCGCTGAGTAACTGGTCGACAAATTTCATGATGGTTTTCCCTGTACGGCTGACTGGTTTGTAAACCAGTGTGGGCTGTCAGCCGGACAGAGACATTGACGCCGGTCAATAGCGTCAGGATTACGGTAAAATAGGTGGTTAGCTTTATTGCAGTAGCCGGTCAAAAGGCAGCACGGAAACGATCTCGCCTGCCGCGACGCTTCCACGTTCCTGCTCTAACAAAATAAAGCAGTTCGCGTTGGCAACCGAACTCAATACCCCTGAGCTCTGCGAACCGACGGGGCTGGCCTCAAGCCGGTCACCCATTTGTTCCAGCCAGCCGCGCTGAAAGTCCGCCCGGCCCGGCTTTTTACGGATCGGTTTACTGGCAACAGCGCGGTACACCGTCGGTTCAGGCCAGTTTTCACCAGCCAGATAGCGCAGTAACGGCTGCACGATCTGGTTAAGGGTAACCACCGCTGCCACCGGGTTACCGGGCAGGCCACAGAACCAGCTATTGCCGAGCTTGCCAAAAGCGAAGGGCTTGCCGGGCTTCATGGCGATCTTCCAGAAATTAATCTCGCCGAGCTGTTCCATCACGTCTTTGGTGTAGTCAGCATCGC
>CAYWXF010000055.1:0-11387 GCA_964462025.1 uncultured Pseudomonas sp. | reverse complement strand
GCACGTCCTTGACCACGTCGAAGTCCCCGCGGGAAACCCCGGCGCTGGTCACAATCACGTCAGCCTGTTCCATCGCTTTGTTAAAGGTTGCAGCGATGGCGTCAGGGTCATCTTTGATAAGGCCTAAATCGATAACCTTGATGTCCAGGCGCGACAGCATGGCCTGAATCGTATAACGGTTACTGTCGTAAATCTGTCCGCTCTGCAGCGGCTGCCCCGGAGGCACCAGCTCATCCCCGGTGGAAAAGGTCGCCACTGTGAGCGGTTTGATGACCGCTACTTCGGCAATCCCCATTGATGCCAGCAAACCGATATCGACGGGACGTAAGCGCTGGCCCGCACGGATAATGGTCTCGCCGACGGCAAGGTCACTGCCGGCCCGGCGGATATTGTCGCCTTCGACCAGCTGTGAGTCGCAGATAATACTTTGGTCATCGCCGGTGGTTTGTTCCTGCATGATCACAGCATCAGCACCGGCTGGAATCATGGCTCCGGTCATAATACGGACACAGCTGCCAGGCACGACTTTACCGTTATAAGGGTGGCCAGCGAGGGCTTCACCAATGACTTCCAGCGCGCTGCCCGTGTTCGCATCAGCGGCGATCACCGCATAACCGTCCATCGCTGAGTTATCATAGCCCGGCACATCCAGTGGTGCCGCGATCGCTTGGGCAGCGACCTTATCCAGGGCATCCGCAAGCGGAACTGTCACTTGTTCGGTGCGGGGGGAAACAGCAGTTCTTATTGCTTCTAGGGCTTCCGGCAAACTCAGCCAGCGGGCCTGATCAGACATTGCTACCACCTTGCTTGTTGACCATCCAGACGGCGGCCTCGACCCGTGAACGCAGGCCTAGCTTCTTGAGCAGATGCTTGACATGGACTTTGACGGTGCCGTCAGAAATGTCCAGCTCGCGGGCGATGACTTTATTGCTCATGCCCTTGGCGATCAGGCTCAGGATCTCATGCTCACGATTGGTCAGGCTGTCGAGCTTGGCCGGTTCCTGGCGCGATGGCCGGCGCAATGCCGTGGCCAGCACTTCAGTGATAACTTCGCTCAGTACCATTTTGCCTTCAAGTGCGCGCTGGATTTGTTCCAGCAGCAGTTCCGGGTCGGTATCTTTCAGCAAGTAGCCGTCGGCGCCGTTGGTAATGGCGGCGACCACATCTTCATCAGCGTCCGATACCGTCAGCATAACGATGCGTGAGGTCACACCTTCGTCGCGCATGCGCTTGAGGGTTTCAAGCCCATCCATTCCCTGCATATTCAGATCAAGAATGATTAAATCAGGATCCAGTTCAACGGCTTTACCGATGGCGTCTTTGCCATTACTACACTCGGCAACTACCTCAAGTTCATCTTCTAACGAGATAAGCTGCTTAAGGCCTTTGCGCAGTAGCGGATGATCGTCGACCAACATAATGCTGGAGGGTGCGTGGGACATAACTGTTCTCCTATGAGTTCTGTGACCTATTTTTGCACAAAATGCATGATCACGCATTTGTGGATCCGCCGGTTATCCGGAGCCGTTCGGTAAACCCGTCACAGCGATAAATAAAACAATATAATAAACAACAAGATAAATAAATTCATACTCCTTTGTGGGTAGTTCAGCTGCCACTTAATACCCGTTTTCTTAACTCTTCGGTTGGCTTTCCGCAGAGCCCCTCAGAGGGCAAAATTCTGCATCAGGATCAAGGAGTAAAGAGAACGGACTATGCAGGCCACAACAACGCCGCTGGTACTCGACAAATTAACCACAGCTTCCATTATTACCGGCACCGCCATGTGGATGAGCTGGAGTGTGCTCGTGGTATTGCTGTCCGCCGCTGCGCCAGAGCTGAGGGTCAGTCAGTTGTTCGGCCTGCTGGCGCTTTCCGGCGTAGCGGCTACGCTGGCCCACCTGTTGCTGTTTGCGTTTGGAGATAAAGCAATGCAGGCCAGCTTCGCACAAGCCGCTACGGTGTTGTTACTGATCCCCGCGCTGGGCCTTATCTGGCTGCTGCAGGACAACAGTGTCAGCTACAGCAACCTGTTACTGCTGGCGTTTATTTGTGGCCTTGGCGGGGCGCAGTTCATGGCGCTGGGCGATACCCAGCAGCATGACCGGTCGCAGCTCGGCTGGAGTCTCGGCGTGAATGCCAGCGTGCTTGGGATCGGAATTATTCTGGCGCAGGTGAGTGTGCCGGTGCTCACTGCGATGCCGTGGGCGGGCGAACTCAGCGGGCAGCCCTGGACCACACAAGCTGCCACCGGCAATATGCTGGGCAATATTGCCGCCGGTACGCCTATGTGGCTGGCTAATGTGGGCTGGTTCATGGCGCTGGCGTTACTGGTTATTATCGTGCTGCGGCTGGTTCCGTTATGGCCATCACCCGCACCGGTGTACGTACCGCACCCGCCACGAGCCATAGCCAGACAGCTTATTTTTCGCAACAAACATACCTGGCTGATGGCATTGCTGTATATCATGGCTTTTGGTTCTTTTATTGGTTTTGCCATTACCTTTCCGCTCAGCCTGCAGTTTTTATTTGGTCTGAGCCGGGTGTGGGAAGGCGGTGAACTTATCCGGGTGGTGAGCAATGATCATGCGCCGAACGCACTGACTTACGCCTGGATTGGTCCTTTGCTCGGGGTGCTGGCGCGGCCGCTGGGTGGCTGGGTGTCGGATCAGACGGGCGGTGCAAGGTTGGCGCAATGGTGTGCGCTGGCGTTGGCAGTTGCCTGCAGCATAGCAGCGCTGGTGGCTTATCAGGCGTTTTATAGCCGTACGCCCGAGGTCTGGTTTTTATCCTACATTCTGGCGTTTTTGCTGATTTTTATTGCCAGCGGCATGGCCAGCAGTGCCATCTTTAAAGCGATCAGTGAGATCTTTCCGCCGGAACAGCTGGGTACCGTGTTGCGCTGGGTGGTGGCGCTGGCTACCACGGGCGCCATTTATATTCCGTTACTCTGGAGCCTGCACAGCGCCACCGCAACGCCGGCCTTTGCCTTGCTGGGATTCGCGGTGTTCTATGTGATCTGTGCGGTCATTATCCAGTGGGTCTATTTACGGCGGCGTAGTGAGTTTTACAACCCGTGACCGGTACTCAGGACTCGACGGCAACCGCAATGCGTTCCTGCATATACTCTGGTGTGAAGTTGAAGTAGACACCAGTACCACCTTCCGGGCGTCGCGTAATCTTAAGATCACCGCCCAGATGGCGGGCCCGCTCAAGCATAATCGCCAGGCCGTAGTGATTTAACTTCTCGGCGCTGTCAGGAATACCAATTCCGTTATCTTCAACTGCCAGTTCAATCCCCGCCTCCTGGTCTTGCCGCAACCGGACCACGACTTCATCGCCCTGGCTATGGTGAATCGCGTTCTGGCAGGCTTCACGGATGATCTGCAGCAGGTGAATCTCTTCATGGGGCGCCAGTGGCGCGTTGGCCAGTTGAAAGTCCAGCCGCACATTCATGCTGGATTGTTCGGAGAACTGTTTCACTGTGGTCTGCAAGGCCTGTAGCAGTCCGGCACCATCGACTTTCAGACGGAAAGTGGTCAACAACTCACGCAGTTGCCGGTAGGCGGCATTGAGACCTTCACGTAATTCGCCCGACACATCATCGATAATCGCCCGATCGTTTTTAGCGATGCCTTTATCCAATCGGGTGACCTGAATTTTCAGATAAGACAGGGCCTGGGCCAGTGAATCGTGCAGCTCGCGGGCGATAACTGTACGTTCCTGAATGAGGGCCAGTCGGCGTACCTGCGCTTCTTCCTGTTTCAGGCTCAGCGCCACGGCCAACTGGTCAGTTACCGACTGTAATAGTTGCAGCTGCCAGTCGTCGAGTCGCTCTTTTGCGGGCTGCCGAGCGACCAGCACTCCGTAATAACGTTGGTCGCGCTCCAGCGGGAAGCGATAAACGCGAATGCCTTCAATAACACTGACACCGCCACCGGCACTTACGCACTGGGAACAGTCGGCTCCGACGCAGGGGTCGTCCGCGGCATCCTGAGGCTGCACCTGCATATACGGCTTATCGCCGGTTTCAGTAATCAGGCAGAGTTCAAGATCGTCAATGTGAGATGCTTTTTTCAGGCCTTCCACGATTTCTGTAAAATCGCTGTAGCCAGGGGAGTGTTCGATTATTGCGCGCGCTGTGTCATACAAAAACTGCAGGCGCTGATTACTCTGTTGAATAGCTTTGGTTTGCTCATCGACCCGTTTTTCCAGATTGCCATACATGTAGGCAATGGCATCACTCATCTTATTCAGGGTATTCGCCAGCACGCCCAGTTCGTCAGACATCGGGTGATTCACGCGTGAGGTGAAATCGCCCTGCGCCACCCGGCGGGCTGCCTGCGTCAGAATGGTTAACGGCTGACGGACGCGGGTTTTCAGCCAGAAGAAAATAACCAGGGCCAGGCCAATGGTGGAAAACAGCGACAGCACCTGAATCAGCCGGATGGCCCGGATGCGGCGCTCGGCTTCCTGCTGCAGGCCACTCACCAGATCATTGATTTGTGCTATTTGCGGTTGCAGATAAAGCTCAAGATCGTCCGCGCTAATCTTGCCTGCAGCCAGTTCCTGCTCAAACTGCAGCCAGCTCTGGCGGGCTTCCCGAAACTGTTCGGCAAGTTCGGAATCATCCTGCGTAAAGCGATTAAAGACAAAATGCGACCAGCGCTCATCAAGGGTGGTTGCCACCTCGGCGGCAGCCGGACTACCAGGTTGATGAAGCTGGAACCAGCTGTAGCGGTAGCTTTGCATACGCAATGATCCCGCCACGTTGATCGCCATCGCGTCCTGGTCGGCTTTTTCGGAAAGCCAGTAGGACGCCAGCAGCGTACCTATGGTGAGCGCCACCATACAGCCCAGGGCCACACCGATTCGGGTAACAATTGAAACTTGCCGCATAATACCTTTTACATCTTCGCAGAGTTTAAAAAACAACCACTATAGTTTAACTGTAAATCTATCCCTTCGCACTAAGGTTTAGAGTAATACGGGCTACCTCTTTTGTACTCACACCGCGGAATCCTCCTACCCCCATTTTTGCGATCACATAAAAAACAATGAGTTAGCCTGTAAAGCATCTACCTATTTGTAGGTAAATAACTGTATTACCTATAGTTTTTGCCATTTTGGGCCCATAGCTTTATGCCGAAGACTTGTTCAGAATTGGCCCTGTATCGACATAGACCAGGAGTTTGAGGATGAGTCACCTACTCGACAAATTACGGTTTTTCAAAATCCGTAAAGAATCATTTGCTGATGGCCATGGCATGACCACTGACCAGGATCGTGCCTGGGAAAAAGGGTATCGCCAGCGCTGGCAGCACGACAAAGTTGTGCGTTCAACGCACGGCGTAAACTGCACCGGTTCCTGTAGCTGGAAAATTTACGTGAAAGATGGTCTGGTGACCTGGGAGACTCAGCAAACTGACTATCCTCGCACCCGGCCGGATCTGCCGAACCATGAACCGCGTGGCTGCCCACGTGGTGCCAGCTATTCATGGTATATCTACAGCGCCAACCGGCTGAAGTATCCGAAGATGCGTCAGCAACTGATGAAGCTGTGGCGTGAAGCCAAAGAGCAGCATCCTGACCCGGTGGATGCCTGGGAATCTATCGTCAGTGATCCGGTAAAAGCCAAGAGCTACAAAGAGCGTCGCGGCCTGGGCGGCTTCGTGCGCGCCAGCTGGGAAGAAGTGAACGAGCTGATCGCCGCATCAAACGTATACACCGCTAAAACCTATGGCCCGGACCGGATTAATGGTTTCTCGCCGATTCCGGCAATGTCTATGGTGTCTTACGCTGCAGGCTCACGCTATTTGTCGCTCATCGGTGGTAACTGTCTGAGCTTCTATGACTGGTACTGTGACCTGCCTCCGTCATCGCCACAAGTATGGGGCGAGCAGACCGACGTGCCGGAATCAGCTGACTGGTACAACTCGAACTACATTATTGTCTGGGGCTCGAACGTGCCGCAGACCCGTACGCCTGATGCGCACTTCCTGACTGAAGTTCGCTACAAAGGCACCAAAACCTGCGTTATCACCTCGGATTATTCCGAAGCATCGAAATTCGGTGACACCTGGTTGTCCCCTCGCCAGGGTACTGACTCGGCCTTAGCCATGGCGTTCGGCCACGTGATCCTGAAAGAGTTCTACGTGAATAAGCCAAGCAGCTACTTTAACGACTACGTGCGTCGTTACACCGACATGCCGATGCTGGTCATGCTGGAGCCGGGTGAAAAAGTGCTGAATCAGGGCCGTTTTCTGCGCGCCGCTGACCTGGTCGACAATCTGGGTGAAGACAATAATCCAGACTGGAAAACCATTGCCATCAATGAAGAAGACCAGCGCCTGACCAGCCCGAATGGTGCTATCGGTTACCGCTGGGGTCAGAAAGGTAAATGGAACCTGGAGTCAAAAGACAGCAAAGGTGATCTGAACCTGGCGCTGACCTTAAAAGACAACCACGATGAAATCGTCGAAGTTGGCTTCCCGTATTTCGGCTCTGCGCCGCATGAGTATGAGTACTTCCAGCATACTCATCATGATGAAGTGCAGGTTCGTAAGATACCGGCCAAGCGCATCGAACTGGCTAACGGCGAAACCGCGTTAGTTGCCACTGTGTTCGACTTAATGCTGGCGCAGTACGGTGTTGATAACGGTATCAACGATGAAAACCGTGCCCAGAGCTATGATGACAACGTGCCTTACACCCCGGCCTGGCAGGAACATATCACTGGCGTTAAACCAGCTGACGTGATTCGTGTCGCGACCGAGTTCGGCCGTAATGCCGACAAGACCAAAGGTCGCTCAATGATTATCGTTGGTGCCTCGATCAACCACTGGTACCACATGGACATGAGCTACCGCGGCTTGATCAACATGCTGATGATGTGTGGCTGTATCGGTCAAAGCGGTGGCGGCTGGGCGCACTATGTTGGACAGGAAAAACTGCGTCCGCAAACCGGCTGGCAACCGCTGGCATTTGGTCTGGACTGGCAGCGTCCGCCACGTCAGATGAACGGTACCTCGTTCTTCTATAACCACTCCAGCCAGTGGCGTTACGAAAAGCTGGAAATGAGCGAAGTGGTATCGCCGCTGGCGAATAAAAACAAGTGGCAGAGCTCTATTATCGACTACAACACCCGCGCTGAGCGCATGGGCTGGCTGCCGTCTGCGCCGCAGCTGGGCGTGAACCCGCTGACTATCGCCGACAAAGCCAAAGCAGCTGGTAAAGACGTTAAAGACTACCTGGTTGAGCAGCTGAAAAGCGGCGACGTGAAATTCGCCTGTACGCAGCCGGACAGCCCCCAGAACTTCCCGCGCAACATGTTTGTGTGGCGTTCTAACCTGCTGGGTTCGTCAGGTAAAGGCCATGAGTACATGCTCAAGCACTTCCTGGGCACCACCCACAAAACCTTTGGTGACAACCTGGGCGAAATGGGCGGCAAGCTACCGGAAGATGTTGAATGGGTAGAGAAAGGCGCTGAAGGTAAAGTCGACCTGTGGGTGACACTGGACTTCCGCATGTCAACGACCTGTCTGTATTCAGACATCGTGCTGCCGACCGCGACCTGGTATGAAAAAGACGACATGAATACCTCGGATATGCATCCGTTTATTCACCCGCTGACAGCGGCTGTGGATCCGGTCTGGGAAGCGCGCAGTGACTGGGAAATCTTTAAAGGCATCGCGAAGGAATTCTCGAAAGTCTGTAACGGTCACCTGGGCGTTGAGCAGGATGTGGTAACCACCCCGATTATGCATGACTCAGCCGGTGAAATGGCGCAGCCATACGGCGTAAAAGCCTGGTGGAAAGGCGAGTGTGAGGCCATTCCGGGTGTCACCATGCCGAATATCAGCGTAGTGGAGCGGGATTACCCGAATACCTATAACCGCTTTACCTCACTTGGGCCGTTAATGGACAAGCTGGGCAACGGTGGTAAGGGCATCAACTGGAATACCCAGGATGAAGTCGATTTCCTCGGCAAGCTGAACCGTGTGCACTATGAGGAAGGCGTAAACAAAGGCCGGCCGATTATCGACAGCGCTATTGACGCCTGCGAAGTCATCCTGTCACTGGCGCCGGAAACCAACGGTCACGTGGCGGTGAAAGCCTGGGCCGCGCTGGGCGAGCAAACCGGACGGGATCACACCCATCTGGCCAAGCCGAAAGAAGAAGAGAAGATTCGCTTCCGCGACATCGTGGCGCAACCACGCAAGATCATTTCGTCGCCAACCTGGTCCGGTCTGGAAGATGAGCATGTGTCTTACAACGCGGGTTATACCAACGTTCACGAGCTGATTCCGTGGCGGACCATTACCGGCCGGCAGCAGTTCTATCAGGATCACGAATGGATGCGCGATTTCGGTGAAACCTTATGTGCCTATAAGCCACCGATTAACCTGAAAACCGTGCAACCGGTACTGAACAAGAAGCCAAATGGCAATAAAGAAATCGTACTGAACTGGATCACCCCGCACCAGAAATGGGGTATCCACAGCACCTACTCAGAAAACCTGATCATGCTGACGCTGTCACGTGGTGGTCCGATTGTCTGGATGAGTGAAATCGATGCCAAGGCAGCAGGAATTGAAGATAACGACTGGATTGAAATCTTCAACGTGAACGGTTCGATCAGCGCACGGGCGGTGGTTTCGCAGCGGGTTCCGGAAGGCATGAGCATGATGTATCACGCCCAGGAACGCTTAGTGAACATCCCGGGCTCGGAACTGACCGGCACCCGCGGCGGTATCCACAACTCAGTAACGCGGGCGGTCATGAAGCCGACGCACATGATTGGTGGTTACGCGCAACAAGCCTATGGCTTTAACTATTACGGCACAGTGGGCTGCAACCGCGATGAGTTCGTGGTTATCCGGAAGATGGATAAAGTCGACTGGCTGGACACTGAATAACGTTGGAGTGAGGACAATACGATGAAAGTAAGAGCTCAAATTGGCATGGTGCTGAATTTGGACAAGTGTATTGGTTGTCATACCTGCTCCATCACTTGTAAAAATGTCTGGACCTCACGTGAAGGCGTGGAGTACGCATGGTTCAACAACGTTGAAACCAAACCCGGTATCGGCTTCCCGAAAGAATGGGAAAACCAGGACAAGTGGAACGGCGGCTGGGTACGCAATAAAAAAGGCAAACTGGAACTGAAAATCGGTACCAAGCGGCGCGTGTTGGCGAATATTTTCGCCAACCCGGATCTGCCTGAAATCGATGATTATTATGAGCCGTTTGACTTTGACTATCAGCATCTGCACACGGCAAAAGATACCAAGCACCAGCCGATCGCGCGGCCACGCTCACTGATCACTGGTCAGCGGATGGAAAAAATCGAATGGGGCCCGAACTGGGAAGAAATCCTCGGTACCGAGTTCGCCAAGCGGAAGAAAGACAAGAACTTCGATGAAGTGGTACAGAAAGACATCTACGGTCAGTTCGAAAAGACCTTCATGATGTATCTGCCACGGCTTTGTGAGCACTGTCTGAACCCGGCTTGTGTGGCAGCCTGCCCGTCTGGCGCTATCTACAAGCGCGAAGAAGACGGCATCGTGCTGATTGACCAGGACAAATGTCGTGGCTGGCGGATGTGTGTATCGGGCTGCCCGTACAAGAAAATCTACTACAACTGGAAAACCGGTAAATCCGAGAAATGCACGTTCTGCTATCCGCGTATTGAAGCGGGCCAGCCGACCACCTGCTCTGAAACCTGTGTAGGCCGGATCCGGTACCTGGGCGTGCTGCTCTATGATGCCGACCGCATTGAAGAAGCAGCCAATACCCCAAATGAGCAGGATCTGTATCAGGCGCAGCTGGATATCTTCCTGGATCCCCATGATCCAAAAGTGCAGGCAGCTGCCCGCGCTGAAGGTATCGCTGAAAACTGGATTCAGGCAGCCCAGCGTTCGCCGGTTTACATGATGGCGATGGACTGGAAAGTCGCGCTGCCACTGCACCCGGAATACCGCACCTTGCCGATGGTCTGGTACGTGCCGCCACTGTCTCCCATTCAGAGCGCAGTCGAAGCCGGCCACGTGGGCATGAACGGCGAAATCCCGGATCTGAAATCGCTGCGGATACCGCTGCGTTATCTGGCCAACATGCTGACCGCCGGTGATGAAGCACCTATCGTACGGGCGCTGGAGCGGATGATTGCGATGCGCGCCTACAAGCGGTCGGAATACGTGGACGGCGTCGAAGATCTGGATGTACTGAACCAGGTTGGACTGACCAAGCCACAGGTAGAAGAAATGTACCGCTACATGGCTTTGGCCAACTACGAAGACCGCTTCGTGATTCCAACCAGCCATCGTGTTTATGCCGAAAACGCCTACGACCTGAAAGGCAGCTGCGGCTTCAGTTTCGGTAACGGCTGTAGCGATGGCAATAACAAGGTCAATCTGTTCGGCGCGCGCAGCGGCGGCGTCCGCCAGGTCATCCCGGTGACCATGAAGGAGTAATACCATGCAAGTTTTACAAGTGATATCGCTGTTACTGGACTACCCGCAAAGCGGGTTAGCCGAAGCCCGGGATGATCTCGAACAGATCATCCAGGCCTCACCACTAACGGATGCGAACAAGGCGCAGCTAAGCGCATTTCTGCAGCGCCGGACCACCGGTGATCTGATGGACTGGCAGTCGGAGTATGACGGCCTGTTCGAGCGCGGCCGGTCGCTGTCGTTGCTGTTATTTGAGCACGTGCACGGCGAATCAAGAGACCGCGGCCAGGCGATGGTTGATCTGATGAATCAGTACCATGAAGCTGGCCTGGATATCGGGATCCGTGAACTGCCAGATTACATTCCGTTATATCTGGAATTTCTGTCTACCCAGGGCGACGAAAACGCCCGTGCCGGCCTGGCTGAAGTCGCACATATTCTGGCGGTGTTAGCCTGCCGGCTGGAAAACCGCAAGAGCGACTACGCCGCCATGGCCCATGCGCTGCTTGATTTATCCGGCGTCGACATCGACCTGAACGATGTGCGTCAGCAGGTAGTTAAAGAAGAGCGTGATGATACCCCCAAAGCACTGGATAAAGTCTGGGAGGAAGAGGTTGTGACCTTTACCGGAGCCGACTCCAATGCCGGCTGCCCGACGGCGCAGAACCGTCCTTCGGAGCAGCAGCGCCGTGACCAGTTTATTCCGCTGAATACGGATGATTTAAGTAAGCCAGCCAAACCGGTTGGGATCTGAGGAGATAAGTCATGAACAGTTTAAATATGTTGGCTTTTGGGATCTATCCTTACATAGCCCTGACGGTATTTTTAGTCGGCTCCTGGATCCGCTATGACCGCGAGCAGTTTACCTGGAAAGCGGCGTCCAGCCAGATTCTGGAGAAGAAGCAGTTGCGCCGCGGTAGTATCGCCTTCCAT
>CAYWXF010000054.1:7543-13839 GCA_964462025.1 uncultured Pseudomonas sp. | reverse complement strand
AAATTTGTTGGTCGGCGTGAGAGGATTTGAACCTCCGACCCCTGACACCCCATGACAGTGCGCTACCAAGCTGCGCTACACGCCGACCGAGCCCGCTATATTACTGAAATATCCTGAATTCGCAAGGCGAAAGCCCGTTTCAGTAGGAAAAACTTATGCAACTGATGCTTTATTCGCCATTAGCCTGGCTGAAGCGTTTTAGTTTGCGCAATCCGTCTACCAGTACCGGGGTTGCTGGTACCGCTCCCGTTAACTCAGCATGATCTTCGTTGGAAAAAACCCGGATGGCCGCATTGGAATCTATGATGGTGGTGCGGGTTTCTTCATAGATCACCAAATCGCGGCCATAACTGGTCATTAATGGCAGTTGCCGCTGCTTATTCGTCAAATCGATACCAACGGAATAATTTGCTGTGCCATCAGCGCACGAAATATACTGGCTGAGAACTGTGGGAATAATATCCGTCAGTAACGTCAGCGGTTGTTCCTGAATCGTCAGACGGGAGCTGGTCCACAGCGGCACCTGCATGGCCTCAACAGAATAGGCCGGGTGAGCCGATGGTACTGGCGAGAGCGCTGTTATCACCACCTGGTATCCGTCCTGCAGAGCGCGGCGGATTTGCGCCATTGCAGTCACATCGACGGAATCGCGCAGGCTCAAACCTATATAGGCTGATGGCGAAGTGATATCAAAGCGTTGAAAATCAGCGATTGCGTCGGGTAAACCGACTGCGGTGCCGGCAATTTCCGCAACCAGTTCAATCTGATAATCCTGTAGCGGTGCGAAGTAGGCAGGCTCCTTATTCTGCTCCGCGATGGCCGTCATATACAAATCGGGTAGCCCGTAAACCAGCTCAAACACCCCGCTCTGGGTATCAAGTTGGCCAAGCACTGGCCCCTGAAACTGCTCTAGCTCAGGGAATAATGCATTTAACTGGTCTTGCTCAGCAGTATTAAGCGACGAGAATGCAACGATGAGCGTTGTCGGTGCTTGCGGCACCCTGGCACACATTAGTGGTGCAGCCGGGTAATTCAGATTAACGTGGGTGGTTTCGCGTAGCAGCCTCCCTGCGGCTTCTGTGCGCTGATCAACTAACAGCCCATGTTTGCTCATCAGTGTTTTAGCTGTGGTCGGATACGACACCGGAAATAGTTCGTCCTGCTTGGTAATCGGGGTATACACCACGGCATCTGCCCACACATGAATGCTATGGCTGGCCAGAAAACACAACACGAATACTGAGCTGAAAGCCGCTCCCCAGTGTTTCTCCTGCAGTTTATCCAGGCGCTTCCAGGCAATATTAGCAAGCGCCAGCTCAAATATCAGTAACACCACAAAAATCAGCAACATGCCGATTAATATCAGGAAACTGGCGCCGGCAAATACGGTTTCGGCGTCTATTGCCAGCTGCGACAGGGAGTAGGTGTTCAGGTGATAGCCGTACTGCCGGAAGAAGAGCGCATCAGCAACCAGCGCGATCAACCCGATTGATGCAACCAGCGTAGCGATGCCCCGCAGCACCCGGGAATAGGGAACGATCAGGCAGAACGGGAATATCAGGATAATAAACACAACAAACGGCAGAAATGCAAAGTGCCCGAGCCAGCTAATCAGCATGTAAATAACGCCGAGTGCAGAACCTGGCGGCTCAGCGGCTTCTATATACAAGGTGCCGATGGCAAGGACGAGCAAAATATTGAAAAACGTAAACCAGTGCCCCCAGCTGATGAGGCGGGCAATCTTATCGCGGCGTTGCTTGCGTTGTTTCATAGCTTGCTCGTTGTTATAGGGCCGATTATTTTGTTAAAGATTGTAGCAGCACTTTACCAAATTGTTCAGCTATCTTCGGAGCAACCTCGGGCTTGTACCGGGTTTGAATAACATGAGTGACCGCATTGCCCAGCGTCATGAGTGCCAGATCAGCCGGCACGTCCTCTGCCTGCACCACTGCGAGAACTTCTTCCAGCAGGCGCTGTTGGGTATTTACATCGTATTTTGAGACAATCGGCATGGTTTTTTTTCTCTGCATGATAGAATGCGCGTCATCTTATCACAGGGAAACGGACAGGACACAGAGACAACATGCAAGCTGATGTTAAGCACAGTATTATTCACCAGTTCTACACCAGTGACGGCCAGATTGGGCTGCGCGTGGCTCCCGCCACCTTAGCGATTAACGACGAAGTCGGGTTACTGCTGACGGAACTGACCGATGTCTATAATGCCAAGCCGACTAAAGGCTATGCGCGCTTTATCACTGCTGAAGATGATGTCGACGAACAGCAGATAAGCGAGTTTCCGGAACATTTGCGTGACTGGCGTAGCGGTGCGCTCGATTTCATCGGCTTCACACAGCAAGGCGCCAAATTGCTGCACGCCCAGCTACAACATTACGGTATTCTCGAGCCTGGCTTCTTATTATTTGCCGCTTACACACAGCTAGGCCAGGATTACCTCGTCGTCGCTTTTTTACCAAGTAAAGAGGGCGTGACCATAGCGCCTGATTTGTCCGTGGATCGTTCATCGCAGCTTGATATCAATAAAGTTCAGCTGGCCGCAATGATTAATCTGACAGAACTGGAAGAGCAGCCGGAATCCAATTCCTATATTTCCTTTATTAAAGGGCGGGTGGGACGCAAAGTTTCTGACTTCTTTCTGGATTTTCTCGGCTGCGCCGAAGGCGTTAACCCGAAGCGGCAGTCACAACAACTGGTCGATTCGGTACAGCAGTATGTAAAAGAGCAGGAACTGCAGCCGGAGCAGGCTAGCCTGGTGCGTAAATCGGTATACGAGATCTGTGACAATCAGTGGCAGCAAGGTGAGCCGGTACGAATTCGTGACTTGTCTGAACAACTGCAGGCTCAGGTTCCCACTGAAAGAAGCTTTGCCGACTTCAGCTCGGCGCAAAACAGTGGGTTGGCCGAAGAATTTCCTACAGATCGCACTACCATGCGTAAGCTGGTTAAGTTTCAGGGCCAGGGCGGTGGTGTCAGCGTCGGCTTTGACCAGACACTGCTGGGCGAGCGTGTGGAATACGATGCTGCTACGGATAAACTAACCATTCATGGGACGCCACCGAATCTACGGGATCAGTTACGACGTTACTTTGGTATAGATAGCTGAAGCAGAATAAAAAACGCCAGCTTTCGCTGGCGTTTTAGTTGTCCTGTCGATTCCAGTTATTGCAGCGGCGTTTACTTTGCCTGCACTGGAGTAATATTGGTGGCGTGCAGCCCTTTAGGACCTTCTTCGAGTTGGAATTCGACATCCTGACCCGCTTTCAGGGTTCGATATCCTTCCATCGCGATGGTTGAATAATGCGCAAAGATATCGCCCTCACGATCTTCCGCCTCAATAAAGCCGAAGCCTTTTGAGTTATTGAACCATTTCACTTTACCGGTTGCCATACTTCTACTTCCTTTATTCTGTGATTTAATTATTGTTAGAATGACATCGCACCACAGTATAAATGTGCGCAGCTTGAAAAACTGCATTGGCGACGCCATGTTTTACTGTAGGGGAGATCTACCGATAGTCAAGCCTATTTTGTTTAAATTATGACCGCAACTTCACACTGAGCAAATTTCTTAAGCTATTTTCATCAATAACGACTATATATAACTAAAGGGACGTCATGAGTGCAGCCAATCAACAGCAGGGGGCCGCTAAGCAGCAGGAAAAACAAGCACTGCAACCGCCGCCGATGTATAAAGTGATTTTAAGCAATGATGACTATACGCCCATGGATTTTGTAGTCGAAGTGTTGGTTAAGTTTTTTCGAATGGACGAAGAGCGGGCAACGGATACGATGCTCACCATCCATTATAAAGGTCGCGCTATATGCGGGATCTTTTCTGCAGAAGTCGCAGAAACTAAAGTAGTACAAGTTAACCAGTATGCCCGGGAACATCAGCATCCATTGCTGTGCTCCATGGAAAAGGCATAAGGGGTCTGGTTCTTAAGAGGGGTGCCCTATGTTAAATAAAGCGTTAGAAATTACCTTAAATGACGCATTTCGGTTAGCGCGTGATCGCCGCCATGAACTCATGACAGTTGAGCATCTCCTCCTGGCTTTACTCGAGAACCCTGAGGCTGCGCAAGCTTTGCGCGCTTGTGGGCTTGATTTTGAGCAGCTTAAAAGTGAGCTCATCAGCTATGTGGACCGCAGCACGCCAAGTTTTGATGCGGAAACTATTGATAGTGATACCCAGCCGACGCTGGGTTTTCAGCGGGTATTGCAGCGTGCTGTGTTTCACGTCCAGTCGTCCGGCAACAGCGAGGTATCGGGTGCTAACGTACTGGTCGCCATTTTCAGCGAACAGGAATCACAAGCCGTCTACCTGCTTAACAAGCATGATGTAACCCGTCTGGATGTGGTGCATTTTCTGTCCCATGGTTTATCCAAAATAGACGATGAGGCGATTCGCCCCGATGACAGTGAGAGCAGCACCACAGAGGGGCAACCTGAAGAGCAACCGAGCTTTCTTAAGCGCTTTTGCACCAACCTGAATGCGCGGGCCCGCGAAGGCCGGATAGACCCGCTGATTGGCCGTGAGCTGGAACTTGAACGCTGTGTGCAGATCCTCTGCCGGCGGCGTAAAAACAATCCGCTTCTGGTCGGTGAAGCAGGAGTAGGTAAAACCGCGATAGCTGAAGGTCTTGCTTATCGCATAGTAAATAAGGATGTTCCTGAAGTTATTGCCGAGTCAGTGATCTTTTCCCTGGATATGGGTGGGTTGTTGGCGGGAACTAAGTACCGCGGTGATTTTGAAAAGCGCTTTAAGCAGTTACTGAAAGAAATTACTGAACATCCTGATGCAATTCTGTTTATTGATGAGATCCACACCATTGTTGGTGCCGGCGCTGCCAGCGGCGGGGTACTGGACGCATCCAACCTGCTGAAACCTATGCTGAGCAACGGTGAGCTTAAGTGCATCGGCTCGACTACCTACACTGAATTTAAGAATATTTTTGAGAAAGATCGGGCGCTGGTGCGGCGTTTCCAGAAAATTGATGTGCTGGAGCCGTCAGTTGATGACACCACCCGCATTTTGCAGGGCTTAAAAGAGCGCTACGAAAGCCACCATGGCATTCGCTATACCCAGCCGGCGATTCGTGCCGCTGCCGAACTGTCAGCGCGCTACATTAACGAACGCCATCTCCCGGATAAAGCGATTGATGTGCTGGATGAGGCCGGTGCCAGTCAGCGTCTGCTGCCGCCGTCGCGCCGCAAAAAGACTGTCGGTGTGAGCGATATCGAAGCTATTATCGCCAAAATAGCGCGCATTCCGGAGCAGTCGGTTTCCCGCTCTGACCAGCAAATACTGCAGCAGCTGGATCGCAATCTTAAGCTGGTGGTGTTTGGTCAGGATCAAGCTATTGATCAGCTGACGTCAGCTATCCGACTGTCGCGCTCAGGGCTGGGCAATGAAGTCAAACCGATTGGTTCATTCTTATTTGCCGGACCAACTGGTGTGGGTAAAACTGAAATCACGCAACAACTGGCGAAAGCCCTGGGTATCGAGTTTCTGCGCTTTGATATGTCGGAATACATGGAGCGTCATGCGGTTAGCCGCTTAATTGGCGCGCCGCCGGGCTATGTTGGCTTTGACCAGGGCGGTTTACTGACCGATGCCGTTACCAAGCATCCGCATAGCGTGGTCTTGCTTGATGAAATCGAGAAAGCGCATACGGATATCTACAACATTCTGTTGCAGGTGATGGACCACGGAACCCTGACCGACAACAACGGCCGTAAAGTTGATTTCCGCAATGTGATTCTGGTAATGACCACCAATGCGGGTGTACAGGAGACCATGCGGCAGTCCATTGGTTTTCAGCAACAGGATCATGCGCCTGACGCTATGGCCGAAATCAACCGTACCTTTTCGCCGGAATTCAGAAACCGGCTGGACAGCATTGTCTGGTTTAATCATCTGAGCCCGGAAATCATCGAGCAGGTGGTTGATAAATTCATCTGTGAATTGCAGGCTCAGCTGGATCGTAAGCAGGTATCACTGGAGCTGGATCACGAGGCGACGCTATGGCTGGCTGCCAAGGGTTACGACAAGACCATGGGAGCCCGACCAATGGCACGCGTAATTCAGGAGCACCTGAAGAAGCCGCTGGCAAACGAGATCCTGTTCGGGCAGCTGGCGCAGGGCGGCTCAGTGCAAGTCACCGTAGTAGACGACCAACTCAAGCTCGAGATCAACGAACGCGTAGCCCGTGGTTCTACCACGGGTTAACCACCGCCATTCCGCGATCAATCGTAGCCCGTGGTTCTACCACGGGT
>CAYWXF010000054.1:0-7443 GCA_964462025.1 uncultured Pseudomonas sp. | reverse complement strand
TGAATCAGGGTTTTACCCGTGGTGGAACCACGGGCTACAGCTGGGGGAAGTTTTACCCGTGGTGGAACCACGGGCTACAGCTGGGGGTTTAGCGGGCGCGGAACACGATACGACCTTTGGTTAAGTCGTATGGGGTTAGCTGAACAGTAACGGTGTCACCGGTTAAAATGCGGATATAGTGTTTCCGCATTTTGCCGGAAATATGCGCAGTCACCACATGACCGTTTTCCAGTTCAACGCGAAACATTGTATTAGGCAGTGTATCTAACACTGTGCCCTGCATTTCAATACTGTCTTCTTTTGCCATTCAAATCCTCGGAATATAGTAATTATAGTTAATTCAGCGCCCTGGGAAATCATAGCCGCGCCGTTTAAGTGGTCAGAATTTTAGCTGTTTTCCGACTTGATTGCCACTTCAAATACCAGTTAGCGTGCGTTTTAGCCAGAAATCGGCGGCTAATGCGGGCGAATCGGCCTTATTCTGGCGCTCCAGCGCTGCCAGATATTGAATCCGCGGCAGCGATAGGGCGCCCATGCTCTGCAAGTGGCTGTTGTCTACCTGCGCATCAAGCAACTCGCCGCCGGCAGCGAAAAAATTCTGGCAGAATACCAGCAACGCCAGCTTCGACGCATTAGTGCGGGTATGGAACATACTCTCGCCACAAAATATGTTGTCGACCGCCACACCGTACATACCGCCTACCAGCTGCTGTTGATCCCATACCTCGATCGAATGTGCGTGACCAAGCTCGTGCAGGCGTATATAAGCTGCGATTATTTCCGGATGAATCCAGGTGCCCCCGGTTTCGTTATGAACGTCGGCACAATGCCGGATAACACCCGCAAAATCGTGATTAAGCGTGACTTGCAACGGCGTTTTACGGATAAACCGACGCATTGACCGGCTGCAGTGCAGGGAAGAAGGGGTAAAAACCGTACGCGGATCGGGGCTCCACCAGAGAATTGGGTCAGCTGGCCCGTACCAGGGGAATATTCCACGTTGATAAGCAGCCTGCAGGCGTTCGGGGCGCAAATCACCGCCAAACGCCAGCAAACCATCGGGATCCGCCAGAGCTAATGTGGGGCTGGGGAAGTAAAGGTTATTATCACTAAGTTGAAATAACACCCTGACTACCCCGGGTACGCCAACATCAGGCTTTGGTCAGACCATCAAGATAACGCTCAGCATCCAGCGCAGCCATACAGCCGGTACCGGCTGAGGTGATTGCCTGGCGGTAAATGTGATCCATCACATCACCAGCTGCAAATACACCGGGTACGCTGGTGGCAGTGGCATTACCCTGCAAGCCGGAGCTCACCAGAATATAACCATCAGCCATATCTAACTGGCCAGCAAAAATATCAGTATTCGGCTGGTGCCCGATGGCGATAAAGCAACCCATGACCTCAAGTTCTTCCAGGGCACCGCTCTGGGTATCCTTAATGCGTACGCCGGTTACACCTGAATCATCACCCAGGACTTCATCCAGGGTTTTATTCAAGTGCAGAGTTACGTTGCCGTTCGTCGCCTTATCAATTAAGCGGTCAACCAGAATTTTCTCAGCGCGGAAGCTGTCGCGACGATGGATCACGTGTACTTCACTGGCGATATTAGCCAGGTACAGGGCTTCTTCAACCGCGGTATTACCACCGCCGACTACGCAAACTTTCTGGTTGCGATAGAAGAATCCGTCACAGGTTGCGCAGGCAGAAACGCCTTTACCCATAAAGGCTTCTTCTGAGTCGAGGCCCAGGTATTTAGCTGAGGCACCAGTTGATATAACCAGCGCATCCGCGGTGTATTCACCGTTATCACCAAAAAGTCTCAGCGGGCGGGCACTGAAATCGACCCGGTTGATATGATCAAAAATAATCTCGGTATTAAACTTTTCAGCATGCTTCTGCATCCGCACCATCAGATCCGGACCGGTCAGCCCTTCAGGGTCGCCGGGCCAGTTTTCGACATCGGTGGTGGTGGTCAGCTGACCACCTTGCTGCATGCCGGTAATCATCACCGGGTTCAGGTTAGCGCGTGCGGCATATACCGCGGCAGTATATCCAGCCGGGCCTGAGCCCAGAATCAATAAACGGCAGTGTTTGGCTTCAGCCATTAGTTTCATACTCCATTATTCATTAATAGTGGCACTATGTGCTGGCAAAAGGCTTAGCTCTTAATAGCTTCGAGCGGATCCATATAGTCCAGACCCAGCTGTTTACCTAAATCGTCATGCACAGCTTTATAAGTGATCTTGCCTTTATGCATGTTCAGACCGTTCAACAGGTGCGGATCATCCGCCAATGCTTTGAGGCCTTTATTGGCTAATGCCAGACCGAAAGGCAAGGTAGCATTATTCAGCGCAATTGTTGAGGTCCGGGCAACACCACCCGGCATGTTGGCCACACAATAATGAATAACATCTTCAACTACATAAGTTGGATCCTGGTGCGTAGTCGCTTTTGAGGTTTCAAAGCAACCGCCCTGATCGATAGCAACATCAACGACCACTGAACCCGGCTTCATATTTTTCAGATGGGTACGAGTCAGTAATTTAGGAGCCGCAGCGCCTGGAATCAGCACCGCGCCGATAACCAGATCGGCTTCACGCGAGAATTTATCGATCGCATCGACAGTAGAGTAAATGGTCTTGATGCGGCTGCCGAAAATGTCATCCAGCTGACGCAGGCGGGGTAGTGAACGATCCAGAATAGTGACTTCAGCGCCCATACCGACCGCCATTTTCGCGGCTTGCGTACCAACCACACCACCACCGATAATCAATACTTTAGCCGGCTCTACGCCTGGCACACCACCAAGTAGGGTGCCGCTGCCGCCATTGGCTTTTTCCAGATTGTGCGCACCAGCCTGAATCGACATCCGGCCAGCTACTTCGCTCATCGGCGCCAGTAACGGCAGCCCGCCAGCGCGATCGGTGACGGTTTCGTATGCAATGGCAGTAACACCAGCTTCGGCCAGCAATTCAGTTTGCTTAGGATCCGGAGCCAGGTGCAGGTAGGTATAAAGGATCTGACCTTCACGCAGTTGCTTACACTCGGCTGGCTGTGGTTCTTTTACCTTGATGATCATATCAGCGCGGGCAAAGATATCTTTGGCATCAGCGACAATTGACGCGCCGGCTGCTTCGTAGTCTTCATTGGTAAAGCCGATAGCAGCGCCACCGTCGTGCTCTACGATAACCTGGTGGCCGTGCGCAACGTACTCACGTACCGCCGCCGGAGTCAGGCCGATACGGTATTCGTGGTTTTTAATCTCTTTAGGTACACCTATTAACATGGACTTTGCCTCTTAATGTAAGCTGTAACAGTGCGTTCAGGTCGATAATTGGATGGCGGGCATTATAGCGAATTCGGCAGCTCATTTTCGTACTTTTTTTATCCATTTAAATAGCGTATAAATAGGTTATTGATATCATAAACTGGATAAAACAATGTTTAACCCTGAAGAGCCGGTGAAAATAACTATTGACCGAATCGACCGGAAAATTCTCCGGATTTTACAGGACGATGGCCGCCTGAGTAACGTTAACCTGGCCCGCAAGGTCGGTCTGAGCCCGACGGCCTGTAACGAACGCGTTCGTAAACTTGAGCGTGAGGGTATAATTGAGCGCTATCAGGCCCGGCTGAACCCGGCCAAGCTAGGGGCGAACCTGATGGTGTTTGTCGAAATCACGCTCAGCCGCACATCGCCCGACGCCTTTGCCGACTTCAGCGAAGCGGTGCGTAACACCCCGGAAATACTTGAGTGTCACCTGGTTGCCGGCGACTTTGATTTTCTGATCAAGGCGCGCGTTCCTGATATGCCTGCTTATCGAAAGCTCTTAGGTGAAACCATCCTGACCATGCCAGGCGTTAACGAATCACGAACTTATGTGGTTATGGAAGAAGTTAAAAACGAAAATAAAGTTCTCATTAAAGGTTAAGAAAAGAATGCCAAAAGTACTGAATAACCCAGTTAGTCAGGCTACAATGGGCGAAAACTATAATAACACCAGGGAGCCAAGTGCCTTATGAGCGGTATACAACGTATGCTTGAAGTGGGCCTGATCCTGTGCGGCGCTTTCGCAATATTTTTATTTCTGGCGTTAGCCAGCTTCAGCCCCGCCGATCCCAGCTGGTCACAGACCGGTTATGAAGGCACCATTGAAAATGCCGCCGGTGCTATTGGTGCCTGGTTTGCCGATGCTTTGTTGTTTGCCTTTGGTTTTGTTGCTTACCTGATCCCGTTTGGTTTTGCTGGTCTGGGCTACATGATGTTCCGTCAGCCGCGGCGGTTACTGGAGCTCGATTATCTTGCCGTTGGTTTACGGGTAATTGGCCTGCTACTGACCCTGGTAGGGGCCTCAGCACTAGCGTCCCTGAATTTCAACGATATCTATTCCTTCTCTGCGGGCGGGGTAGTGGGGGACATGATTAGCTCCTCACTGTTGCCTTATTTTAATTTGATCGGCACCACGCTGCTGTTACTGACCTTTTTGTGCACCGGCTTAACCTTGGTCACCGGCATCTCCTGGGTGTGGTTAGCGGATAACCTGGGCGCTGTGACAATCCGGGCTACCCAGTGGCTGGTCAAAGCCAGCCGGCAGCTCGCTGACTGGGTGATGACCAGCAGACGCGAACGAGCTGACGATGACGATGGCGACGAAAGGGTTCCGGCAATCAGCCTGAAAGAAAAGCTGAAGAGCCGCCGCAGTACTGCCGCAACCGTTGAGCCACGCCGTGAGCCTGCGCTGACACTGCCGGACGACGATGCCGATGATTTTGAGCTGCCATCGGTCAGCTTTGATGACGAAGATGAGCCTGTAACCCGACCCAATCGATTCAGCCGCGAGGCACGCAAACCGAAACCTGCGCCCGTTGCTGCTCAAGAGGACAGTGATGAAACCGATGACAGCAGCTCAGCTGCGGCGTCAATTGATCCGCTGCCATCCATTGAGCTGCTGGATCGTCCCAACAAAACCGGTAATCCACTGACCCCGGCCGAGCTGCAGCAAATCAGTGACACGGTTGAAGCTGTGCTGCAAGACTTCGGCGTGGAAGTTAAAGTGGCGAATGTACAGCCAGGCCCGGTAATTACCCGGTTTGAACTGGATCTGGCCGCTGGCGTGAAAGTGTCGAAGATTTCGAATCTGGACAAGGACATTGCCCGCTCGTTGTCGGCGATTTCTGTACGGGTGGTCGAAGTTATTCCGGGTAAATCTTATGTTGGTCTTGAGCTGCCGAATAAGAGCCGCGAGACCGTATTTTTCCGTGAAGTTGTCAGCTGCGATGCATTCCAGCAAAGTACTTCGCCGCTGACCATGGTGCTGGGAAAAGGCATAGCCGGCCAGCCCGTGGTGGTGGATCTGGCGAAGATGCCGCACCTGCTGGTAGCCGGTACTACCGGCTCAGGTAAGTCCGTGGGCGTCAACGTGATGATCCTAAGCTTGCTGTATAAGAGTTCACCGGAAGATGTCCGCTTGATCATGATTGACCCCAAGATGCTTGAGCTTTCCGTTTATGAAGGCATTCCGCACCTGCTGACTGAAGTGGTCACCGACATGAAAGATGCGGCTAACGCGCTGCGCTGGTGCGTGGGTGAAATGGAACGCCGTTATAAACTGATGTCGTCACTGGGCGTACGTAACCTCAAAGGATACAACACCAAGGTGCTGGAAGCGAAAGAAGCCGGTGAACCCCTGCGGGATCCGCTCTGGAAGCCGGGCGATTCAATGGACGAGATGCCCCCATTGCTGGAAAAATTACCCAGTATCGTAGTGGTAGTCGATGAATTCGCTGACATGATGATGATTGTCGGCAAAAAAGTCGAAGAGCTGATTGCCCGTATCGCGCAAAAAGCACGTGCCGCCGGAATTCATTTGATTCTGGCCACCCAGCGGCCGTCAGTGGATGTGATCACCGGTCTGATTAAGGCCAATATCCCCACGCGAATCGCGTTTCAGGTGCAGTCAAAAATTGATTCCCGTACCATTCTGGACCAGGCTGGTGCTGATCAACTGCTGGGGCAGGGCGACATGCTCTACCTGCCGCCGGGTAGCGGGGTGCCAACCCGGGTTCATGGTGCTTTTGTTGATGACCATGAAGTTCATGCGGTCGTGGCTGACTGGAAAAAACGGGGCCGGCCGAATTACCTGGAAGAAATTCTTAAAGGCGATGCTGGCGAAGACAGTTTGTTACCTGGCGAACAACTGGAATTTGGTGATGACGAAAGTGATGCGCTTTATGATGAAGCCGTAGCTTTTGTGACTGAAACCCGGCGGGTTTCCATCTCCAGCGTGCAGCGCAAATTCAGAATTGGTTACAATCGTGCCGCCCGCATCGTGGAACAAATGGAGATGAGCGGTGTCGTTAGTAGTGCCGGACATAACGGTCAACGCGACGTGATCGCGCCCAAGCCACCGAAAGATTAACCAAGAGAAAATTCATGATGAAGTACAGTGTTGTATCAGGTTTTACCCTTGCCGTCAGCCTGCTGCTGAGTAGTTTAACTACCGCACAGGCCGCTACCGCTGACCGTGATGCGCTGATCGAGCGCCTGGCAGGCTTATCGACGTTGCAGGCCGAGTTCAGCCAGCAGGTTAGCGACCCTGCGGGAGAACTGGTTCAGCAATTACATGGCCGGATGGCACTGGCGCGGCCTAATTACCTTTACTGGCAGACCGACGCACCTGATGAAACCCTGATGGTGGCCGATGGCAGCAACCTCTGGTATTACAATCCCTTTGTTGAGCAGGTAACCGTTTACCAGCAAACTGACGCCATGGAGCAAAGCCCGCTGTTACTGCTGCTGGACGCCGACGCCCAGGCCTGGAGTCATTACACCGTCAAGCAGGAAGGCGACAGCTTCGCGCTGCAACCTAAGCCCTCAGCGGACTCCCAACAGAGCCTGCAACTGATATTCGCTGAAGATGATAGCAGCGCCCGCCTTGAGCGTATTATTCTTGACGATGGTCAGGGCCAGATTAGCACCATCGATTTAGAAAACGTTCAACTGAATCAAGCCGTTGAACGCGGCTTGTTTGAATTTAACCTGCCTGAGGGCGTTGACCTTGATGATCAGCGGAACTAGCTAGTGCTCGACTTTTCGCCTGACTTCCGGCCGCTGGCGGCGCGGATGCGACCGCGCAACCTGCAGGAATATATCGGTCAGAGCCATATTCTTGGTGCCGGTAAGCCGCTGCGTGAGGCGATCAGCCGCGGCCAGCTGCATTCAATGATCCTGTGGGGCCCGCCGGGTACCGGCAAAACCACGTTGGCGGAACTGTTGGCCAGCAGCGGTGCTGCTGAATTGTCGCGCATAAGCGCAGTAACCGCCGGGGTTAAAGACATCCGGGCCGCTATCGAAGAGGCAAAGTCGCAGGCCATTCAGCGCCAGAAACGTACTGTGCTCTTTGTTGATGAAGTACATCGCTTTAATAAGAGCCAGCA